>DATJYG010000350.1:0-2982 GCA_035499695.1 Polyangiaceae bacterium
CGAGGCGGGCGTCGGGTACACGGGGCGCTCCGCGCGCCTCGACGTGCGCAGGGCATTCGACCTCGCGCCCCACTGGGCGCTCTCCGTCGGCGCGGCAGGGTCGGCCGTCCTCTACGGGCACGAGAGCACCGGCGACCTCCCCAACGTCGACCTCGCGCAGGCCCACGGATGGGGCGGCGACGTGCCGGTCCTCGTCGGATTCGGGAGCGACGGCGGCCTCTACTCCGTGTGGCTCGGCGTGCGCGGGGGCGGCGAACAAGTCGACGTCGGGCAGGTGTCGAGCGTGCCGAGCATGTCGTCCGTCTCGCTCTCCGCGACGCGCTTCTGGGCCGGCGGCCTCGTGGGCCTGGCAGCGGGGTTCCGGCACGTCCACGTCGCCCTCGAGGCCGACGCCGCCTACATGAACGTGGCGGGTGACTACCTCGGCGTCCACGCGAGCGTCGCGGGGATGTCCATTACCCCCGCGGCGGCGCTCTGGTGGGACTTCTGAGCTCCTAGTACGGCTGGCCGTAGGCTCGTTCCGGGATGTGACGGCAAGGAGGCCAGTCGTACCAGAGCCGCCGCGGGAGCGGCGACGGGGGACGGTAGCCGCGTCGACGAATCTAGGACCGGCGGTTCGGCGAACGCTGAGCTCGGCGTAGCCGAACCCGGAACGAAGTTCCGGCCGCAGACGCTGCACTAGATTCGTTCCTTGGGCTTCGCCCAAACCCCGAAGTCGCTCCCGCGACTTCGCTAGTGCACCGCCGTCGAGATCCGCTTCAGCATTCTGCGGTGTGACTTGATGATGGCTTCAGCGGGTTTGGTCCAAGCGAAGGGCGTGGGGGACTTGTTCCACGACCGCATGTAGGCCTCGATGTGATCGCGCAGGGCACGCTTTGATGGGAAGTCGGTGGCACCGAGCGACTGCTTGCCCAGGATGCCGAAGAACCCTTCGACCTGATTGAGCCAGGACGCGCTCGTCGGCGTGTAGTGGAAGTGCACCTGCGGGTTCGCGGCGAGCCACGCCTTGACGTCCGGCGTTCCGTGCGTGGACGAGTTGTCGAGCACGACGTGCAGCTCCTGCTTCGAATAGCGCCGCACGACGGTCTTCATGAACGCGAGAAAATCCGCGCCGGTATGCGATTCGGTCACGCGATGCGTGACGTTCCCCGTCGCGATCTCCAGCGCCACATACAGGTCCACCACCCCATGACGCTTGTAGTCGTGCGTGTGGCGCGCCGCGCGACCCGAACGCAACGGAAGGGGAAGCTGCGTGCGTTGGAGCGCCTGGATCGAAGTCTTCTCGTCCACGCTCAGCACCACGGCGTGCTCGGGCGGGTTGAGGTACAGGCCGACGACGTCGCTCACCTTCGCGGCGAACTCCGGATCGCGACTGACCTTGTACGTCCGAACCAGGTGCGGCTTGAGGCCGTTTCTCCGGAGGACATCCGAGATACAGCCGCTCGTCAGATCCAGCGCCCTGCCCAGCAGCCGCGTCGTCCACCGACTGCGCCCTGCCGGTGGCGGAGACATCGCAAGCTGAACGATGCGCTCAACGGTCTCCGCGGGCACCGCGTGGTCCTTGCGTCCCGATCTCGGACGCCGCAGCCCATCGACTCCACCACTACGGAACCAGGTCCGGACCTTGGACACATGCTCCGGCGTTAGATCGAGTCGAAGGGCGATCTCCCGCCCGCTGACTCCGCGGTCGCTGAGCAGGATGACACGTGCCCGTCTCACTAGGCCCGCCTCCTCGGTGGGGCGTCCCACGAGCGCCTCCAGCTCCTCCCGCTCCTCGACGCTCAACTTGATCTTGATGACCTGACCCATGCCCCGTCAAACCGACGGGCACAAGCGTTAATTCCGGATGGACGGCGGTGCACTAGTGCACCGTCGCCTGTGGATCGTAACCGTACCTGGATGACGGTGCACTAGCGCGAGGACACCGTCTTTTGCCATGGCCGGCGCGCTCAGCGTCGAGCGAACCGCAGGAGCACGTGGTCGCCGAGGTCACGCAAGACGGGCCACGACGCAGTGCGCTCCTCGATCGGGGCCAAGGCGCGAAAGATGGTCGCGTGGCGCGCGACCAGCGAGCCGAGGTACGTCGGCGGCCAGAGGAACGGCAACGCCTCCGCGTGCTCGAGGCGGAACGGGCCGCCGAACGCGGAGACCACTTCGCGGCGCGAGTAGTACCAGGTCGTGACCGTGCGCGGTCCGCCCGGGTACACGCTGGCCTGCACGGGTCCGCCCCACCGCCGGGCGGCTTCGCGCCATCGCCGGTGTGCCGCGAACCAGGCGGCCTCCGTCAGGCACCAGCGGTTCATCGGCGAGAGGACCACCGCGCCGCCTGGTCGCACGAGCGCCGCGAGGCCGGCGGCGACGGGCTCGAGGCGGGGCTCGCAGTTGAGGGGGCCGAGGCTCGAGTACGCTCCGTCGAAGAACCCACGGCCATACGTCGCGACGAGATCTCCGAGCGAGGCGGCCGGCGAGACGTGACGGCCGAGCAGCCCGTCGCTCCTCGCGGCGGTCACCTTGCGCGCGGCCGCGTCGAGCAAGGACGGCGAGACGTCGACCAAAGCGACCCGGCAGCCGCGCTCCGCGACGAGGCGCGCCGCCTCCGTGCCGGTGCCCGACCCGATCTCGAGGAGCGTGGACCCGGGCGCGAACGCGCGGCGCAGGTGCGCGAACGAGCGCGCGCGGATGTGCTCGAACGCGGGGTTGCGCGCTTCGTCCGCGTCGTATCGGTGGGCGGCGGAGTCGAAGGCCGAAGACGTCTCGCGCGGCGGCTCGAGCATGTCCGGCAGCTTATCGACGGGGCCGACGGCGCGCTTGTCCGTCGCTCTCGCGGGTACTACACGAAAAAGGCAGAGATGGGAGCATCGCCGGCCGAACGTCGAGCGGTGCCCTGGTCGTTCTGTTGCCCCTCTTGCCGGGGCGACCTCGTCGAGAGCCAGGAAGATCGACGGCTCTGCTCCCGCTGCGCCGCCGTCTTCCGTCGAGAGG
>DATJYG010000351.1:0-6085 GCA_035499695.1 Polyangiaceae bacterium
TCTTCGGCGTCGTCGGCGACACGCGGCCGCCGAACGAGGACGACGTCAGCGGTTACCCCACCTCGGTCATCACGAAGATCTATCAGGACATCGAGGCCCTCAGCCCGAAGCCGCCGCTCGTCGTCGGCACGGGCGATTACCAGTTCTCGTCCACCAGCAGTAACTCGCAGGCCACGCAGCAGATCGACATGTACATGCAGGCGCGCGGAGCCTACACGGGCGCGTTCTTCCCCGCGATGGGGAACCACGAGTGCGGCGTCGCCAGCGGCTGCAGCACGTCGGACAACTGCAACTGCGTGGCCGGCCAGGGCGGGACGAACACGGCGAACCTCCAGGCGTTCCTCAGCGGGATGATGGCGCCGATCTCGCAGTCGAAGCCGTACTACTCGATCAACGTCAACGCGATGGACAACTCGTGGACGGCGAAGTTCGTCGTGACGGCCGCCAACGCGTGGGACAGCACCCAGCAGAGCTGGCTCCAGACCACGCTGGCGCAGAAGACCACGTACACGTTCGTCGTCCGTCACGAGCCGTCCGACTCGAGCACGCCGCCGCCGGGCGTCGCGGGAATCGACGCGCTGCTCACGCAGAACCCGTACACGCTGCTGCTCACCGGGCACAATCACAACTACGGCCACTGGACGAGCTACCTCGGCACCCCCGCGTGTGGCTCGAACTGCCCGCCCGCGTCTCGCGAGGTGGTCATCGGAAACGGCGGGGCGCCGCTGTCGAGCACGAAGTACGACTACGGCTACGCCGTCTTCGCCCAGCGGTGCGACGGTGCCATCGTGGCCGACGAGTACGACTACATGACCGGCGCGACCGACAGCTACTTCCACTTCGTCATCACGCCGGACGGGACGCTCACGAAGTAGCGCGCCGAAGCCGGTGGTATCGTTGGGCCCCTCTCGCATGCGGCCCGACCGTTCCATCGTCGTCAGTCTCCTCCTCTCGCTCTGCGCGTGCGGCTCGGAGCCCGCGCAGTCACCGGCAGCGCCCAAGGCACCGCCCATCGCGGCGCGGCCCGACGAGCCGCACCTCGCGGACCTGCGTCAGCTCACGTTCGGGGGCGAGAACGCCGAGGCCTACTGGTCGTGGGCCGGCGACCAGCTGATCCTCCAGGCGCGCGGCGGACAGCAGGCGTGCGACCGCATCGGCCGGATGCAGCCCTTCGCGCCGCAGCCGACGTTCACCCCGGTCTCGAGCGGCAAGGGCGCCACCACCTGCTCCTTCTTCCTGCCGGGCGACCGCGAGGTCATCTACGCGTCCACGCACCTCGGCGGCGACGCGTGCCCGCCGCGCCCGGATCACTCGAAGGGATACGTGTGGGCGCTCTATCCCGACTACGACATCTTCCGGGGCAACGCCGACGGCAGCGGCCCGCTCGCGCGGCTGACCGACACGCCCGGGTACGACGCCGAGGGCACCGTGTGCGGCAAGGACGGGTCGATCGTCTTCACCTCGGTGCGCGACGGCGACATCGATCTCTACCGGATGGACGCCGACGGCAAGAACGTGCGGCGCCTCACGAACACGCCCGGCTACGACGGCGGCGCCTTCTTCAACGCCGACTGCACCAAGATCGTGTGGCGCGCCTCGCGCCCCGAGGGCAAGGACCTCGAGGACTACAAGGCGCTCCTCGCGCAGAACCTCGTGCGGCCGACGAAGCTCGAGATCTACGTCGCCAACGCCGACGGCTCGGACCCGATGCAGATCACGTATCTCGACTCGGCGAGCTTCGCGCCGTACTGGCACCCGTCGCAGAAGCGGATCCTCTTCAGCAGCAACTACGGCGCGCCCAGCCCGCGCGAGTTCGACATCTGGGCGGTGGACGTGACCGGCGCGAACCTCGAGCGGGTCACGACGGCCGAGGGATTCGACGGCTTCCCGATGTTCTCGCCGGACGGGCAGTGGCTCGCGTTCTCGTCGAACCGCGCGACGCCGCCGGGGCAGCACGACACCAACGTGTTCGTCGCGCGCTGGAACGAGGGCGCGGCCGCACCCGCCGCGAGCAAGCCGGAGCGCGCGGCGGACCGCATCCAGAGGCTCGCGTCGCAGCTCGCGGATCCGGCGCTCGAGGGACGCGGCGTGGGGACGCCGGGGCTAGAGAAGGCGGGGGCGGCGATCGAGGCCGCGTTTCGCGACGCGGGGCTCTCGCCGGCCGGCGCGGGGGGCTACCGCGTGCCGTTCGAGGTGGCTACCTCGGTGAGCGGCGACGCGCACGTCACCGTGGGCGGAAAGGCGCTCGACGCTCCCGACGCGCAGCCGCTCGGCTTCTCGGAGTCGGGGTCGGCCGAGGGGCAGCTCGTCTTCGCCGGCTTCGGCATCGTGGCCGACGGCTGGGACGACTACGCGCACCTCGACGTGAAGGGAAAGATCGCCGTCGTCCGCCGCTTCGTGCCGGACGCGCCGGCGTTCGCCAAGATGGAGGACCAGCGCCGCCACGGCGATCTGCGGCACAAGGCGTTCATCGCGCGAGAGCACGGCGCCAAGGGGCTCGTCGTCGTCGATCTGCCCGAGAAGCCGAAGGATGCCGCGAAGGACTGGAAGATGCCCGAGGAGGCGCGCTTTCCGTCGCTCGACTCCGACGTGGCGGGCGACGCCGGCATCGTCGCCGTCGTCGTGTCGCGCAAGGCGATGGAGCCCGTGATCGACCGGCTGCAGAAGAAGGGGCGGATCAGTGCGAAGATCGAGACGACGCTGACGCCGGTGACGGCGCCCGCGTTCGACGTCCTCGCGCGATGGCCGGCGCAGGTGCCCGACGCGCAGAAGCTGCCGGGCGTCGTCCTCGTCGGGGCGCACTACGACCACCTCGGCTACGGCGGGCGCGACTCGCTCGCGCCCGACCGTCACGAGCCGCACCTCGGCGCCGACGACAACGCGTCCGGCGCGGCGACGCTCGTCGAGGTGGCGCGCGCGCTCGCCGCGAGCAAGGCGGCGCTCCGGCGCGACGTCGTCTTCGCCGCGTTCTCGGGCGAGGAGATGGGCGCGCTCGGATCGACGTTCCTCGTGCGGCACCCGATGCCGGGGATGGCGCCGGCGGACATCGTCGGCATGATCAACATGGACATGGTGGGGCGCCTCCGCGACAACGCGCTCCAGGTGTTCGCGACCGACACGGCGACCGAGTGGCCCGACATGCTCGACCACGCATGCGCCGAGGCGCGCATCCACTGCGTGCGCGCCGCCGGCGGGGGCTTCGGCGCGAGCGACCACTCGCCGTTCTACGCGGCGGACGTACCGGTGCTCCACCTCTTCACCGGCGTGCACGGCGACTACCACAAGCCGAGCGACACGGCGGACAAGCTCAACGCGGCGGGCATGGCGCAGGTCGCCGTGGCGGCCGAGCGCCTCGCGAGCGACGTCGCGAACCACGAGGAACGCCTGCACCTGCAGCACGTGCCCTCGCCGCCCCCGCGCGGCGACGTGCGCGGCTTCGGCTCGTCGCTCGGCACGGTGCCCGACTACGCCGGTCCGCCCAAGGGCCAGAAGGGCATGCTGCTCGCGGGTGTGCGTCCGGGTGGTCCTGCCGAGAAAGCCGGCCTCAGGCGCGGCGACATCCTCGTGAAGCTCGGCGAGCACACGATCGACGGCGTCGAGGACCTCATGTACGTGCTCATGGAGAACAAGCCCGGCACGACGCTCCGGGCCGTGTACATCCGCGACGGCAAGCAGACGACCGTCGACGTGACGCTGGGCGAGAGCACGCGACGCTGACGCGGAAGGGCCCCGCCGCGCCCGGCAGGCGCTAGAATCCAGGCATGGGCGGGGCAACGCGGCTGCTCGTGCTGGCGCTCGTCACGTCCGCGGCGGCGTGCATCCTGACGCAGCCGCTGAACGGGCTCACGGGTGGCGGCGCGGGCGGGGACGACGCCGCGAGCGACGTCGGGAGCGACACCACCGCGAAGGACGCGGGCGACGGGGGCGGCGGCGGTGACGGCCCTTCCGCCGAGGGGCCGGCCGCAGACGCGCCGCCCGACGTCGCCGACGGCGGCGGGCCAGGGATGGACGCGAGCGACGGCGGGACGGCGAGCGACGTCGTCCAGCCCGACGTGGTGACCGGCCCGGTGTCGTGCGCCGACGCCGGCGTGGTGCTCTGCGAGGACTTCGAGAACGGCCTGGACTCGACCAAGTGGCCGACGACCGACAACACGAACGCCACGGTGGGGATCGACGGCACCGAGCACCACCGGGGCGCGAACGCACTGCACGTGCACGCACCCGCCCTGTCGAGCGGGAGCGCGGTGAACGTCGCTGGAAGCATCAACCACATCGCACCGCTGCCGTCGCCCGTCTTCGTGCGCGCGTTCTACATGTTCTCGTCGGCGCAGCCGCAGGAGGTCGAATCGTTCGTCGCGGTCGTGCAGGGTGAGTCGCCCTACTACGGGATGCAGCTCGATCTCTGGCAGACGACCGGCGACTTCGCGCTGACCGACTGGACCGTTTCGCCGAGCCTCAACGTCACCAACGGGCCGGCGTCCACCGCGTCGACGTGGACCTGCGTCGAGTGGGAGCTCGTGCCGCCCTCGAGCGGCACGTCGATGACGACGATGGACCTCTGGGTGAACGACAACGAGGCGGCCAACCTGCACCTGACGAACGTCACGATGAGCGATCTCGGCGAGCTCGAGTTCGGCATCGGGTTCGAGGCGGTGACCACGCTGCCGGCGTACGACATGTGGATCGACGACATCTACGTGGACACGTCGCGCGTCGGCTGCGCCAAGTGACGTGACGTCACGCCGCGTCAGCGCGCGCGCACGCCGTAGAAGTAGTAGCCGAGGCCGCGCACCGGGAAGCGATAGGTTCCGTAGCGCCAGACGAAGGCGTCGCCGAGCGGCGCGACCATCTCGCGCAGCTCCTCTTCGGAGTACACGCGCAGGGTGCTCACGATTCCGTCCCACACCGAGACGGCGGCCGCGATGGGCGAGAGCCACGTGAGCATCGCCTTCTGCAGGCGATGGCCGGGGCTGAGGATCGGATTGAGGAGGAGCGCCGGGAATCCCGCGACGGCGAACGGCAGGAACCCGCGCGGGTGGCGCTCGAAGCCCTCGGCGACGAAGACGCCGGGCGCCCCCTCGCACGCGCCGAGCAGGATGTCGCGCGCGAGCTCCGGCCCGAAGTGATGGAACGAGTTGACGATGACCCGCGCGCGCCCCTTGCCGATGGCCTCCGGGATGCGCGTCGCATCGACGGGCTCCGCGACGAAGTCGATCGCCTCGGGATGCGCGTCGCGCAGCTTGCTCCACAGCTCGGGGCGAGGCTGGAGATCCGTGAGGAGGAATCGCGGCGGCTTCTTCCCCGCCCGCCCCATCTCGCGCACCAGCACCGCGGCGGGACCGCCCGCGCCGGAGCAGAGATCGAGCACCTGGTCGACCCCCGCCTGCTCCACGAACGACCGGAAGGGCCCGACGAGTCCCTCGAGGACGCGCCCCCACTGCAGCGTCCGACTCAGCGACTCGATCACCGTCTCGCGCAGCGCCACGGGCGCCCACGGACTGTCGTTGAACTCGAAGAGGTGGTGCCGCTGCATCGCCATGCCGATGGTCACTCCCACTCGATGGGAACCCGATAGGCCTCGAGCGCGCCGTCGTGCGTGACGAGGGAGAGCCCCTCTTCGAGAGCCTGCGCCACGAGCATGCGGTCGAAGGGGTCGCGATGGTGGGTCGGTAGCTTGCGAACGCGTCGCGCGTGTACCAGCGTGATCGGCAGCTCGTCGAAGCCCACCTCGGCGATGGCGCCGACGATCTCGTCCATGTCCGCCTTCAGCTTGCCGAGGGACGCCTTGATCGCGATCTCCCAGGCGCTCGCAGCGCTGACGTACACGCTGTTGGACGGGTCACGCAGAGCCTTGGCGATGCGCGTGGGCAGACGGTCGGGTGAGCCGAGCGACCAGAGCAAGGCGTGCGTGTCGAGCAGCAGTCTCACGTCCGGCCTTCGAACGCATCCAGAACGTCGTCCGGCAAGGGCGCGTCGAAGTCCTTGCGGATGCGGATGCGCCCCTTCATGAGACCGAGCCGGCGCGGCTTGCGCGTCGGCGTGGCGGCCACGAGCTTGGCGACGGGACGGCCGTTGCGCGTGATGA
>DATJYG010000352.1:0-9198 GCA_035499695.1 Polyangiaceae bacterium
CGCGCGCGTCGAGACGTTCAACATGTTCGATGGCAAGGGCGCTCTCGACGTGGGGGCGCTCGATGCGGCGTGCGGGAGGCTGCTCGCGAGCCAGAAGCGCGTGCTCGTGTTTCTCAACGACCCGTGCCACAACCCCACGGGCTACTCGATGACCGACGACGAGTGGCGCGCCGTCGCCGAGCGTCTCGCGGCGCGCGCGGCGGAGGGGCCGCTCACGCTCCTCGTCGACTGCGCCTACTTCCTCTACGGCGCGCGCTCCGAGGCGCGAGCGTTCATGCGGCACCTGCGGCCGCTCGTGGCCAAGGGCGCGACGGTGCTCTTCGCGTGGAGCGCGAGCAAGTCGTTCACGCACTACGGGCTGCGCGTCGGCGCCCTCGTCGCGTGCGTGGGTGACGCGGCCGAGCGCGCGGCGGTGGAGTCGGCGCTCAGCTACTCGTGCCGCGGCACGTGGTCCAACTGCAACCGCGGCGGGCTGGCGGCGATCACGCGGCTGCTCGTCGATCCCGAGATGGTGCGCGCGTGCGACGCCGAGCGCGACAAGCTCAAGGCGGTCCTGCACGCGCGCGTCGAGACGTTCAACCGCTACGCGCACGAGAAGAAGCTGCGCTACCCGCGCTACGAGGGCGGGTTCTTCGTGACCGTGTTCGACGAGAGGGCCCGCGAGAAGGCCGAGTCGATGCGGGGCAAGGGCGTCTACGTCGTCCCGCAGGTGCTCAAGGACGGGAGCGGCGCCCTGCGCGTCGCCCTGTGCTCGGTGGCCGAGCGGGACATCCCGCGGCTCGTCGAAGCGCTCGCCTAGGCCTGCGGCTGCGCGAGCATCGGTGCGAGATTGCCGGACACGTCGAGCTTCTTGAGCTCGTCGTAGCCGCCGATCGACTGGCCCTTGATGAAGATCTGGGGAACCGTCTTGCGGCCGCCGGTCACCTCGACGAGCCATGCCCGCTTGGCCGGGTCGCCGCTGACGTCGATCTCCTCGTAGGCGATCTGCCGCTTGGAGAGGAGGCGTTTCGCGGCGATGCAGTAGGGGCAGATGCGCGTCGTGTACATGGTGACGTCGCTCATCGCGTGATTCTCCACGTGCTACGTTCGCCAATGTATGGCGTCGGAGCAAACAATCCACCTCGACCGCTACGCGCCCGACGCGAAGGCGCTCGTGGCAGGGGCCCAGAGCCTGGCCGACGAGCGCAAACACGCGCAGGTCGAGCCGATTCATCTGCTCGCGCGTTCCATCGAGCGTGACCGGGGAGTGCAGGAGGTCTTCCGCAGGGCGGGGGCCGATCCGGCGGACGTCTCGGTGGAGGCCGAGTCGGCGCTCGGGCGCATCAACAAGACGACGGCGGGGCTCGCTTACCTGTCCAACGCGATGCTGCAGCTGCTCGCGCGCGCCGAGAAGGAGTCGGGGACGGGCACGGTCGAGGTCGAGCACCTGCTCAATGCGCTCTCCCAGGAGATCCGCGGGGCGGCGGCGGTGGTGCTGCAGGCGTTCGGCCTCGGGCCGGGGAGCTTCCGGCCGCACATGGCGGCGCTGAAGAGCGTGCCGCGCGAGGTGCAGGCTGCGAACGCGGCGTCGGGGGACGTGCTGTCGCGCTTCACGCACGACCTCGTCGAGCGCGCGCGCCGCGAGGGGTTCGACCCGGTCATCGGGCGCGACGTCGAGGTGCGGCGGCTGCTGCAGATCCTCGAGCGGCGGCAGAAGAATCACCCGCTGCTCGTCGGCGAGGCCGGCGTGGGCAAGGGCGCGATCGTGCGGGCGCTGGCGATGCGCATCGCCGCCGGCGAGGTGCCCGACGTGCTCGCGAAGCTGAGCATCCTGGAGCTCGAGACCGGGATGCTCGTGGCGGGGGCGAAGCTGCGCGGCGAGATCGAGGAGCGGCTGCGCCAGGTGCTCGCGGCCATCAAGGCGGCGACGAAGGACGCGATCCTCTACATCAACGGGATCGACTCGCTGCTGGGGCAGGGCGCTGCCGGGAGCGGCGTGGGCGACCTGCTCAAGCCGATGCTGGCGCGCGGCGAGATGCGCCTGCTCGCGTCGACCACCGTGGACGGCGCGCGCAAGATGCAGGAGCGCGACCCGGGGCTGCTGCGGCGATTCAGCACCCTGACCATCGAGGCGCCGTCGCTCGACCAGGCAACCGAGATGCTGCGCGGCATCGCGTCCAAGTACGAGGCGCACCACGAGGTGCAGATCGGCGAGGGCGCGATCCTCGCGGCGGTGCGGCTCGCCAAGCGCTACCTGCAGGACCGCGCGATGCCCGACGCGGCCATCGACCTGCTCGACGAGACGGCGGCGCGCAAGCGCGTCGAGATCGACGGCGTGCCCGAGAAGGTGGACGCCGCGATACGCCGGCTGTCGTCGCTCAAGGCGCAGATCGCATCGCTCGCGGGGGACAACGACGCCATGAGCGTCAAGACGCGCGAGCGCCTCGAGAAGGAGGCGCACGAGCTCGAGCCGAACGTGAGCGAGATGCGCGCGAGGCTCGATTCGCGGCGCGGCGCGGTCGCGGCGCACGCGGCGCTGCGGGCCGAGTCCGAGCGACTGGAGCTGCAGATCAAGGACGCGCGCGAGAAGCACGAGTTCGCGCGGCTCGGGGAGCTCGAGCACGTGCAGCTCCCGGACGTGAAGCGGCGCCTCGAGGCGGCGGAGGCCGCGGTCGGGCGCGAGGGGGGTGCGGGTCCCTCGTCGATCGTCACCGAGGAGGACGTCGCGGTGGTGCTCGGCGACTGGACCGGCATCCCCGTGGCCAAGATGCTCGAGGCCGAGAGCGAGAAGCTGCTCAAGATGGAGAAGCGGCTCGCCGAGCGCGTCGTCGGGCAGGACGAGGCGGTGCGCGCGGTGTCGCGCGCGGTGCGGCGCGGGCGCGTGGGGCTGCGCGATCCCGGGAAGCCCATCGGGTCCTTCCTCTTCCTCGGGCCGAGCGGCGTCGGCAAGACGGAGCTCGCCAAGGCGCTCGCCGAGTTCCTCTTCGACGACGAGCAGTCGATGACCCGCCTCGACATGAGCGAGTTCATGGAGAAGCACATGGCGCAGCGCCTCGTCGGCGCGCCGCCCGGGTACGTCGACAGCGAGGAGGGCGGGTACCTCACCGAGGCCGTCCGGCGGCGGCCCTACAGCGTGCTGCTCTTCGACGAGGTGGAGAAGGCGCACACCGACGTGTTCAACCTGCTCCTGCAGGTGCTCGACGACGGGCGCCTGACCGACGGGCGCGGGCGCACGGCGAACTTCTCGAACACCGTCGTCATCATGACGAGCAACATCGGGAGCAAGCGGCTGCTCGAGACGGATCCGAAGCTCTTCGAGACGCCCGAGGGCGTCGAGGCGCTGCGCGACGTGATGACCGAGGAGCTGCGGGCGTTCCTGCGGCCCGAGTTCCTCAACCGCATCGACGACGTCGTGCTCTTCCGGCCGCTGTCGAAGCAGGACCTGCTCGGCATCGTGGACATCCAGCTGCGGCGCCTCGAGAAGCTGCTCACCGACCGCGAGCTGAAGCTGCAGCTCAGTGCTGCGGCGAAGGACAAGCTGGTGGAGCTCGGGTACGAGCCGGCGTTCGGGGCGCGGCCGCTCAAGCGCGCGATCCTCAAGAAGCTGCAGGACCCGCTCGCCGAGGAGATCCTGCGCGGCGGGTATGCGCCCGGGGCCGTCGTGAAGGTGGACCTGTCGGGCGACGGCGAAGACTTCACGTTCGCGAAGGCCTGAGAGAGACGTGCGCGTTCACTTCATCGGCGTGTCGGGCACCGGGATGGGGGCGCTCGCTGCGCTCTTCGTCGAGGCGGGGCACGAGGTCAGCGGATCGGACGCGGCGTTCGATCCGCCGATAGGTCCGGCGCTGCGCGCGATGAACGTGCGGTGCCTCGAGGGGTACGAGGCGGCGCACCTCGCCGATCCGCGGCCGGACCTCGTGGTGGTGGGCAACGCGATCCGCAAGGCGAACCCCGAGGCGGCGGAGGCGGAGCGGCTGGGGCTCGTGCGCACCTCGATGTCGGCGGCGCTGCGGGAGCACTTCCTCGCGAAGCGGCGGCCGCTCGTGGTCGCGGGCACGCACGGCAAGACGACGACGAGCGCCATGTGCGCGTGGGTCCTCTCGCGCGCGGGGCTCGAGCCGGGGTGGTTCATCGGAGGCATCCCGAAGGGGCTCGACCGCGGCGCCGCCATCGGGTCCACGAAGGTCCGCGTGGGCGCGGCCGGGGGTGCGCGCGCGCCGTTCGTCGTCGAGGGCGACGAGTACGACGCGGTGTACTGGCACAAGCAGCCGAAGTTCCTCGATTACGTGGGCGTCGCCGCGGACGACGTCGCGATCGTCACGAGCGTCGAGCACGATCACGTGGACATCTATCCGGACGTGGCCGCATACGAGGCGGCGTTCCGCGCCTTCGTGCGTGCGGTGCCGGAGGGCGGGCTCGTCGTGTGCGACGCGCACGATGCGCGCGCGCGGGCCATCGTCGCAGCGGAAGCGCGGGCCCGCGTCGTCTGGTACGCGCTCGAGCACGACGACACGGGGGACGTGGTGCCCACGTGGCTCGGCGCGCCTGCCAACGTGATGGACGACGGGTCGCAGTCGTTCGACGTGTACGTGGGCGGCGTCTCGTGCGGGCGCTTCACGATGGGCGTCCCGGGCCGGCACAACGTGCGCAACGCCGTGGCGGCGATGGCGGCGTGCGGCGAGGGCTGGCGCGTCTCGACGACCGAGGCCCGGCCGCACCTCGCTTCCTTCCAGGGCGTGCGCCGGCGCCAGGACCTGCTCGGCGAGCCGGGCGGCGTGCGCGTCTACGACGACTTCGCGCATCACCCGACCGCCGTGGACGAGACGCTGCGGGCGCTCAAGGCGCGTCACCCCGGCGGCGCCCTGTGGGTCGCCTTCGAGCCGCGCAGCGCGACCGCCTGCCGCTCGATTCACCAGGAGGCGTACGCGCGCGCCTTCGATGCGGCCGACCACGTGCTCCTCGCGCCGCTCGGCCGCACCAACGTGCCCGAGGCGGAGCGTCTCGATCTCGACCGCCTCGCGCGCGAGATCGGCCCGAAGGCCCGCGCCATGCCGGACCTCCCGTCGATCGTCGACGCCGTCGTCTCGGGCGCGCGCGCGGGCGACACCGTCGCGCTCTTCTCGAACGGCGCCTTCGGCGGCGTCCACGCCGCGCTGCTGGGGAAGCTGAAGCTACGAGGCTGAGCCGTGCTGCGCCCCGGGCGTGGGCGCGGGTGGGGTCAGTCTGCGAAGCGCGGTGTCGCAGTCGTCCACGACGAGCCGGTGGCCGGCCGCGGCAGCGAGCTCGCGCGTGCGCTGGTACTCCTCGAGCGCTGCGTCGTGCTTGCCGGCACGCTGGAGCAGGTTGGCGAGCACCGCGCGGCCGCCGATGACGTCCCACGTGAAGTCCTTGCTCTCGGCGTAGGCGATGCCCTGGCGCAAGAGCTTCTCGCCGTCGACGCGGCCCTGGATGCCGTCCAGGAACGCGAGCAGCATGCGGTTGTAGTTCGCGAGCCGCTCGAACCCGCTCTCTTCGCACAGCCCGAGCGACTGCTGCAGGGCGCCGTATGCGCGCGGGTGGTCCTCGCTCTTCACGAGGATGTCGCCCAGGTTGTGCAGGTTGAGCATGACCTCGTAGGTGATGCCCATCTCGCGCGCCATGTCGATCGCCTTCTCCGAGTGCAGCGCACCGGAGCGGAAGTCGCGCGTGAAGTAGTCGACCAGCGAGCGCACCTTGGTTCGCTCGAGCTGCGACATCTTGTCGCCGGGAAGCAGCGGCTCGGCCTCCTGCAGGTTCGAGAGGGCCGTGCGACGGTCGCCGATTCCCGCGTGGGCCTGGGCGAGGTGCATGAGGATGCGGTGCTTCTCGGGGGCCTCGCTGAGAACGCGCGCGATCTTGAGCACGCGATCGAGCTGCTCGAGGGTGCGCTTGAAGTCGCCCCGGCGCGTCGACAGCTCGGCCTCGGCGAGGAGCACGCTCTTGAGCTGCGCCTCGTCACCGCTGGCGATCGACTCGGCCTCCGAGAGCCGCGTTCGCGCCTCCTCCATCTGCTGCACGGCGGCGAGCAGGTTTCCGGCGGCTACGCGCACGCGCACCCGGAGCTCCTGGCTCCCGCCGTCGTCGGCGCGGTCGATGACGCGCGCGCAGAGACCCGCCGCGTCCGGCGACGAGCGAACCATGCGCACCGCCGCCGCGAGCTGATCGAGCCACTTCGCCAGCTCCTCGGGGGTGCGCTTGCTCGTGTCCGTCAGGGCGATGGCGCGGGCGTAGTCGCGCGCGGACGCCTCGAGCTGCTTGGTCTCCAGGCGCCGCTCGCCGCTCTTGGCGAAGTACGTGGAGGCGCGCTCGCGGTCGCCCGCCTCGTAGAGGTGACCGGCGATGCGCGCCGCCTGCTCCCACGCGCGGTCACCCAGCGCCGTCTCGAGCGCCTGCCCCGCGGCGGCGTGCATCTCGCGCGCGGCCTCCGGCGTGAGCGCGTCGGCGACGATCTCGGGGATGAGCGGCGACCCGAAGCGCAGCTCGCTCGGGCCCGTCTGCACGAGGAACTCGCGGTCCTTGAGCATGGCCACCGAGCGCTCGAGCGACGGCATCGCCTGCCCCAGCATGCTCGAGAGCACCGTCACGTCGATGGGGTCGCCCATCACCGCCGCCGCCTGCAGCGTCGCGCGGTCCTCCGCCGTGAGGCGCGTGACGCGCGAGGCGACGAGGCCGCGCAGCGTCTTGGGGAGCGCGAGCTCCTGGCCCACGAGCTTCATCGTGACGACGCGCTTCTCGGCCACCGTGACGGCGCCGACGTCGACGAGGCCCTTGATGACCTCCTCGACGAAGAGCGGGTGCCCGCCGGCGCGCGCGCGCACGAAGCGCATGAGCTCCTCGGGCGCGGCCTCGACGCCGAGCCGGTGCGCCACGAGCTTCTCGACGTCCGGCGCCGCGAGGTCGGCCAGGTCGAGCGCGACGTGCCCCGGCAGCTTCTCGAGCGGATGCGAGAACCCCGCGCGGGCCGCGAGCACGAAGACGACGCGCGCCACCTTGAGGCGGCGCACCACGTCCTCGAGCAGCGACATGCTGTCCTCGTCCATCGCGTGCGCGACGTCCCACGCGAAGGTGTGCGGCTTGTCCTCGCAGAGGCTCTGCACCATGCGGGCGAAGGCGTGGCGGAGCAGCGCCTTGGGGTTGCCGGTGAACGCCTTGACGTGCGCGCCGAGCGCCGCCAGCACCGCGCTCACCTCGTCCGACCCGAGACCCAGCGCGCGCAGGCGCGGCTGCACCGCCATCACGCGGTCCTGCGTGTCGCCCTCGGCCGTGCCGCAGAGCACGTGGAGCATCGTGGCGATGCCGGAGAGCGGGAACTCGTCGCCGCGCGGCGGGCACGCGGCGATGTAGAAGCCGACGTTGTACCCGCCCTTGCGCAGGCGCCGCTCCACCTCGTAGAGCAGACGCGTCTTGCCGACGCCGTGGTCGCCGCGGATGGTGAGCAGGCGCGCCGTGCGCTTCGTCGCCATCGCGAGCACCTCGCCCACGCGACGCAGCTCGTCCTTGCGCCCGACGAAGCGCCCGAACGCCTCGCCGGCGCCGCGCACGTCCTTCACGACGACGCCGGGCACGTTGGACACGGGACGGTCGGTCTCGACGAGCGAGTCGAACTCGAAGAGCGTCTTCACCTGGCGCATCGCGCTCGTGCTCATCGCCGCGCCGCCGTCACGCACGCGGGCGAGGTCGCGCGCGACGTCGAGCAGCGACCCGAGGCGGTCGTCCTCGGTGGGCTTGCCCTCGGCGGTGACGTGGATGCGTCCGATGTGCACGCCGGCGCCCGGAGGCCGGCTCGTCTCGAGGCCCCGCAGCGCGACGAGCGCGCAGCGCGTGGCCATCTCGGTGTCGCGCCCGTCGGGATCACCGAGGCCGAAGAGGGCCGCGATGTGCCCCGCCTCGCGCCGCAGGATCTGCCCACCCCAGCGCTCGATGACGTCGGCGGCGCGCTCGATGACCGCCGCGGGCGACTCGCGCGGAACCTCGATGACCAGCGCCGTCACCTCGCGCCGCTCGCCCATGTCGGCCGCGCGCTCGATCGCGGGGTAACGCTGCCCCGTCGCGATGCGCACGCTCGACGCCTGGCGCGACGACGGCACCTCCACCGGCGTGCGCTCGGTGCCGGGGTTGCCCCCTTCGGCCTCGAGCAGCGGCCCGGGCACCAGCGACCCGAGCGCGTCCTTCGTGTCGCGGAAGCGCGAGAGCAGCTCCGCCAGGTCGTGCGCGGCATAGCGGCTCCCCTGGGCGTAGAGGAACGCCAGGAGCGCCTCGTACATGCGCCCCGCGTCCGGGTAGCGATCCTTCGGATCGCGCGCCATCGCCGTCTTGAGGATCGCCACGAGGTCCGCCGGCGCGTCCGGGCGCAGGAGCTCCACCGGCGGGTACTCGCACGCCTGCACGCGGCGCAGCGTCTCGAAGGTGGTCGGCGCGCTGAACGGGTTGACCCCGGCGACGCACTCGTAGAGCACCGTGCCCAGCGAGAAGAGATCGCTGCGGGCGTCGACGTTGTCTCCCCGCGCCTGCTCCGGGCTCATGTACCCGAACTTGCCCTGGAGCGCGCGGGCGCGCGTCTCCTCGTGCCCGGGCCGATCGAGGACGCCGCGCGCCTTGGCGATGCCGAAGTCGGTGACCTTCACCTCGCCCTCGAAGGAGAGGAGGACGTTCTGCGGCGAGACGTCGCGGTGCACGATGCCGAGGGGGCGCATCTGGTCGTCGCGTCGGCGGTGGGCGTGATCGAGCCCCTTCGCCACCTCGGAAGCCACGTAAACCCCGAGCTGCGCCGGGAGCAGCGCATGGAGCCGGCGCGATCGCGCGAGCACGCTGGCCAGATCCAGCCCGTGCACGTACTCCATCGCCATGTAGTAGGCGTCGGCCGGTGCGTCGTTCGGAGCGGCGCGCCCGGCGGTGCCTTCAGCGGCGGCCGGCGCCTCGTTCAGGCGGGCCGCGGCGCCCTCGCCCGACGCCTTGCCGAGGTCGAAGACCTGGACGATGTTCGCGTGCGACAGGCGCACCGCGAGCTTGGCTTCGTGGATGAACATGTCCACGAACTCCTGGCTCCGGGCGAGCTCCGGCAAAATGCGCTTGATGACGAGGATCTTCTCGAAGCCTTCGACGCCGTAGCTCTTGGCCTTGAAGACCTCCGCCATCCCCCCTTGCCCGAGGCGTTCGAGCAGGCGATAGCGGCCGAATGCGGCGTTCACAGGTACGCGAGCC
>DATJYG010000353.1:0-9878 GCA_035499695.1 Polyangiaceae bacterium
CGAGCGGCCTGGGATTCCAGGTGCTCACGGGTTCGGGAGGCCGAGGCTCGATGTCGGCAGGCTGGGGCTCGACCGAAGGCTGGGGCTGCATGAGGGTCCAAGTGCAGCAAACCACGTGCCTTTCTCGACTCTGCCGCTTTCCGAGATATGTTTCCCGTGCCCCGGCCGTTCTAGTGGCCGAGCTTCCCGAATGAAGTCCTTCGCCGACGCTGCTCCGCCGTTCGGCTTCTTCACGGCCGCCGCCGCCCAGAGAGCCCCCGCTGCTCCGAGCGCTGCCGTCCCCCTCGGTCCGGCCGCCGGCGACGACGGAGCTCTCTGCTCCGCGGCTCTCGGCGGTGACGCGCAGGCCTGGAGCGCGCTCGTCGACCGGTACAACCACCGGGTCGTCGTGGCGTTGCTCGCGCGCGGCATCCGAATCGATCGCGCCAAGGACATCGCGCAGGAAGCGTGGATGCGCCTGGTCGAGCAGCAGCGGCTCGGCAAGCTGGACCGGCTGCAGCTCCCGGGGCTCGCGATCACGCAGGCCACGTTCCTCGCGCTCGAGGCTCAGCGTCGCGAAGCCGCCGCGCGCCGGCACGACCCCATCGACGAGCCGAAGATCGCCTGCGCCCTGGCCGACCCGCGCGGTGACGCCGAGTCGCGCATGATGACCGAGGAGCGCGTCGCGCGCGCCGTCGAGGTGCTCTCGCGGTGCTCGCCCTCGGCGCGCAAGGTGTTTCGCCTCGCGTACGGCGGGGAGGGCCTGAGCCACGCGGAGGTCGCGCGGCGCGTCGGGCTGTCCCTGCAGCGGGTGCGACAGATTCTGTGCGAAGTGCGCGCGAAGCTGCGCGCGGAGCTGGAAGGAGAGGACGAGAGATGAGCCATCGGCACGCGACGTCGGCGGAGCTGGAGCTCTACGTGCTCGGCGGGCTCGATCCCGAGCGCGCCGCCGTGGTCGAGGAACACTGCGCGTCTTGCGACGCGTGCGCGCGGGGGCTCGCCGGTGAGGCGAGGCTCGAGGTGGCGTTCGAGCAGGTGGCTCGACATGCCGAGCGTGCCCCTGTCGTCGCGCGCCCGGTGAGGGCGGCGGCGTACGGAGCGGCGGGTCTCGTCGCGATGGCGGCGGCGGTCCTTCTCTGGTTCGGACGCGCGGCGGCGACGCCGACCACGGGGGAGGGGACGGCGGCGGCGGCGCATCACACGATGCAGGACGGCGCGATCCTCGACGCGAGGAACGACGCACTCGACGGCGGCTGAGGTCTTACGACGCCTCGACGAGCGCCAGCTTGCTCTTGGCCATCTTGGCGATCTTCGCGCGCCCGCCCTTGTCGACGACGGTGCGCAGCAGGTCCTCACCGAGCGGGTGCCCCTGCTCGCTGAAGTGGAACCCGACGTAGTACAGGTGGTCGAGCTCGAGCGATTTGTCCTTGCGCAGGTGCGTCGCCACGTCGAACCCGCGATCGAGCAGCGCGCCGAGCAGACGCAGCGACTCGTCGCCCGCACGCGCCGCCGGACGCGTGTCGTGCGGTCCGCGCGAGAGCTCCCCGGCGGCGAGCGCGTAGCGGTCGTCGTCGGTGCAGCCCTCGTTGCGGCAGAGGACGCGCAGCACCGTGAGCGCCTTCTCGGGGTTGCTCCGGCGTAGCTTCTGCGCGAGCCCGCGCATGGCGTCGGCGGCCGCGGCAGCATCCGCGTCCCGCACCGTCGCGAGCAGAGGCTCCCAGTTGCGGCTGCCCGCACCGAGCCGCCTGCTGGCGACCTCGATCATCTGCTTGCGCGTCGCGGTCGACACCTTCTTGGCGCTCGGACGGAGCACGTTGCGGAGCAACCACGCGCGGTCGGCGTCGTCCGTCTCGAGCAGCGCCTTGGCGAGCGGCGCCACGGTCTCGTCACGCACCGGCACGCCTCCCGGCTGCCCCGCGGGCTGCCCGTCCTCGAGCACCACGAGGCACGACGCGGCGATCTCGGCGCGTCGCTTGTCCTTCGTGGTCGCGAGCACCTTCACGAGCAGACGCGCCGGCTCGGCGCCCGCCTGCCTCCCGAGCATCTCGAGCACGAAGCGCGATCGCTCGACGTCCGGATGCTCGACGAGCTTCTCGAGGCGCTTCATCGCCTCCGCCGGGAGCTCGAGCCCCGCCAGCGTGTGCAGCGCCGTCTGCGCGAGCGACCGGTCCGGATCCTCTGCAGCATCGACCAGCGAGCCGACGACCTTGCGCGCGTCCGCACCCTTCTTGCCGAGCAGGAAGCGAAGCGCGATGAGCGCCTCTTGCCTCACGGGCGCCGCGTTGCCCTTGGGCTTCGTGAACTGGAGCAGGGTAGGGATGGCCTTCTCGTCCTCGAGGTAGCCGAGGATCTTCACGCCCGCCGCGATCGGCCCCGGCGCGCCGCCCTTCTTCGTCTGCTTCTCGAGGAACTTCTCGGCCTCCGCCAGGTAGCTCCTGCGCTGCCGCGCGTCGGCGTCCTTCACGCGCTGGCGCACCGCGATGGCCGCGGCCTTGGCGGCCTCGGCGTCGCTCGCCGCGAGTCCGTCGAGCAGCACGTGGAACGCGTCCTTGCCGCCGAGCGCCGCGAGGATCGCGTCGATGGACCGCCGCTCCTCGGCGTTCGCCTCTCCCATGCGCCCCCGGATGGTGGGCAGCACGTCGTCGCCCACGCTCACCATCGCCTCGACGGCGGCGCGGCGCACGTCCTCCTCGCGCACCCCGAGGAGCGGCACGATGCGCGGCACGGCCTTCTTCGCCCCCACGCGCGCCAGCGCCTCGAGCGCATGCCGCTGCAGCGGGACGATCCCGCTGTCGAGCGTCTTCGCCAGCGCGTCGGCCACGCCGGCCCCCTTCGCCCGGATCTCACCGAGCACGATTGCCGCCGCGATGCGCTTCTCGACGGCATCGCTCGCGAGCAGTCCCACGATTCGGTCCACGTCGCTCATGGTGGCCCGGGACTATCCCAGAAGTTGCCCTCGCGCACACGCGCCTCGTTACGATTTGTGCCGGAGGGAGAATCCCGATGTCGTCGAGCCTCGGCAGCACGCTCGTTCATGCTCAGCAGCGCCGCATCCTGCGGCGGTCGGTCCGCGTCGATTGCCAGGTGGTGCGCGAGCGCGATTTCAGGCTCGTTGGAAGCCGCAGCCTCGACCTGTCGCCCCAGGGGATGCTGGTGATGGCGCAGGAGCGGGTGCTCACGGGGGAGCCCCTCATCGTGGCCTTCCGGCTGCCCTTCAGCGACCACTGGTTCGACACCGAGGCGACGGTCGCCAGGGTCATCCACGGGCGGCGCCCGGGCGACCTCGGCCGGAGCTTCGGCGTGTCGTTCGAGTCGCTCGACGAGGGCGCCCAGTCCTTCATCCGCAGCGCGCTCCGCGGCGTCCCGCCGCCCCTCCCGACCCGCGCGCGCCGCGTCGACTACGCCGCGACGATCGCCCTCGCCGCGCTGAGCTGAGCTCCTAGCCTCCACCGCCGCCGAGGGAGTCGGCGCAGCAGCGGAAGCCGGTGGAGTAGTCGTGGTACGTGAGCTCGTGCGCGCTCGTCGTGTAGAGGCAGCCGTGGCCGTTGATCTCGGCGTCGCCGTAGAAGCCGCCGCGGAAGCGCCCGTGTCCGTTGGCGTCCGCCGGATCGCTGCCCCACTCGTGCAGGTTGCCGACGCAGTCGTAGAGGCCGTACGGGCTCGCGCAGTGCGGGTAGCTCGCCGTGGGCGCCAGCCCGCCGTCGATCTGGTTCAGGCGCGGGTCGTTGAAGTCGGCGTACGTCCAGGTCTGCGGGTTGTCGCCGTACAGGACGGGCATCATGCTGCCCTTGCCCTCGTTGCAGTAGCCGGGGATGTGCGTGGTGCCGCCGTAGGGGTACCAGTTGTCGCCGCCCGGGCCCTCGCAGGCGAGGTGGAACTCGTCGGCCGAGCACAGTCGCTTGCCGGCGTTGGCGCACGCCTGCGTGGCCTGCGCCTGCGAGATGTACCCCTGCGGCACGACGTGCGGCGCCGTCTTGGCGCGCACCGTGAGCCCGTCCACGGTGTCGTACGGCGAGTGCGGGTGCTCGTTGCCCTGCGCGTCGAGCTCGACGACGTGGTCTTCCCACTTGTCGATGCAGTACGTCGTGACGAGCGACATGCCCGAGGGGCACGGCGGGCGCGCGACGATGGGCACGAGGATGACGCCGCCGTCGTCTGCCGCCGGACTGCCCTTCGACGCGTCCGCGCCCGGCAGTCCGCCATCGGTCAGCGTCGCAGCAGCTGGAGCGCTCGAGGGCGAGCTGCAGCCGAAGAGCGCGAGCGATGGGAGGATCCAGCAGAGGCGTCGAATCACCTCAGGCATTGGCTCCCAATGCTAGCGCGCTTCGTGCCGCTCACGGACTGCAGGGATTCCCGCTACTTCCGCCGCTACCGCTTCCGCTGCTGCTGCCGCCGGCGTGCATCGTCCCATCTCCGCCGTCGGGCGCACCGCCGGAGCTCGTGCCGCCAGAGCTGGAGCCGGAGCCCGACCCTGCGCCGGAGCTCGAGCTCGAGCTGCCCGACGAGCTACCCGATGACCCGCCGCCGGAGCTCGAGCCGGTCGATCCAGAGCTCGAACCCGATCCCGATCCCGAGCTGGAACCGGAGCTCGATCCCGAGCTACCGCCACCGGCGAACATCTGGAGCTGCGCGAGCGAGCCGTTGAACTCGTCGGCGTCGCCGCCCGACGCGGGCTCGGTGTCGGCGCTCTGCCAGAAGATCCATTGCGTCCACGCGCTCGGCATGGTGGGGCAGCTGACGCCGTAGTTGGCGATCCAGAGGGGCGAACCGCAGTTGTCCGTGAAGCCAGTCACGTAGGTCGGCGCCGTGTAGATGATGGGCGTCACACCCAGCGCCGTCTTCAGCGCCGACGCCAGCGTGCAGACGTTGGCGTTCGAATCGCTCACCTCGAAGTCGATGACCGGCGGCAAGTCCCCGGCTTGCAGTCCGCCCACGGCCTGCAGCTCGCTCACGAAGTGCATCGCTTGCTGCGTAGGATCGACGCCCGCGTCGAAGAAGTGATACGCGCCGCGGATGACGCCCGCCGATTTCATGCCGGACCAGTTCGCCGAGAAGTCCGGGTCGACGAAGCTCGTGCCCTCCGTCGCCTTCGCGAACGCGAAGTCGATGCCGCCCGATTTGATGGTCCCCCAGTCGAGTGTGCCCTGGTAGTGCGACACGTCCGCACCTTTGACCGTCGGCCCGGTGGCGCAGACGCCGTCGGGCGTGAGAGCCGACGTGGCGCACTGGAAACCCTGCGGCTCCGAGCTGCTGTTGCCGCCGCACGCTACGAAAACGGCCGACACACAAGCCGTCGTGACGAGAGTGATCCCCGAGATCCTCGCTCCCCGCATGACCGTGGTCCTTTCTCCGCACCGTCCGCAAGTGCAGTGCCGGTGCCACCCGGTGACACGCGAAAAGTATGGGTCCACGGCCGAAATCCCGCGTCCTATCGCGGACTCCGCGACATGGCGCGTGGGGAGCCGCGACCCCCGTCGCGAGCCTCCGCGGACGAGCGCGCCGCGCCGGGTACTTGGCCCTCGCTGTTCGGGGCCCGTTACGATTTTCCACGTCATGGTCCTCCCGCCTCCCGAGCACGAGATTTCAGGTCGCACCTCCGTGGGCGCCGCGTACGCCCGCTCGCTCCGCCTGCTCACCCCGTCGCTGGTGCGCTCCGCGTGCGGGTCGATGCCGCCGAACCGGCGTCGCGAGATGCGTCGGTCGGTCCGGCTCGCGTGCCGCGTGAGGCGCATGGACGACTGGCGCCTGCTCGGCGATCGCACCGTGGACCTCTCGCCGCAGGGGCTGCTCGTGCTCTCCGACGAGCGCATCGACGACAGGACCGAGTGCGTCGTCAGCTTCCAGGCGACCGACCTGCCCATCTGGTTCGACGCATGCGCCCGCGTGACCCGCATCGTCGAGGGCCGACGCCCGGGCGACTCGGGGCGGGCGCTCGGCGTTCACTTCGAGACGCTGCCGGCCGTGTCGCGCCTCATCCTCCGGGGCTTCCTCCGCCGCCACCCGATCGTGGTCCCGCACCGGGAGCTGCCGCTCGACCTGGCGACCATGCGCGCGCCGGAGTTCGACTACCACGGCGCAATGCTCGTGAGCCTGACCGAGCACCTCGCCGCGTGACGCTGTAATCCGCCGCCTCGGGTAGAACCGCGGGCAGAAGAAATCACTGCTGCATGGAGCGTCCACACGCCAGGGTGGATCGCCGTCTGCTCGAAGAAACCCCTACGAGCGCAGCGTCCTTTGCGATCGCTCGTGAACCGAAATGACTTTCGTGGCGCGAGCTTCCAGCATGCGAGGGCGATGATGGGGCACATGGTCGGAAGGCATCCGACACCTGGTCCGCTCTTTGAAGTCAGGGGCGCCGGCAACCATGCGCCTCAAGGCTCTCCCCGCCCTCTTGCTCTCGGTCGGCGTTTCGCTCGCCGCATACGGATGCTCCGCATCCAACGACATCGACGGAACGCCGCTCCTCGCTTCGGGCGATGACGGCGGCACCGGCGACGACGGCGGCAACGCCACCAGCAGCGGCAGCAGCGGCGGCGGATCGGGCGGCAGCTGCACGCCAGCGCCGCCCCCGAACCTGAATCCCTCGACGCTTCCGAGCTGCTGCACCGTGGGCGCCGCCCACTGCGTGCCGACCGAGTACGTGCCGTCGGCGGACAAGGCGGCGCTCGCGTCGTGCTCGGGTGGCTACTGCGTGCCCGATCCGTTCATCAGCAACCCGAACTACACGCCACCGTCGTGCAACGCGTTCAACAACACGCCGGGCGTCTGCCTGAGTCTCTGCGTGCCGCAGGTCGAGCAGTACAAGAGCATCCTCACGCAGGGCTCGTGCGCGGCCACCGAGCTCTGCGCGCCGTGCACCAACCCGCTGACCAAGATGCCGTCCGGCGCCTGCGAGTTCCAGAGCCCGGGGAAGGGCGGGGGACAGTGCAGCGCCGACGGCGGCAGCACCGGCAGCGGAGGCTCGGGCTCGAGCAGCGGCGGCGCGGGTAGCGGCGACGCGGGCACCGCTCCGCTGGCGTGCCCCTACAAGGGGCCGCCCATCATCGATCCGTCGACGCTCCCGGCGTGTGGCACGGCAGCCGGCGCGCACTGCCTGCAGGCGGCGCTGGTGCCCATGGCGATGCAGTCGCAGCTCGCCACGTGCTCCGGCGGCTTCTGCGTGCCCGACGTGTTCATCGAGAGCGCGGGCAACTTCATCCCGCCGACGTGCTCGTCGCTCGACGGCGCCGAGGGCCGCTGCCTGAACGAGAACATCCCGCAGGTCGCCTCGCAGGAGAGCCAGCTCACGCAGTCCACCTGCCAGAGCTACGAGCGCTGCGTGCCGTGCTTCAGCCCCATCGACGGCACCAAGACCGGCGCGTGCAACCTGTCGTGCGATCCCGGGCCGACCAAGCCCATCGTCCTCTTTCCGAGCTGCTGCAAGGAGAACGGCACCGACGAGGGGCGCTGCGTCCCCTCGACGATCATCTCTTCGACCGAGCAGAAGAACCTGAGCTCGGACTCGTGCACGAACAGCGGCGACCTCTGCGTCCCGAGCGAGATGCTCTCGTCGTCGGGCACGAGCAGCTTCAAGCCGCCGACGTGCACCGCCTCGGGGTTCCTCATCGGCAATTACTCGGGCGTGTGCCTGAGCAAGTGCCTCAGCTTCGGGATCCAGGGCATCACCCTGGCGCAGGGCTCGTGTGACGACATCCACACGTGCGCGCCGTGCACCAACCCGCTGACCGGGCAGCCCACCGGGGCTCCCGGTTGTCCGTGAAGCGGCTCGCGCGGGCTGGAGTAGCGCTCGCCATCGCGCTTCTGTCTCCCTCCGCTCGCGCAGGCGGCTTCGAGATACCCGACAACGGCACGGAGGCCCTCGGACGCGGCGGCGCGTTCGTGGCGAAGGCCGACGATCCGACGGCCATCCAGTACAACCCGGCGGGGCTCGCGCAGCAGCGCGGGACACGCGTGCTGCTCGACGGGCACCTGATGCTCTCGAGCTACTCGTTCCAGCGCTACGGCGCGTTCCCGGACAACCCGAACGACGCGAAGACGCCCTGGGGCGGCCAGCCGTACCCGAAGGTGCAGGACACCGGCGGGCCATTCTTCGCGCCCTTCATCGCGGCCACGAGCGACTTCGGGCTCGACTGGCTCACCGCCGCCATCGGTGTCTTCGGGCCGAGCGGCGTCGGCAACCGCACGTACCCGCTGGGCGTCGACGGCGCGCCGGCCGCCTCGCGCTACGACGTGGTGCAGACGAGCTCCCTCATCGCGCTTCCCACGGCGGCGGTCGGCGTGAAGGTGTTCGACTGGCTCGACCTCGGCGCCGCGGTGCATTTCGTCTACGGGAGCTTCTCGCTGACGAGCACCTCGTTCGTCGACATCGCCACCGCCGCGTGCCCCAACGTCGAGTACCAGCCGTGCGACTCGGTCTCGCGCCTCGACGTGAAGGGAACCGGCTGGGCCGGCACCTTGGGCGCGCTGGTACACGCGAGCCCCAACCTCACGATCGGCGCGAGCGTGCGCACCCCCATCTCGATCGACGCGAGCGGCTCCGCGACGGTGCTGACGGCGCCGCTCGGCCAGTCGATCCCGCCGCCGGGCAACGCGACCTTCCACACGGACCTGCCGCTCTACGCCCGCGCCGGCGCGCGCCTCGCGTTCCGCGACGACGACGGCTTCGAGGCGGGCGACGTCGAGCTCGACGGGACGTACGAGACCTGGGGGACGGCGCAGGCGCTCGGGCCGACGATCCACATCGACCACCTGGGGCCCTCCGGCCCGGCGTTCGACGACATCAACGTGAAGGTCGCGCACGCGTACAACGACACGTACTCGATACGCGGCGGCGGCGCGTTCAACACGAAGCTCGGCTTCGGCGTGCTCACCCTGCGCGCCGGCGCCTACTACGACCGCTCGGCCACGGCGCAGAACCCGGGGTACACGCGCCTCGACTTCGACACGCTCGACAAGATCGCCGGCACCGTCGGCGTCGGCCTGCGGTGGCACGGCTTGCTCTTCAACCTGGGCTACGCCGAGGTCTTCGAGCCGGACCGCACCGTCTACCAGGGCGACGGGCAGCTCCGGCCCATCGACGGCGCGCAGCACGGCGCCCCGGTCGACGCGAACGGCAACCTGCTGCCGCCGGTCAACCAGGGCGTCTTCAGCGGGCACACCGAGATCATCTCGTTCGGCGTCGTCGCCACCCTCGACGACCTGTTCGGCTGGAAGCACGACGCGCCGAAGGGCCACGAGACCGAGAAGAAGGAGCAGAAGCCCAGGGACGACGAGGCTCCGGCCCCGAAGGCCGCTCCGCGGGACGAAGAGGCATCCGCAGCCCACGCCGCGGCCGCTGCCAAGGCGGCGCCCCCCGGTCCGCCCCGGCGCAAGGCATTGGCGAAGAAGAGCGACTGGGACGATTGACTCGCTCGCCCCGCAGCGCCGTGGCATATCCCCGGCGCGATGAGGGCATGGATCGTCCTGACGCTCGCGGTGGCTGCGGCCTTCGCGGCGTGCAGCAAGTCGAACGGGGGAGGGGGCACCGGCTCCGACGGCGACGCGGGCGACGGGGCCGACTGCCCGTGCGTCGTGGACGTCGACGACGCCGGCAACATCGCCCGGGTGCCCTGCGGGCAGCACGCGTGCGTCGGCGCTTCGGTCTACGTGTACTGCAGCAACGAGGGCACGGCGTACCCCATGGGCGCCTGCCCGCCGATCGAGGACGACGCGGGCAACTTCGACAGCGGGTGCACCCCGACGTGCCCCCAGGGCGCGTGCGGCATCAACGACGGCTGCGGCAGCCTCTGTCAGTGCTCGGCAGGCTTGATCTGCCAGAACAACGTGTGCGGCAACGGCTGCGCCCTCATGGCCGGCGACTACTGCGGCTTCGGCGGCGACTCGTCGACGACCTGCTGCCA
>DATJYG010000354.1:0-13446 GCA_035499695.1 Polyangiaceae bacterium
CCGCAGTAGCCGCCGCCCGGTCCGGAGTAGTCGCACTCCTGGCCGATCTTCGCGCAGGGGTTCCCGGGCCATGGCGGGTTCGCCGGGCAGGGTGGCGTCGAACCGCCGTCCGGCGCGTCAATCACTCCCCCGCTGCTTCCGCTGCTTTCGTTGCCTCCGCCGTTTCCGTTCGACGACGCGTCAGCCGATCCGGGCATCCCGCCTTCATCGCTCCTGGCGCCGTCGATCTTGGCTCCGCAAGCCTGGAGACCAGCGAACACAGCCACGACGCCCAGGAGAAGACACTGACGCAACTGCCATGGCCTGGCACACGTCGGCATCTTCGCGTCGCCGCGAAACCCGGACTTATGCATCGAAAGGCTGGTAGTTCAATCCTCGTGCCGCGCCGCACACGGGTCCTCGCACTCGCCGCTCTCCTGACGACCGGGTGTTCGTCGAGCGAGCCCGTGTCGGGCGATGGAGGTTCGAAGGAGGCCAGCGACTGCCCGGCCTGCGGCGATGCGTGCTTCGCTCCCTGCGACGCGCAGGCGCAATGAGTACTGAGATGGAGCTGCTCTCGCGCGCGCTGGCCCTGCGTGGTCGGCCCGTCGGAGCGGCGGGCCTGCGGCGCAAGGGCAAGGTGGGCGCGCTCGTGGAGCGTGCTCTCGGCGCGACCGGCGGGAGCGCCGCAACGTGGGACTTCCCGGAGCTGCGCGTGGAGCTCAAGACGATCCCGGTCGACGCCCGCACGGGCCGACCGCGCGAATCGACGTTCGTCTGTGCCGTGTCGCTCGCGGATGCCGATCGCGCCGAGTGGTCGACGTCCTGGGTGCGCTCGAAGCTCTCGCGGGTGCTCTGGGTGCCCGTGATCGTGGACGCCGACGGCGCGGGCGTCATCGGCGAAGCGCGGCTCTGGTCGCCGACGCCCGAGCAGGACCGCGTGCTCGCGGGCGACTTCGAGGAGATCATGGGCCGCGTGGGCGTCGGCGACGTCGAGGGCGTCACGGCGCGCCTCGGCCGATGGCTCCAGCTCAGACCCAAGGCCGCGCACGGGCGCGTGCGCACTCTGGTGCCCGCCGCCGATGGTCACACGGTCGCCACGGTCCCGCGCGGCTTCTACCTCCGCGCGCTGTTCACCGCGGCCATCCTGCGGGACCCGCTCGCGATGCCGTGACCGGCGCCCGCTACTCGTTGCAGGTCGACGACCCGCAGGCGCAGTCGAGCAGGTTCGCCACGATGGTCGCCGTGTTCGTGCAGTCGATCCCGCCGTCGGCGCCCTGGAGCAGCTGCGCGCAGTTGATGCAGCCGCCCGACTCGTTGTCGTTCTGACACGCTGCGTACTCCGTGGGGCAATTGATCTGGATGCACGGATCGCAGCCCATCTCGTTGTCGAGCGCGTCGTTGGAACAGGTCAGCTTGCACGCGCCCGGCATCGGGTGGGTGCCGCCTTCGTCGCCCGCGTCGCCGCCGCTGCTGCTCCCGCCGGACGCGTCGCCGCACGACTTCACGGCGCCCGCAGCGAAGGTGCCGCTGCTCATCGTGCAGGCGGTCCCGACGTCCTGCTGCGTCTCGGCGCTCGGGCAGTAGGTGCACGAGCTGGCCGTCGTGCCATTGCTCTCCGCGATGGTGCAGCAGCCGAGCGCGTTGGGCGTCGGGCACGAGTCGACGACGTTGCCGCCCATCTGCGTGCACTGGCTCGTGAAGCTGCTGGTGTCGCCCCCACCGGTCACGCCGGTGCAGAACTCGACGCCCGCGTCCGTCTTCACGTCGCAGTAGGTGCCCGACGGCGCGCCGGCGCCGACGCCGCCGCCACTGCTTCCGCATCCCGCGTCCGCCAGGGTCAGCGTCGCACCGACGACGCCGGCGATTCCCATCCACGTCCCGACGGAGCTCACGCAGCCAATGTATTACGAGTGCCGGCCCTCAGTGGCACGGCTTGGACGTGGCGTCGTCGTACTCGTCGCGTCGCCGGATCCAGCGGTTGCCGCCGCGCGTGCTGTCTTCGTCGCGCCCCTTCGGCACGATGTCGAGGTAGTGGTAGCCCACGTTGAGCATGTCGAGGCCGCGCGCGTAGGTCGAGTACGTGTGAAACACCTGCCCGGCGGCGACGTCCCTGTAGAAGACGCTGATGCCGGGGAGCTCGGCGATCGGGATGGTCGCGCGCGCGTAGTTGTACTCGCCCTGCCCGCTGGCGATCTCCTCTGCGGTGCGCGTCACGCCGTAGTCGCGGTTGAAATCGCCGTCGCCGACCGAGACCCACTTGAACGTCCAGCCCATGCGCTTCTTGTAGGCGTCGAGCTTCTCCAGCGGAGCGCGCGAGGCGGCGATGAGCGTGACGTCCCTATGCGCGACGTGGATGACGATGCGCTCGAAGTTGTCCATCCAGAAGGAGCACGACATGCACGGCGCGTCCTTGGTGTACGGCGTCTTCTCCGTCGCGGTCTTCGGGTCGAACATCGCGTGATAGACGACGAGCTGCGAACGCCCGTCGAAGAGCTGCTCGAGCGTCTCGGTTCCTCGCGCGCCGTCGAAGACGTACTTCTTCGTCACGCGCTCCCACGGAAGGTCGCGACGCTGCGCGCTGAGCTCGTCGCGCAGCCGGGTGAACTCCTTCTCCTTCGCCAGAAGCGCCTTGCGCTCCGCGAGCCACTCGTCGTGCGAAACGATGCGGTGTTCCATGACCTACTTGTTGCACGTGCGGCGCGGGGGCGAGGAGTAACATCCGTGACGCGATCGGCGTGCCCGGTCTAATCTCGGGGGCTGACGATGCCGGACGTCCCCAAGCCGCTCCTTCGCCTGCCAAGGACGCTCGCGTACACGACGATCCGTTGCTCCCTCGCCGGTGCGCTCGCGTGCAGCTCGCAGGGGGCTACGGTACCGGACGCATCGACCGATGCTCACCCGGCGCATGACTCGGCGGCGGACGTCTCGCCATCGGAGGCCTCGACGGCCGACGCTCCGAACGATGCGCCCATGTCCTACGACTCGCCGACGGCGTGCGAGGCCGGTGCGATCTCGCTCTGCGGTTCCAGCCCCCCCTGCGATGGCCCGTGCCCGTGCCCGTCGGCCGGAGCGTATTACTGCACCGATCAGTGCCCGGCGGGGTGCGAACCGTTCGCCTGATGACCTGCGCGTCGGCCCGGTCGGGCCGAGAGCGAGACATGCCCCGAACCGGTCGCCTCTCTCGCGTGGTGCGCTTCGTCGCGTTCGGCGCGGCGATGGCGGACGTGGGCGCGTGCCGGCCGCCCAGTGCGACCCCGGCGCGCGAGGAAGCGGTCGATGTGCTCGTCGTGGCGCCGCACCCGGACGACGAGGTGCTCATCGCGGGGGGCGTGCTCGCGCGCGCGCGTGCCGAGGGGCGACGCGTGGCGGTCGTCGTCGTCACCAACGGCGACTTCACGTGCGAGCGCGACGGCCACGTTCGGCAGGACGAGACGATCGCGGCCCTCGCGTCGCTCGGCGTCGCCGAGGACGACGTGATCTTCCTCGGCTACCCCGACGGGTGGCTCGTCGATCTCGGCGCCGCGCCTCTCCCTCCGCTCGCTCGCAAGATGCCCGACGGCACCTGCCCGAAGGCCGGCGGCACGTATGCCCACCGTGGCGCGCATCGGCGCGACGAGCACTCCGCGCGCACCGGCTCCCCTGCGCCGTACACGGCCGACGCGCTCGAGGAGGATCTCGCGGCCGTCCTCGAGCGCCTTCGCCCGCGCGACGTCTACGTCACGCATTCGATCGATACGCACCCCGATCACGCCGGGACGTACGAGTACCTGCGCCGTGCGCTCGATCGCGCGGACGTCGCGCCGCCGCGCATCCATCGCGCCATCGTGCACGCGGGGCCGTGCTGGCCCGACGGACGATCGCGTGAGGTTCCATGCCCGCCCGTCGTCCCCGATCCGCGCGCTCCCTGGATGCCGCTCCCCGATCCGTTCGGTGCGTATGCGCCGCGCGAGCTCGTCCCCGTCGTGGACCCCGACGCGAAGCTCCGCGCGATCGGCACGTACCGCTCGCAGCTCGGCGACGATCCGGAGCACGACTGGCTCCTCACGTTCGCGCGCGCCCAGGAGGCGTTCTACCCGGAGACCCTGGTCGACGACCCGAGCCGCCCGCACCGGCGCGTGCGCGCCCCACTCGCCGACGTCGCACGCACCTCCGCTTCGCTCGCATGCGACGGTGCGCGCAAGCTGTCGATCGCGCCGTACATCGTGACGCTCGATCCCGACGGCGCGCGCATCGCGATCACCCGGGACGGCGCGCTCGTGCGCGCGTGGGCCACGCCGCTCGACGCGCGCTGCTCGCCCCACGACTGGGAGGCGCGCGTCGATCGCCGCACCGACGACGGCGTGACCGAGATCACGCTCTGGCGCGACGGTCGCTTCTTCGGCGTCGTGATCGATCCGTGACCGCGGCGTTTCGTCAGAGCTGGCTCGCGCCGAACGTGTCGCAAGCTTCGAGCTTGCCCGTCTCGTATCCGCGCGTGAACCACCGCACGCGCTGCGCCGACGTGCCGTGCGTGAACGAGTCCGGGCTCACCGTCCCCGTCTCCTGCTTCTGCAGGCGGTCGTCGCCGATGGCCGCCGCCGCATTCACCGCGCTCTGGATGTCGCCCGCCTCGAGGATGTCGCGCTGGCCGGTCGAGTGCGCCCACATCCCCGCGTAGCAATCCGCTTGCAGCTCGAGGCGCACCGAGCCTCCGCTCGCCCCCTGCGCGCTCACGCCGCGCTTGTTGCTCGTGCCGAGCAGGTCCTGCACGTGGTGGCCGATCTCGTGCGCGATGACGTACGCCTTGGCGAAGTCGCCGCCCGCGCCGAGGCGCTGCTGCAGCTCCCGGTAGAAGCCCAGGTCGATGTACACGCGCTGGTCCTCGGGGCAGTAGAACGGCCCGGTGGCCGCTTGCCCGTAGCCGCAGGCGGTCGGCGTCGCGTCGGTGAAGAGAACGAGCTTCGCGTTGCTGTACGGCGGCCGCCCGCGCGCCGCGAAGTCTTGCTTCCAGAAGCTCTGCACGTCGTCGAGCACGAACGCGACGAAGTGCGCCTGCGGATCGGTGACGTTCGAGCCGCCTTGCTGCTCCGCCGTGCCGCTGTAGAGGCCACGGTGCGTGACGCCCTGGAAGATGGCGTAAGCCAGCAACCCGAGCAGGATGACCCATCCGAACGGCGATCGGATGAGCCACGGGAACAGCCGGATCACCAGGTAGAGGAGGCCACCCCCGCTGGAGCCGGCTCGTTCCTCGCGGCGGTCGATGAGGTCGGGGCTCTCGTGCTCCTGATCCCAGCGCATCGAGCGAATCCATAAGCACGGATCGTCTCGACCGCCATGGGTCGACTCGACCTCGATCTCGAGAGACTCGCGCCCCCTTCAGCGACGATCGGGGACGATGCTCAGGATCATCGGGCACGACCTTCCTTCATTTCCGTCCGAGTTTGCGATGATCGGACGCGACCGAGCGAAGACCCGGCGCGGGTTTTGCGAAAGCTCCGTGCAATCTCGCTATACCCGCGCGTCACTCCCCGACGATCGGCGACGATGTTCATGATCATCGCCCACGACCTTCCTGCGTTCCCGCGCGAGTGAACAAAGATCGGACGCGAGTGAACGAAGATCGGACGCGAGTGAACGAAGATCGGACGCGAGTGAACGAAGATCGGACGCGAATGAGCGGAGATTCGGAAGCGAATGAGCGGAGATCGGAAGCGAATGAGCGAAGATCGGGCCCGATCCTCGCCGGGGCACGCCTGATCATCGTGATCATCGCGGCCAGATACCGTGATCATCGTGAAGGAACATCGTGTGATCGCGCGTGAACCTGCGTACATCGCGCCCGACGCTCGCTCGGTAGCGGTCGACGAACACGATGGTCGTACGGGAAACACGGCATGGTCGTGCGCCATGTCGACAGTAATAGGGGCGATCGAGCGAAGGTCGTGGCACCACCACGCTGGAATCACACAAGACCATCGTGATCATCGTGGACGACGATGATCGTGTTCGCCCAGCTGCGCTCGCTCAGGACGGTGCGCGCGTCGAGACTGCCTTGTGAGCGAGGGCCAGCCGGTTCTTGGCGGCGAGCACCTGCTGCCTCACCGCGTCTGCCTGGCGCGCGAGCTCGGGCCACTCTTGCTCGGTGGCGCGCTGCGCGAGGGCCTCGGCCTCACCGACGACGGTGGCCATGTGCAACTGGAGCTCGCCGAGACCCTGCAGGAGCTCGGCCTCGCTCGCTCCCGCGCTGCGCTTCGACGACAGCTCGACGGCGAGCGCGTTGACGCGCTGGGCCGATTCGCCGAGCGCCGCGAAGCGGGCCATGAGGGCCTCGTGTTCCTGGGCTCGCGTCTGCACCGTCCTGGCCGTCTCGAGGAGCGTCGTCAGGCTCTCGACCTGGCGTTCGCGGACCTGCTCTATCTGCGTGACGAGGGCCCGGAGCTTCTCCTGGATGGCCTCGTTGCGCTCCTGCGATTCCTGCACGATGCGCAGCCCACGCGTGACCGACTTCTCGCTATCGAACTCGAGGCGCCGCGCTTCGCGCGCGAGCTCGTCGTAAGCGTGCAGCTCCTCCTCGAGCGCCGCGGCGGCGGCGACGAGAGGGGGCATGTTCTTGCTCGAGCGACCGCCGGTCATCGTCGTGGAACGAGCCTAGCGCCGCGATCGGCGCGACGACAGCGGTGCCGCTACTGCGTCGCGATGGGCGCCGCCTTGCAGCCGACGAGGCTCAGGTACATCACGATGTTCTTGATGTACTGGGCCGTCGCCGCGTCCTTGCCGAGGCCGTAGGTCCGCTGCCAGCCGGAATCGAAGATGAAGGGACGCGGCGCCTGTCCGGACCCGACCGACGCGGCGCCGACCGCGATCGTCGGGTTGCCGGAGCCGTCGTGGGCGATGACCTGGTAGATCGCCCCGCCGGAGACCGAGGCGGCGAGGGAATCGCCTTTCGACTGTGCGGTGGTGGCATTTCCGAAGACCTGCTTCACGGTGTCGACCAGGGAGTTCACGCCCTTGAAGAGGAGGTGCTGCGACATCTGAGAGCCGCTGAGGTACGAGGCCGGTTCCGCCGGCAGCTCGGCCACCGAGAAGAAGGACGGCGGCGTCGTCTCCTCCGTGAAGACGGTGCCCATGCCCAGATCGTTCGTGATGGTGTTCGCGTGGGTGATGAATCCGTCCCCCGCGGCCACGAGCATCGGGATGCACGCACCGTTCGTGGCCCCCAGGACTCCCTGGAAGAGCGCGTCGCCCACCGGGATGTCGCTCGGGTCCTGGTCCGAGCCGGAGAGCACCCAGATCTGCGTGTAATCGGAGACGTTGGGGTGCTGCAGGCTCGAGAGAATGTCGTTGACCGTGTTGGCCGCCGCCATCTGCATGCACGAGCCGGTGCCCTGATAGAGGCACTTCACGTGCATCACGTTCTCGAAGTGGTGGTAGTCGACGCTCGTGCCGGGGCACGCGCCGGAGACGATGGGGAGCGCGGTCGCGGCGAAGTCCCCGCCGCCGCCTCCGGTCCACCAGCCGGATCGGAAGTCGAAGACCACGATGTCCTGGGCGCGCGTCGAGCAACCGAGCTTCGTCGGCGGTTGGTAGGTTCCCGACGAGGTCGGGGCGCCCCCGTCCGTTCCGAACGACGAACCTCCGTCGCCGCCGGTCAAGGTGCCGCCGCTGCCGCTGCTGGACGAACCACCGCTCGAAGACGAGCCGCCGCCGCCCTGGTTCGAGCCCTCGAAGCCATCACTATGCTCGCCGGGTGACGCCCCACAAGCGGTCACGAGGGCAGCTCCGAGCGCGAAGACGAGCGGGAGAGTGGTCGGCTTGTGCATGGCGCGAGAGAGCTTTCCACGGCTCGCCAGACGCGGAGGGCGCCCCCGGAGAATGAGACGCCGAATGAGACGACTCTGGGACTGATCGCGATGGCTCGCGGCCCGAGTCGCGAGGTCTCGCGAGTGGGGCAGATTCCGTCCATGTCGATTTCCGCGGATATTTGCGCTCGGCGCAGAGGTACGGCCGTTGCTGAGCGACCGCCCTCATGTACTTCCCGGATCGCTGGCTCGCCTCCCTACAGACCTTCACGTCCACGGGGCTCGCGGGCCTGTTTTGCGCCACCGCGGTCGCCGGATGCGCGCTCGACACGAGCCGCGACGCCGAGCACACGGGCTCGACGAACGAGGCCGTCACCAGCCAGACTGGCGTGGACTACTCGTGGTACCGGCCCTCGGCGTCGAGCCTCGCGTCGTCCGGGTACAAGTTCGTCGTCCGCTACGCGAGCTACGACACGACCGGCAAGAACCTCTCGAAGTCCGAGGCCGACGAGCTCATCGCCGCCGGCCTGAACATCGTCTCCAACTGGGAGAACAACGCCGACGACGCGCTCAGCGGCTACAACACGGGCGTCTCCGACGCGCAGTCCGCCGAGCAGATGTTCGCCGCCGACGGCGCTCCCTCGACGCGCCCCATCTACTTCAGCGTCGACTTCGACGCGACGCCCGGCGACCAGACGGCGATCAACGCGTACTTCGACGGCGTCGCATCGGTCATCGGCCTCGATCGCACGGGCGCCTACGGCGGCTACTACGTCATCCAGCGCCTCTTCGACGCCGGGAAGATCAAGTGGGGCTGGCAGACGTACGCGTGGTCGGGCGGGCAGTGGGACTCGCGCGCGCAGCTGCGCCAGACGCAGAACGGCATCGCCGGCGGCCAGATGGACGAGGACCAGTCGGAGGCCGACGACTTCGGGCAGTGGGGCAACTACTCGGCGACGCCGCCCGACCAGCCGCGCGGCTACCTCGACACGGCGACGTGCACGACGGTCACCGGCTGGACGCAGGATCCCGCCGTCCCGACGACGGCCATCTTCGCCGACCTCTATTACGACGGCGCCGCCGGAGCGTCGGGCGCGACGGGCATTCGCCTGACCGCCGGCGTGAACCGGCCCGACCTCTGCTCGGCCATCGGTTCGTGCGACCACGGCTACTCGATGTCGCTGCCGCGATCGCTCCTCGATGCGCAGGCGCACGACGTCTACGCGTACGGCATCAACCACACGACAGGAGGCATCAACACGCTGCTGACCGGATCGCCGAAGAAGGTCACCTGCGCCGCGCCGGCGATCCCGAAGGGAACGGTCAAGCGCCACGTCGTCAACCCGACCATCCTGAGTGACTGGCGGTTCGACACGTTCCAGGACATGGCGCCGTACACGACCGCGGAGCTCGCGGCCGTGCCCGACGGGACGGATCTCGCGGTGGCGCCCGACATCGTGCAGGTCTCGGGGAACCCGGCCGTCTACGTCGTCGACGGATCGCACGCGCGGCACGTCGTGAACCCGGACGCGTTCGCGGCGTGGCGCATGACGTCGACGGACATCAAGCCGATGACGGCGGCGGCCCTCGCGGCGCTGACGTCCGGTCCGGACTGGCCGACCGCGCCGCTGCTGGTCAAGGACCCGACCAATCCGGCGGTGTACCTGCTCGACGTGCCGCTTCCGATGCCGGCTGGCGATGGAGGCACTGGCGGCGCAGGCTCGTCGTCGGGTGGCAGCACGGATGACGGTGGGAGGGGCGGCAGCGTCGGAGAGAACCCCGATGCGGGCGGCTGGGACGACGGCGGCGCGGGCGATGCGCCGAGCGGATCGAGCGGCGGTTGCTCGACCGCACCCGTCGGACGGGCCGGCGGCGGCGGCTGGCTGCTGTCCCTCGCTCTCGTCGTCTTCGCCCGCTCCCGGCGTCGCCGATGATCACGGCGCTCCGCTGCGCGGTCCTCGTCGGCCTCGCCGCCGCTCTCGTGGCGTGCTCCGGGGGCAATGGCAACGGCTCCTCCGATTCCGACGCTGCGACGCCGGCCGACGACGGCGGCACGTCCTCGAGCTCCGACGACGGCGGCCCTTCGAGCGACGCGCGCACCCCCGGTCGAGACGGATCGCTCCCGAAGGACGCGAGCAGCGAAGGATCCTCGCCGCCCGAGACCGACTCGGGCTCGAGCCCTCCTTCCCCCTGCGAGACGATCCAGCCGGATCCGTCCGGATCGCCGAACGCGAACTGGAAGACCATCACCGATTGCCTCACCAACGAGGGCCAAGCGTACCTGAACGCCGGCACGTACCCGATCAACACCGGGATCACGATCCCCGCCGGCGCCACCTTCAAGGGGCTCTCCACACCCGCGCCGACGGTCCAGCTCCAGCCGGAGTCCGGCGCCGACGTGACCAACTTCATGATCTCGCTTGCGGGCGGGGGAACGGCCGGCGCGAAGACGCTCGTCCAGAACCTGCGGTTCGACGGCAACGACGCCATCGGCTCGCTCGCGAACGCCTCGACCATCGAGGTCGGGAGCGACAACGCGACGGTCGACAGCACCGAGATCTTCAACACCGCCCAGGCCCCGACGAACTACACGGCCGCAGCCGTCTACTTCATCTGTCCGTCGTGCGCCGGCAACGTGTTCTCCAACGACACGATCTACAACCACTACTACGGCGTCATCTTCCAGGCGGCGCTCACCTCGGCCACGCCCAACCAGGTGACGGGCAGCACGATTCACGACATCCGCTGCGACTCCATCACGTTCGCCGGCTACGGCGAGGCCATCAACGACACCGTCCACGACACGGGGTGGGACTGCAACAACGGCCCGATCCCGGGCGGCGGCTTCTACTCGCTGCTCAACACGAACGGCGCCAAGATCGTCGGCAACACGATCCACGACACCTGCGGGCACGGGCTCGACATCGACCGCGTCTCGAACCTCACGATCGACAGCAACCACGTCTACGATCCAGGCAGCCGCTTCGGAGGCCTCTACGACTACTGCGCCGGAGACGGAGCCTTCCTCCTCGACGTGAGCACGTCGACGATCACGAACAACGTCATCGAGAACAGCGGGCGAACCTACAACAGCGGATTCGACTCGAACCAGGTGATGCACGCCTCGGGCGCCGCGGCGTTCACGGACGTCGGCGCGACCACGACCATTGCGTTCGTCCTCGCCCACCGGCCGGGCGCTTCGGATCTGTCGAACGGCAACACGATCGCGAACAACACGTTCCGTTCGTACCAGGACCCCGCGACGGGCTATTCGGGCATGGGCTTCTTCACCTCGCGCGGCACCGGGTACGACGCGGCCAACGGCTGGAGCGCGAGCACGACGAACTACTTCACGGGCAACGTGACCTTCGGCTCCAACACCGGCTCCAAGCGATGCGGCGGCGACTGGTTCGCAGGCAACTCGACGTGCGCGCAGGGCTCCGCGGCGCCGTGCAACGACGACGACTACCAGCACACGGGCACCTTCCACGACGACTCGTGTCCGTTCTACTGAGAGTGCAGCCGCGACGATTGCAGCTGGCTCGGCAATCCCGTATTCACGATCATTACGGGCTTACGTCTTGAGCGACCCCGCCCTCGCACGCCTCCTTTGGCTCGAAGACGAGATCCGCCGGCACCAGTCTGCGATCGTCTCGGCTGCGTGGCAGTGCCCGCCGGGAGGCAACCGCGCCTGGGACGGCGTGCTCGCGCACTACGGCGTCGCGCCGCAGGCCCCCGTCGATCGCGTGAGCGAAGCGGTCGGACGACAGATGACGCGTGGCGCGGTGCCGACCGAAGTGCGACGTGCGCTCGAGTCGTTGGCGACGTGGGCGCAAACGGAGCTCGGCGCGCTGGCCCCGGCCCTCGCGCAGAACGAGCGTTTCCAGTTCGCCCAGCACCAGGTGCACGGCCTCGCGCAGGAGGCGGACCGCTACGAATCCGCCGTCTCCCCCGCCGCCGCCCAGGGACCCTCGATTGGATCCATCTTCGCCAATGCGGCCGCCACGGCGGGCAAGGCTCCCTGGCAGTCGGTGAAGGTGCCGGTATCCGCCGTGCTCGTGTGCGTGACGTGCGGGGCGCCGCAGCAGAAGCCCCTCGACTTCAGGTGTCCGTATTGCGGCAATCCGATCGCAGGACGTTGATCAGGACGGGAGAGGACAGAGGACCGACATGAACGCTTCGCAACAGCAGGCCGCAGGACAGTGGCGCGCGCAGCTCCAGGGGATCGCCGGCCAGGTCAACCAGATCGTGAGCGAGACGAAGACCGGCTGCGCGCAGATGAGCGCGAGCAATCCCAACGACACCATCGCGCTCGGAAACGCCATCCAGGCCGTCCACATCAAGATCCAGAACCTCAAGGTGCAGGTCGGCACCCAGTGGTCGCAGCAGCGCACGCAGCTCGCGATGTCGGGCAACGGCGGGCCGTTCCTCGACCAGCTCGAGGCGGAGAACGACAAGCTGACCACGTGGATCGACGAGACCTGGCTGCGCTGCCGCGCGCAGTGCCGGCTCGACGGGTTCAAGGCCATGTGGAACGGCGTGTGGGAGCTGATGCACCGGCCGATCGCGTGCACCCAGTGCGGCAGCCCCGTCACGCCGCGCACGCGCCACGCCGCCGACAGCGTCGAGTGCGCGCACTGCAAGACGGTCAACCAGACGGTCCCCGATCCCGCGGTCGCCAACTTCTACGCCGCGGCGCCCGACGCCTTCGCCGAGTCGGGGACGCTCGAGAAGCGCTTCGAGATCGATCGCTTCCGCGCGTGGGTCGACGCGCAGCGCAAGGCCAGCGCGCCCGCGCTCGCGTTCGCGGCGCCCGTGCAGGTCAGCGCGTATGGCCCCGGCGGACAGCAGAGGAGCGCCGTCGTCGGCGCCACGCCCATCGACGAGGAGCCCGTCGACTCGATGCTCAAGTGGGAGTCGATGGAGCGCGACTACTGGACGACCTACTTCGCCACGAAGGCGCAGATGCTCCCGTCGTCGGCGAAGGAGCAGGCCGAGTACGTCGAGGCCCGCATGAAGCCGCTGCTCGAGCAGCACTTCAAGCGCCACAAGGGCTGGTGCAAGGCTCGCGGCATCGAGGGCCCCGTGGAGATCGCGCGCACGCCCGAGATGATGAACGGCCCGGACGACTACGGCCCGCTGCGCCCGGACCAGTTCGAGGACTTCTACTACCAGGCGTACATGCTCGACGACTCGCGCACCGACCCGGCGCGGTTTCGCGAGCTGCTCGCGAGGTTCGGCTACAAGAGCAACGAGCAGTTCGAGCGCGTGCGGCTCACGTTCAACCGGCACGTGAACCCGCTGCAGATGAACATCGGGCAGATGCAGCTCAACGCCCGCAACCGCGCGTCCAAGGACCAGATGGCCGAGAAGACGGCGGCCGCGGGCGACCTGCTCGCGCCCATCGACGGCGTGTCGCTCGAGGTCTACGCGGCCGTCTGCGCGCAGGCCGCGAAGAACCTGCCGGCCTCGGAGTTCCAGAAGGTGCTCGCGCAGAACGGGATGGATCAGGCCAAGTTCGACCGCGTGGCGAAGGCGTGGAACGACCGCATGTCCAAGGACACGTCGATGGTCGTGATGAACGCCTACACGAAGGCGTTCGGCAGCGCGGGGGCAGGGCAGTACGGAGCGATGGGGCAGGCGGGCGTCGCCGAGGCGGGCGGACAGGCCGCGGCGTTCAATCCCA
>DATJYG010000355.1:0-8807 GCA_035499695.1 Polyangiaceae bacterium
CGGCATCGACCCGGTTCCTCGCCGCGGGGCATCGACGCCCTCGGGCAAGGGGCGCCGTAGAGCCGAACCGCCACGACGGTGGGTCTCGATCACCGCGCCGCCGTTCGCATGGGGCAGCGGTGCCCTCCCGCCTGGAGCCGCGCCAGGGTGCACACGAGAGCAGAGGGCGCTCGAACACCGAGCGCATCTTTCTCGGTGGGCATTGCCTCCCTGCCCGAGCGTAGGAAACGACTTCGATCCAGACGTCGTTTCTTCACGAGGGGGATCGATGCCCCTTCGCATCACACTGCATGACTCCGCGAGCGCCCTTCGCCTATGTTCGGGTCGAGAAGGGAGGGATCCGGGTGCCGAAGCGAGGAAAGCTCGAGAAGCGTGAGCGCAACCGCTCCATGATCAGGGGCATACGCAAGCACCGCGCGGTCTTCGCGAAGGTGCCCGTCGGTCCGGAGCGGCTCGATGCCGACGGGCTCATCGCCCGATTCGAGGAGCACACGCAGGTCGTCGAGGAAATCGATGACTACGAGAGCAAGAAGCGCGATGCGGTGGCGCGCGAGCGAAGGATGGAGCCTGGGATCCGCCAGCTCAGGGAGCTCGTGCTTCATGCCATTCGCGCTTTCTACGGAGCCGAGACGATCGAGACCGAATCCTTCGGCGTCAAAGCCAAGCGACCGCCGCGCTTGCCCATCGCCACCAAGGCCGCTGCAGTCGCAAAGCGCAAGGCGACCCGCAAGGCCCGCGGCACGATGGGCCCGAAGCAGCGCAAGCGGATCAAGGGCTACTAGGCCACGACGAACGCCCCTGGAGGGGCCCTCAAGGCCGATGGGGCCCGTGCGCGGGGAGCCCATGAATCTGCCCGTTCGCGGTGGTCCGCGTGGGGCCGACGATCGTCGCGCCTTTCACGTCGATCGTCCCGTTGTCCTCGGCGCTCAGCGCGTTCGTCGCGCCGTGGATGCTGCCTCCGATGATCGTGACGTGGGCGTTGCCCGAGGCCCGGATCCCCACCTTCGCTTCGATGTTCGCGCCGTCGAGCTCGAGCTCGCAGTTGTCGCGGGCGTCGACCGCGATGGACGACGGCAGGTTCGAGACGACTCCGCCGATCTTCACCCCCTGGGTCGAGCACGTGAAGGGCAGCTTCCCGTCCCACGTCGTGGCGGGCGCCGGGACCGGCGGCGCGGCGCTCACCGGCGCAGGCTTGTCGTTCCAGTGCCCTTACTGCGCCACCATCGAGCAGTAGCCGTTGATGCACTGCAGGCCCTGACCGCTGCAGCAGTCGGCCGTCGTCGTGCACTTGTTGCCGTCGCCCGAGCAGCCCATGGGCATGCCGCACGTGCCGCCGTTGCAAGCGCCGCCGCAGCAGTCGACCCCGCTCGTGCAGCTCGAGCCGTTCGCCTTGCACGGCGAGAGCGTCGCGAACGCGCGGATGTTGCCGCTCGCGAGCTCCTGGCCGGGCAGGTAGAAGGCGGCGTGACTCGGGTCGGTGCCGGGCTGCGCGCCGATGGTGATGGCGCTCACCCAGAGCTTCTTGCTCGCGGCGCCGTCGTTCGGGTCGACCTGCGTGTTGCCGTAGTTCCTGCGGCTCGTGAAGAAGACCCAGAAGTACCCACCGGCCGCCACGGGGCTCATGGTCGGGTAGAAGTTCAGGTGCTCGTCGCGCCCGGGGTAGGGGAGGTACGTCGTGCCGTTCGAGTCGTCGCCGTTCGCGGCATCGAGCTTGTGGGCGACGCCGCTCGCGACGTCGACGATGTAGAGGTCGCCCTGCGCCACGTTGTTGAGCGGCGGGTTGGTCGTGCTCGCGAAGTTGCTCGACGAGTCATCGACGAAGATGACCTGCGCCGAGTCCGGCGTGAAGAACGGCCAGCCGGGGTAGTTGTTGCTGTCGTGGAAGATCGTCTTCGCGTTCGAGAACGTGTTCGAGCTCGCGGCGAAGTCCATGACGGCGAGGGTGTGCCCGCCGCCGTTGTCGTAGTCGTTGAACACGATCTTCGTGCCGTCCGGGCTGAACGACGGCATCATCGCGTGCTGGCTGCTCAGGCCCGAGAAGGTGATCGTGTTGCCGTTCGACGGGTCGTACATCGTGCTCGCCTTCGGACCCTCCATGCCGGGGTTGTTCCCCGCGGCGGCCGGAAAGGCGGTGCCGGTCTGGTTCGCCTGACCATCGGTGAGCACGCGCGAACCGTCGGGGTAGACGGCGCTGAAGCCCCAATCATCCGTCGTGATCTTCGCCGTCGGCGACATCGAGTTCGGCGTCGGGTTCTGCTTCAGATTGAAAGAGTCGCTGTCGACGAGACCGCCGGGGTACGAGTGGTGCTGCGCGACCATCATGGAGCCGTCTGCGGAGACCGAGTGGCACGACATGCATGGGCCGAGTGGCGACATGCCGGTGGGCCACGTGAGGAACGGCGTCGGCATGCTGGCGCCGGGCTGGATCGCCATGACGGCGCCGTTGTTGCCGACCTGCGGCGACGTGTACGTGTTGTAGTAGACGACGCCCTTGAGGCTCCCGAGGGCGAAGGTCCACGACTCCTTGATCGGGCCGCTCACGCTGGTGCCCGCCATCGTCGTCAGCTCGACGGCGAGCGGGTCGTTCGGGCCGTTGCTCTGGTTCCACGCGGTGACCCACACCATCTGCGGGATCGTGAGGTCCGCCGGGTTGGTCGGGCCGAAGCAGCCCTTGTAGTCGAAGAGCTGCGAGTGCAGATGCAGGTACACGGCGCTCGCGTTGCCCGCGGCCTGGGGCGTCCACTGCAGCACCGGGGCGAGCAGGCCGCCGGGGAAGATCGTCTGGTCGTAGGGGTAGAGCCACTTCATCGCGGGGTCGACCGCCCCGCCGGCCTGCAGGGCGCTCGCCTGCGACGCCGAGATGGGCCCGGGGCAGTCGTCGATCGTCACGGGCATCGTCGGCATCGGGTGCCCGCCGTCGCCGCTCCCTCCTCCGTCGCCGAAGGTGCCGCTGTCGCTGCCGAAGCTGCCGCTGCCCGAGCCGCTGCCGCCCCCGCTCGATCCGGAGCTGCTGCCGCCCGGCTTGAAGCCCGATCCCGAGCTCGAGCTACCGCATGCGATCGCGACGCATGCGACGACGACGATTGCGGCCGGCGCCGCCCAGGCCCTGCGTTTCATCTCGGCCCTCCACGCCCCGGGCTCGGGGCGCGCGAATCATACCGCTACGGATAGCGAGTGCACGCAGGATCAGGCGAATCGGACCGCGTAGATCGGGGGCATGTGGTTCGACACGCAGGTCCACGAGTCGCCCCCGTTGTCGCTCGTCCACAAAGATCCCGTGGTGCTGCCCATCGCCAGGCGCGTCCCCGTCGCGTCCACATCGAGGGCGTGGCGATAGACGATGTCGTAGGCGCCGTTCTGGGGCAGGCCCTTCGTGAGGACGTCCCACGTCTTCCCGGCGTCTCGCGTGCGGGCCACGACGACGCGCGCGTCGACCGGCACGCGCAGCTCGTCCTTGATGGCCGGGACCAGCCACGCCGTGTCCGGCTCGGTCGGGTGCACGGCGACGGCCCACCCGAAGACCGCCGGCTTCACGTTGTCGATGCTCGTCCAGTTCTTCCCGCCGTCGTCTGAGCGGAAGACGCCGTTGTGGTGCTGGGTCCAGAGGCGGTCGGGGCGCGCCTTGCACTGCACGATCCGGTGCGGGTCCTGCACGTTCTCCTCGTGCGCGCGCTGCGGCGGCATGTACGCCGCGAACATGCCCTTGGCCGACACGCGCCACGTCTCGCCGCCGTCGTCGCTCTGCCACATCCCGCCGCACGAGATGCCGATGCGCACCGTATGGGCGTCGCGCGGGTCGACGAGCACCGAGTGGATGCCCGGGAGGTCGGCGCCGCCGCCGGACCACTCCTTCCTCATCGGGTGATTCCAGAGCGTGTGAATCAGGTGCCAGCTCGCGCCCGCGTCGCGCGAGCGGAAGAGCCCTCCGCCGATGGTGCCGGCCCACAGCTCGCCGGGCGCGCCGCCCGGCTCGAGCGACCAGATGCTCTCGACGCGCCAGGGCCACGGCCTGCCGTCGGGCAGCGTCTCGACGACGTCGTCCGGCTTCTTGGGGAACGCGGGCGCGGGCTGCTCCTCCCACGTGGCGCCGCCGTCGCGCGACTTCTGGAGCTTCACCCCGAAGTGCCCGAGCGAGAGGCACGCGTACGTGGCGCCGTCACGAGCGTCGTGGAGCGCGAGAGAAACGTTCTGACCGAGGTGCGAGACGCGCTCGACGTTCCACCACGAGCCGTCGCGAACCATCGAGAACAGCCCTTTGCGGGTCGACACGAGCAGCCGGTCGCTCACGGTTCATCCTCCTGACAGCGCTTGCATCACGTACACCTCGGCGCGCGGCGCGACGCCCTCCTCGAGCCGCGCCCGATCCTTCACTTGCACGCCGTCGACGAAGACGACCACGTGTTGCCGGAGCACCCCTTGCTCGTCGAGCACGTAGGCGCGCGCCCGCGCGTGCCGCGCGAAGTACGCATCGAGCACCTCGCGCACCGTCGCCCCCGGCACTTCCTCGGCGGGACACTCGACGTGGCGAGCGAGAGCGCTGGTGAAGACGACCTGCGGCACGACGCGCATTGTGGACGACCGACCGGCCGACGCCAAGGGAGAGGGACTCACTTCCAGTGCAGGAGGAGCTGACCGACGAACAAGAGCGTCTCGAGGGCCACGAAGACGGCGACGACGATCTCGAGGACCTCGAAGCGGCGCTGGCGCGCCATGTCGATCAGCAGCGCCATGTTGTCTTGCACGATGCGCAGCTCGTGGTCGAGCGCGCGGTAGCGCTCCTCGATCTCGAACGTGGTCCGGAGCTCGCGGTACAAGCGGTCGAGCGCCTCGTCCTCCCACGTGATGCCGGGCGAATCGAGAAGCGAGAGCGTGTGGATGACCTCGGAGCGCATCTCCATGCCCTCGCCGATGAACCGCATCATCGCGCGCGCGCTGCCCCGAAGCCGGCCTTGCTTCGCGAGGCGTTTGGACAGCTTCTCGAGCTCGTCGATGAGCGCGTCCAGATCGCTCTCGTAGTACTCCATGGCCACCGATTGCGCGACGACGAGGGTCACGATGGCCACCGTGCGCGCGTCGAGCTCCGTCACCACCGCGCGGTCGAAGCGGACGCCTGGCTTCTGGTCGGGCGCGACTTCGATGACGAACGTCTCTTCGAGCGGCGGCTTGGGCTCGTCGCCCATCTGCTTGTGCAAGCGCTCGACGACGCTCATGCACGTGGGCTGCTCGACTCCCGCGAAGACGACCACCCCGAAGTCGTGCACGACGGCCCAGCTGCTCGGGCCATAGCGGAGCACGGCGACTGTCTTGGTCGTCCGCACGCGCTCGACCTCGGGAGGGAAGAGGTCGGCGACGGGCTTGGGCTGCAGCGTCGACGAGAACGCAAATGCCCGCACGAAGACGATGTTCTCCGCCATGGCGGATCACTCTCCGGCGACGGGATGCGGTTCGCTGGCGGCGGCGGCTTCTTCGGCGAGCGCGGGCTTGCGGCGGAAGAGGCGCGCGAAGAATCGCGAAGCGTCGTCGAAGAGCGAGTAGGCGACCGGCGTCGCCAGGAGCGTCAGCGAGAGCGACAGGAGCTGCCCGCCGACGACGACGCCCGCGGTGGCGCGATTGAAGCCGGCGCCGACGCCCTTCGACATGACGAGCGGGATCATGCCGGCGACGAACGCCGCCGTGGTCATGAGGATCGGCCGGAGCCTGTCGCGGTTCGCCTGCAGGATCGCCTCGAGCCGCGGCATGCCCTGCGCGCGGAGCTGGTTGGTGTGGTCGATCTGCAGAATGGAGTTCTTCTTCACGACCCCGAAGAGGACGAGGATACCCAGCACCGAGTAGATGTCGATCGCCTGCTTGAAGAGGATGACGCTCAGGAAGGCGAAGGGGAGCGTCAGCGGGAGGCTGAGGAGGATCGTGATGGGGTGCAGCCACGACTCGAACTGCGCGGCGAGCACCAGGTACATGAAGATGAAGGAGAGGACGAGCGAGAGGATGAAGGCGATGAACACGCGCCCCATCTCGCGCGTCTGCCCGTAGGGCAAGTAGGTGTACCCGAGCGGCAGGTGCATGCCGTCGAGGATCGCCTTCATGTCGTTCGACACGGCGCCGTCGCTGTAGCCGGGCGCAGCGTTCGCCATGAGCGTCACCATGCGCTCGCGGTTCAGCCGGTCGACGCGCGAGGGGCCCGTGCCCTCCTTGAGCCGCACGACGTCCGACAGCGGGACGAAGCCGAGGCGCGACGAGGGCACGGTCAGCAGGTTCAGCCCCTGCGCGTCGGCGCGGTACAGGCGGTCGGCGCGCACGTGCACCTCGTACTCCTCGCCGTGCTCCTCGTAGTTGGAGACCTGGTCGCCCTCGACGAGCAGCCGCAGCGCCGTCGCGATGTCCGCCGGCTGCACCCCGAGGTCCGCTGCGCGCGCGCGGTCGATGTACACGCCGATCTCGGGCTTGCCCGTGATGAGCGACGTGTCCACGTCGACGGCGCCCGGGGTCTTGCGCAGCTTGTCGGCGAACTCGGAGCCGATCTTCTCGAGCGTCGAGAGATCCGGCCCGCGCACCGTGTACTGGTCGCGCTGCGTCGCGAAACCGCCGGAGCTGAAGGCGGAGACCTCGCTCACCGTGAGGCGCAGGTTCTTGGGCTGCTTGGGGAAGATGTCCTTGCGCACCCAGTCCATCAGGTCGTTCTGCGTGAGCTTGCGCTGCTCCGGATCGATCAGGCCGACGTACACCGTGGCGAGGTTGCGCGTCTGCGCGTTGTCGTCGCCCACCGTCTCCAGCGTCAGGGCCACGTTGGGGTTCTCGCGCACGTCGCGGGCGATTCGCGCGCCGAGCAAGCGCGTCTCCTCGAGGCTCGTGCCCTCGGGGGCGCGCACCGAGATCTGGAAGCGCGCCTCGTCGTTGACCGGGAGGAACCCCTTGGGCGCCGCCTGCGCGATGGGCACGCACGAACCGAGGGTGAGCAGCGCCGCGCCGACGACGATCCAGCGGTGCCGCATGCAGAAGCGCAGCACCGCGCCGTAGACGCGCTCGATGGGGCGGTAGAAGGCGTCCACCACCTTCTCGCCGATCGACTTGGCGCCCGCGTGCATCTTGAGCCACCGCGACGACATCATCGGCGTCAGGGTGAAGCTCACGAGCATCGAGACGGCGATCGAGAAAGCCATCGTCACGCCGAAGCTCCGCAGGAAACGCCCCGGGATGCCGCCCATGAAGGCGACCGGGAGGAACACGGCGACGAGCGACAGCGTCGTCGCCATGACGGCGAGACCGATCTCCTTGGTCGCGTTGACCGCGGCCACCATCGGCTTCTCTTTCTTCTCCTCGATGTGCCGGAAGATGTTCTCGAGCACCACGATCGCGTCGTCGATGACGATGCCGACGGCGAGCGCCAGCGCGAGCAGCGTGATGGTGTTAAGCGTGTAGCCGGCCCACCACATGGTCGCGAAGGTGCCGATGATGCTCGTCGGGATCGCGATGGCCGCGATGATCGTGCTGCGGAGGTTCCCGAGGAAGAAGAAGACGATGACCGCGGCGAAGAGCGCGCCGAGGACCAGGTGCTCCTTCACCGAGTCGACGCTCGTCTTGATGACGCCCGACTCGTCGCGCACGAGCTCGATCGAGTACCCCGATGGGAGCTGCTTGCGCAGGTCCTCGAGGCGCTCCTTGACGCGCGTGGCGACGGTCACGGTGTTCGCCCCGCTCTGCTTGCGCATCGCGAGCAGCACCGTCGGGTTGCCGTTCAGCTCCGCCGCCGTGTCGTAGTCCTCCTCGCCGTCGATCACGGTGCCGACGTCGCGCACGCGGATCGAGTGGCCCGCCTCCTGGCGCACCACGAGGTCGCCGATCTGCGCCGGGTCGGCCACGCGCCCGTGGATGCGCACGGTGAGCTCGCCCGGCCCGGTGTCGACGCGCCCACCCGGCATCGTCAGGTTCTGCGCGCCGATCGCGCGCTGCACGTCGACGACGGTCACGCCCGCGCCGCGCAGGCGGATCGGGTCGAGCGTCACGTTGATCTGCCGCTTGCGCCCGCCCAGCACGACGGCCTGGCCGACGCCGTCGATCGACTCGAGGCCGCGGCGCAGTCTCTTGTCGGCGAGCTCGGTAGTGTCGCGCAGCGAGTGCCCCTCGCCCTTCACGGCGAAGTAGAGGATGGGCTGCGCATCCGGATCGAGCTTCTGCACGACCGGCTGGTCGATGTCCTTCGGCAGGTCGCGCAGCACCGTGTTCAGCCTGTCGCGGACCTCCTGCGCGGCGACGTCGACGTCCTTCTCGATGATGAAGGAGACGATGACCTGCGAGACGCCCTCGGTCGTGACGCTGCGCAGCTCGTCGATGCCGCTGATGGTGTTGACCGCCTCCTCGATCTTGTCGGTGATCTCGGTCTCGATGTCCTCGGGCGAGGCGCCGGGCTCGCTCGTCAGGATGACGATGACCGGGAAGTCGACGTTGGGGAACTGATCGACGCCGAGCTGCAGGTAGCCCGCCATCCCGATGACGCAGAGCACGAGGATGAGGACCGACGCGAAGATCGGTCGCCGGACGCACAGGGCAGCGAGCCACTGCATGGCTCAGTCCACCCGCACGCCGTCGCGCACGTCGGGGCCGGGCGAGACGACGACGGCGTCGCCGACCTTGATGCCCAGCCGCTCCACCGAGCCCCGCGTGATCGCCGAGACCAACTCGTTGGCACCGACCTGCACATGCACCTCGGCCATCACGTTGCCGAGCGTAACCTTGGTGACCTTCCCTTTGAGTTGATTGCGGGCACTGAGCTCCATGACGCTCTCCTTTCGTCGCGATATACTCTCGCCGCA
>DATJYG010000356.1:0-6763 GCA_035499695.1 Polyangiaceae bacterium
CGCTACCCATCTGGCGCGGTCACGGCGAATGAGGTTCATATTCCCGCCGGCAAGCCGCTCGTCTTCCGACTCGAATCCGCCGACGTAATCCACGACTTCTGGGTGCCGCAGCTCGGGCGCAAGGTGGACGCCACGCCGGGACATCCGACGCACATCTGGCTCCAGGCCGAGGCGCCCGGCACGTACACGGGCGCTTGCGCCGAGTACTGCGGATCGGAGCACGCCTGGATGCGGATCGTCGTCGTGGCCCAACCGCAGGCCGAGTTCGACGCGTGGGAGCGTCACGAACGCGCGGAGGCCCTCGCGCCGCCGGACGGCGCACCGATGCACGGCGCCTCGCTCTTCGTGAACAAGACGTGCGTGAAGTGCCACGCCATCGCGGGGCTGGGCGAGCAGGTGCAGGTCGCGCCCGACCTCACGCACCTCGCGGAGCGCCGGACGCTCGGCGCGGGGGTCATCGACAACGACCCGGCGAACCTCGCGCGATGGCTGCGCGATCCCCAGGGCGTGAAGCCGGGCAGCCACATGCCGGACCTCAACCTGACGGACGACGAGGTGAACGACCTCGTCGCGTACTTCGAGACGCTGCGATGAAGGAACCTCGCGGCGCGTACTCCTGGGTCGCCACGGTCGACCACAAGCGGATCGGCGTCCTGTACCTGCTGACGTCACTCTTCTTCTTCGTGGTCGGCGGCCTCGAGGCGCTGGTGATGCGACTGCAGCTCGCGCGGCCGAACGCCACGCTGGTCGGCCCGGACACGTTCAACCAGCTCTTCACGATGCACGGCACGACGATGATCTTCCTCGTCGTGATGCCGGCGCTCGTCGGGTTCGGCAACTACTTCGTGCCGCTCATGATCGGCGCGCGGGACATGGCGTTCCCGCGGCTGAACGCGATGAGCTACTGGCTCCTGCCGTTCGGGGGGCTGCTCCTGCACTTCAGCCTCGTCGCGGGGGGCGCGCCGTCAGCCGGGTGGTTCGCCTACGCGCCGCTGACCGAGACGCCGTTCTCGTCCACGCCGGGCACCGACTACTGGGTCCTCGCGCTCCTCGTGCTCGGCATCGGGTCCGTGTCCACGGCGATCAACTTCATCGCGACCATCCTCACGCTGCGCGCCCCCGGCATGAGCATGGGGCGGGTACCGCTGTTCGTCTGGATGACGTTCATCACGTCGATCCTCGTCGTCCTCGCCCTGCCCGTGCTCAACGCCGCCATCGTGATGCTGCTCGTCGACCGCCAGCTCGACGCGCACTTCTTCCTCGCGAGCGGCGGCGGCAACGCGGTGCTGTGGCAGCACTTCTTCTGGACCTTCGGCCACCCCGAGGTCTACATCCTCGCGCTGCCGGCGTTCGGGATGATCTCCGAGATCATCCCGGTCTTCTCGCGCAAGCCCATCTTCGGCTACGAGTTCGTCGCCGCCTCGACCGTCGCCATCGCCATCCTCAGCTTCGGCGTCTGGGCGCACCACATGTTCGCCGTGGGCCTCGGGCACACGGCCGACGTCTTCTTCGCCGCGGGCAGCATGCTCATCGCGGTGCCCACCGGCGTGAAGATCTTCAACTGGATCGCGACCATGTGGGGCGGGAGCATCCACTTCAAGACGGCGATGCTGTTCGCGACGGCGTTCCTCGTCGAGTTCGTCGTCGGCGGGTTGAGCGGCATCACCTTCGCCGCCGCGCCGATCGACTGGCAGATGACCGACACGTACTACGTCGTCGCGCACTTCCACTACGTCGCGTTCGGAGGCACCGCCTTCGCGCTGCTCGGCGCCACCTACTACTGGTTCCCCAAGATGAGCGGGCGCCGCCTGTCCGAGCGGCTCGGCAAGTGGAACTTCTGGCTCATGGTGGTGGGGTTCAACACGACCTTCTTCGTGCAGCACTTCCTCGGTATCCTCGGGATGCCGCGACGGGTCTTCACGTATCCGAACCTGCCGATGTGGGGGACGTTGAACCTCGTATCGACCTGCGGCGCGGTGATGATGGGCATCGCGTCGCTGCTGCTGGTCGTGAACATCGGCTGGAGCCTGCGGCGCGGCAAGCGAGCCGGCGACAACCCCTGGAACGCGTGGACGCTCGAGTGGGCGACGACGTCGCCGCCGCCTCACGACAACTTCCGGCAGGTCCCGCCGATCCTGGGGCGCCGTCCGCTCTGGGACATCCTGAACCAGGCGCCGGGTAGCTCCGCTGCCGCCAAGGCACCGCGCCCGGAGCGCTCGTTCGACAAGGGCGCCGTCGCCGTGTGGACCTTCGTCGCGTCCGAGGCGGGCTTCTTCCTCATCCTCATCGCGGCCTACGTCTTCTTCAACCAGTTCGGCGCGAGGCCCGCGGGCCCGTCGGCGGCGGGTGTGCTCGACGTGCACAAGACGGGGGCCTTCACCATCTGCCTCCTGACGAGCAGCTTCACGCTGTGGGTGGCGGAGAAGAACCTCCACCGCAAGCAGCCGCGGGCTGCCGCGGTGTGGCTCGCGCTGACGCTCATCCTCGGCGGCATCTTCATCATCGGCCAGGGCAACGAGTACATCGGCCTGTACCAGCGCGGCATCGGCGTCGCGACCAACCTGTTCGCGACCACGTTCTTCACGCTCACCGGCTTCCACGGGCTTCACGTCACGGTGGGCCTGTTCGCGCTGGCGCTCGCGCTGGGCCTCGCCGTCTCGCGCGACTTCTCGGCGCGCGCACCGTCGCTCCTGAGAGCCATCGGGATCTACTGGCACTTCGTCGACGTCGTCTGGATCGCGGTCTTCGCGATCGTCTACCTCTGGGGGATTCACTCGTGAGCACGATGGGCCTTCTCCTGTCGCTCTGGCGACTCGATCCCCTCGCCATCGCGGCGTGCATCGCGACGGCCGTGGTCCTCGTTGCACGGAGGACCGAGCTCGGGCCGCGCTCGATCCTGCTCGGCTCGGCGGTCGTCGTCCTCGTCGCGGCGCTCGCGTCGCCCATCGGCAGCCTCGCGGAGGGGTACCTGTTCAGCGCTCACATGCTGCAGCACCTGCTGCTCGTGCTCGTCGTGCCGCCGCTCGCCCTCCTCGGCTGGCCGGCGCGCCGGGGAGAGCGTCCCGCGCAGACGGCGCGTCGCCGGTTGCATCCGCTCGTTCCCTGGCTGCTCGGCGTGGGCGCGATGTGGCTCTGGCACGAGCCGAAGCTCTGCGACGCGGCCTCGAGCAGCCCAGCAGTCCACCGCGTGCAGGAGCTGTCGCTGCTCGCCATGGGAACCGCCTTCTGGTGGCCGGTGCTCGCGCCGCGCGCCGGCGCGCCCCTCTCCCCGCTCGCGGGCATCCTCTATCTGTTCACGGCCTGCGTCGCCTGCACGCTCCTCGGGATCGTCATCACCTTCTCGCCGGTGGAGGTCTGCTCGGTGTTCGCCCACCCGGTGGACCGCCTCGGCGTGATGCCTCTGGTGCGCGACGGCTGGGGGCTGAGCCCGGAGAAGGATCAGCAGGTCGGCGGCCTTCTGATGTGGGTCCCTGCCTGCCTGGTGTACGGCGTGGGAATCATGGGACAGCTCGCGCGCCTCTTCGCCGAGCACGACGTCGCGCGACAGGAGGAGCCATCGTGAACGAGCAGCGCGCCGGGTGGAACGTGCCCAAGCCCGAGCACATCCCGAGGCCGACGCCGTGGCCCGCCGCGATGGCGCTCGGCATCACCTTCTTCGCCTGGGGCTTCGTCACTTCGCCCATCGTCCTCGGCATCGGCCTCGGGCTGTTCATCATCTCGCTCGCCGGCTGGATAGGAGAGATCCGTCATGAACGACGACCAGGGTGACTCGCGGCGACGTTTCCTCGCGCGGGCGTCGGTGGCGCTCACGGGCTGCGCGGGCGTCGCGCTCGGGGCCCCCATGGCGGGGTTCGTCGTGGCGCCGCTCTTCGCCAAGGTGCCGCGCGAGTGGCGGGTTGTCGGCAAGGTGACCGATTTCCACGTGGGAGAGACCGTGGGCGTCACCTTCATGGACGCGTCGCCGGTCGCGTGGGCGGGCGTGACGGCGAAGACGGCCGCGTGGCTCCGTCGCGTCACCGAGGAGAAGTTCGTCGCCTTCTCGGTCAACTGCGCCCACCTCGGATGCCCCGTGCGCTGGCTGCCGGAGGCGCAGCTCTTCATGTGCCCGTGCCACGGCGGCGTCTACTACGCCGACGGCACGGTCGCCGCGGGCCCGCCGCCGCACTCGCTCTCGCAGTACGCGACGCGCATCAACGGCGACGACGTCGAGATCCACACCGAGCCCATCCCGATCGACTGACCATGCTCAAAGGCCTGCTCTCGAAGACCTGGTCGGTACTCGACGATCGCCTCGGCATCTCGGCGGTCGTCGGACCGATCATGAAGCACCCGGTGCCTCGGGGGGCACGCTGGTGGTACGTGTTCGGCAGCGCCACGCTCTTCGCGTTCATCGTGCAGATCGCGAGCGGCGTGACCCTCGCGTTCTCGTACATCGCCTCGTCGTCGCAGGCGTACGACACGCTGCTCTTCATCACGAACCAGGCGACCTTCGGGCGCTTCCTGCGCGGCCTGCACTACTACGGCGCGTCCGCGATGGTGCTCATGGTGGGCCTGCACATGGCGCAGGTCTTCCTCGCGGGCTCCTACAAGTACCCGCGGGAGATGAACTGGCTGACGGGTGTGCTCCTCCTCGCGTTCACCATCGGGATGGGGTTCACCGGGCAGCTCCTGCGGTGGGACCAGAACGCGACGTGGTCCGTGGTCGTCGGCGCCGAGCAGGCCGGGCGTGCGCCCGTCGTGGGAGAGCACATCGCCCGCTTCATCCTGGGCGGCGACACGATCGGCGGCGCCACGCTGAGCCGCTTCTTCGCGATCCACGTGTTCATCATCCCGGCGATGATCTTCGGCTTCCTGGGCCTGCACCTGTTCCTGGTGATGCGCCACGGCATCTCGGAGCCGCCGAAGCCGGGCCAGCCCGTGGACCCGAAGACGTACCGGAAGCAGTACGAGGAGCACCTCCACAAGGACGGCGTGCCCTTCTGGCCGGATGCCGCGTGGCGCGACGTCGTGTTCGGCGTCGCGATGATCGCCGGGATCATCGCCCTCGCATGGCTCATCGGGCCGCCGGCGCTCGACAAGCCGCCGGATCCGAGCCTGACCGACGCGAGCCCGAGGCCCGACTGGTATCTGCTCTGGTACTTCGCCGTTCTGGCGCTGATGCCGCCCTACCTCGAGACGGCGGTCATCCTGCTCGCGCCGCTCCTCGTCGGCGGGCTCCTCCTGTCGGCGCCGCTCCTGTCCAACAAGGGCGAGCGCGCGGCGCGGCGACGTCCGTGGGCGATCGGGATGGTGGTGCTCACGGTGCTCATGATCGGTTCGCTCTGGGTCGTGGGCGCGCGCTCGTCGTGGTCTCCGAACTTCGACGCGCCTCGTCTCTCCGCCGACATCGTCGGCGCCACGACCGGCCCGGTCGCCGAAGGAGCGAAGCTCTTCCACGACAAGGGGTGCCTCAACTGCCACCTCGTCTCCGGACAGGGAGGGCGGCGCGGTCCCAACCTCACGCACATCGGCGACCTTCTCACGCGGGATCAGCTCGTGATCCGCATCTCGAACGGCGGCCACAACATGCCGGCCTTCGCCGGCACGCTGAAGCCAGAGGAGCTCGACCGCCTCGTGGACTTCCTCGTGTCACGAAAAGCCCCGCCGCCCCGGTGAATTCGGCCTCAGGTTTCGAGCTCCCGCACGCGCTGGCGCAGCAGCTCCGCGTCGATCGGCTTGTGCAGGATGTGACAGTGCTCGGGTAGCCCCTCGAGCTCGTCGAATCCGGTGAGCACGAGGACGGGCACGCGCGCGAGCACCGGACGATGCGCCATGGCCTCGAGGACGTCCCAGCCGCTGAGGTGCGGCATCATGAGGTCGAGCAGGACGATGGACGGCGCGGGCTGATCGGCGAGCAGGCCGAGTGCCTTCTCGCCGTCGGCGGCCGTCGCCACCTCGTGCCCGTCGGCGCGCAGGATCGCTTCGGCGACCACGCGCACGGCCTCGTCGTCGTCCACGACGAGCACGCGGCTCATGGGAGCCTCCGTGCAGAGGGATCTCGGTCGACAGCGCACACGCCCAGCTTTCGCAGCATGCGCCGTGCCGTTTTGTCTCGGCGCTCACCCCTGCCTCAGCCGCCTCCACCGTGATGACCGCCCCAGCCGCCGTGGAAGATCCACCCGCCGCCGTAGATGCCGGGGCGCGCGTGGATGCCGCCGAAGCCACCATGAGCGCGCACGTAGAAGCCCGGCTCGTCGATGATCGTCACGCGCGGCATCACCACGAGCACCTCGTCGTCGAAGACGACACCCCAGCCCTCGGGAGGGAGGGGGCGCTCGAGCAGGTCGAGGTCGACCATCGCGATGCGGATGCCGGAGTTCTGCCAGTCCATGAAGCTCGGGTGCAGGTCGTCCTCTTCCACCACGGTGTCGTCGAGGTTCTGCACGACGTAGATGACCCGGTCGATCCCGCGCATGCGCAGCGTCGCCGCGTCGGGCAGATCGCTCGTGGTCAGGATGTACCGGTTGTCGTAGGTGTCGTCCTCTGGGCTGTCGAAGCGGTAAGCGAGCCGCCACGCGTCGAGCAGGAACACCGGCGTCGTGCCCTGGTTGTTCGGGTCTACGTAGGGAGACATGGTGGCCATGGCGGCGAGCGTCTCCTCGGCCGGAACGAGCTCGTCGTCGGCGGGCCAGTTGTTGAACGTCGGGACGAGAGACACGGCCCCCCCGGTCGCCCTCGAGAGCGTCGCGCCGAACGCCACCGAGGCGGCCCCTCGCATGTCGAC
>DATJYG010000357.1:0-2147 GCA_035499695.1 Polyangiaceae bacterium
GAGGCCATCGCAGCGGCGCTGCTCGCGCGCGAGACGCTGGACGCCAAGCAACTCGACGAGCTCCTCGAGCAACGCGCAGCGGCCTAGGCCGCCGCCGGTCTGTGGGCCTCTGACGCGCATCACTGCTGCTTCTGAGGAGAAGCGATGTACACGCAATGCTTGGGGCTCGTTGATCCCGCTCGATGCCGAACCACGCGTCACGGCACCGCGATCTGCTCGACCTCCACGTTGCTCTCGGCGCCGTTCGCGTCGATGACGCTCACGTCGATCTCCACCTTGGTCCCCGAGGCGACCATGTTCGGTGACTGGAAGCCGAGGACGATCGGTGAGTTGGTCGCCGTCTGCTTACTATCCATGACGTTCGATTTGGCGTCGAGGGTGTAGAGGGGGATCTTCGTGTGGAGCGTCGTCACCGCGGCACTGTCGTCGTGGTAGCTGATCGTTCCCTGCGCCGTGTAGACGAGCCCCGACACGGTGAAGGTGGACGGAACCTGAAGGTTGTCGATGACGGGCCCACCGGAGGACGAAGACGAGCACCCGCCCAGGCCGGCAGCGGGCGCCAGCAGCGCTGCGACGGCGAAGGCGCGAGGCAAGCGAGCGACGAAGCGCATTGGATTCCTCCCGTGGCGCACCATCGTACGACGGTACGATAGTTACGGAGAAAGAGCGCTTCCTCTATCGAGCAAAGGCGACGAAGACGAACCTCGCTGCTGATCGCCTTGCGGACAGCTTCGTCCAACCGGACGGGGGACCAGAGCCGGCTCGACCTACGGGTTGCCCCCCTGGCTGATCCCCGCGTCGGCATCGCCCCTGGAAAGACGCGCCGGCGCGGATGCCGCGGCCGACACCGATGCGGCCGACGAGGCCAATGGGCCAGGATGCGACAGCCCGCCCGCGGCGGGCGCGGGGCAAGCGGGTCGCGCCAGGACGGCATCCATCTTGGCGTCGATTCCCGCCATCTTCGCGCGCAAGTCGTCGAAGCGGCCGTCGATCGAGGTCATCGCTTGATCGATGTGGTGCGTGGCTGTCTCGAGGTCCTTCACGTCGCCGGGCAGCGAGCGCAGCCCCGCCAGGTCGCCCTGCACTGACGCGAGGCCTCTCTCCATGGCGGCGGTGTGCTCGCTGAGCTCCTTCTGCGTCTCGTCGGCACGCTCGGCGTAGTCGCCGACAATCTTGCCTTGCTTGGCGAGCGCGTCGTTCATCTCCGAGACGATGAGCTGCGCCTTGCGTTGCTCGTCGGGCGGCAGTTTGCCCACGAGCGTGCGGATGTCGCCGGCCGTCGACTGGATGGCCTCCAGGTTGCGCCGCTGCTCGTCGAGCACCTTCTGCTCCTGCTGCGTGCGCATCGCGAGGTGACAGAACTGCAGCATGCCGAGAGCGCGCTCGCTCGCCCGCTTGTCGATGTCCAAGTAAATGTAGAATCCGCCCCCTATCGCGACGAGGATCAGCGACGTCGCGAGGATCGACGCGATGAGGACAGGGTTGTCTCGCTGTCGTGCGAGGGCCTCCCGCACGCGATCGGCCAGCGACTGTCCGTGCGCGTGTCGCGCCCTGAGGAGGAGCAATGCCCGCTGCGCATTGCTTCCCACCGCGACCACCACGACGCCTATCGTGATGACCGCGAACCATGGCTGCCGCGAAGCGATGCGGCTCGCGACGTTCGCCTGCTCCTCTTCGACCTGGCTGACCGTGAGCGGTCGTCCGTCCTTCAGACACCTGCCGCCGTCGTAGTCCACGCGCCCCGGCCCGCCGCACGCGACCGTGCAGAGGGCGAACAAGACGGCGAGGAGCCGCACGAGACCAGGAAGCTCGCTGCGTTCGAGATGAAGCATGCACGCAGTCTAGACGGGCGCTCCATGCCGCGCATCCATGGGAGCGCATGGGTCGCGACGCTCACGGGCACGGCCGCGGCAGTTCTCGTTCGCGAAGAGCTCGCGCCACCATGTCGAGCAGCCGATGCAGGTCGAACGGCTTCGGGAGAAAGTACGGCGTTCCGATTCGCCCCGCGAGATCGCGGAGCCCGGCGACGCCAGACACGAGCACGATGGGTACGTTCTCCATACCCAGGTTGTTCACGAACATGCGGTAAGCCATCTCCGGCCCCGTCAACCGAGGCATCTCCACGTCGAGGAGCACGACGTCGGGCA
>DATJYG010000358.1:0-2074 GCA_035499695.1 Polyangiaceae bacterium
CCGCGCCGTGCCCGCGTGCAGGACGAACGCGCCGCCGGGAAGCGGCGCGTCGAGCCCCTCGACGCGATCGCCGGAGCGAGGCTTCCCGGGATACCCCTCGGCGGCCATGACGACGGCGAGAGCCGCGCCCCGGGCCCGCCCCACGCCCGACGCCGCGACGGCGGACAGATCGCCGCGCGCAGACGCGTCGAGGAGCTCGAACCAGTCGCCGGCGTAGGTGGGCACGAGCACGCTCGTCTCGGGATCCCCGAAGCGCACGTTGAACTCGAGGACGCGCGGAACGCCGCGCTCGATCATGAGCCCCACGAAGAGCGCGCCCCGGAAGGGCGTCCCATCGGCCGCCATGCCGGCGAGCGTCGGCTCGACGATCTCGCGCATCACGCGCGCCTGCACCTCGGCGGTGACGACGGGCGCCGGCGCGTACGCGCCCATGCCCCCGGTGTTCGGCCCTCGGTCCCCGTCGTGCACGCGCTTGTGGTCCTGCGCCGGCGCGAGGGCCACTCCGCGCGAGCCGTCGCAGACGACGTGGAAGCTCGCCTCTTCTCCCGGCAGGCGTTCCTCGAGCACGACGGTCGCTCCCGCATCGCCGAGCTCGCGCCGGCGCACGAACCGGTCCACGGCGGCGCAGGCTTCGTCCACCGAGTCGGGCACGACGACGCCCTTGCCGGCGGCGAGCCCGTCCGCCTTGACCACGAGAGGATGCGGGGACGCGTGCTGGCGCAGATGGCGCTCGGCCGCGTCGGCATCCCCGAACACCGCGAAGGGCGCGGTGGGGATGCCGTGCCGCTCGCAGAAGCGCTTCATGAACGCCTTGGACCCCTCGAGTTGCGCCGCGGCTCGCGTCGGCCCGAACGCCCGGATCCCGCGCGCGGCGAGCGCGTCGACCAGCCCGACGACGAGCGGCGCCTCCGGCCCGACGACGACCAGATCCGCCTTCTCCCGCACCGCCAGGTCGACCTGACCCTCGACGTCATCGGCGCGCACGGCCGCGTTGCGTCCGATGGCCTCGGTCCCGGCGTTGCCCGGCGCGACCACCACCTCGCACCTCGACGCCACGAGCGCCCGCGCCAGCGCATGCTCCCGCGCGCCCGAGCCGACGACGACGACGCGCTTCTGCGCCTGCATTCCCAGGCGGGCGGTAACACGCCGGCTCTCGCTCGCCAAGCGACGAGCGCGAGCGGTATTCTCGATTCGTGGCCGAAGACCCCCGCCCGCCGGTCGCCATCCGCATCACGCGGCCCTACGCGAACGAGGACGAGTTCCTCGAGCAAGAGCTCGAGACCCTCACCCGCACGAGCGTGACCCTCCTCGGCGCCCAGGCGCGTCCCCAGGGCGTCGTCCTGCGCTTCGAGCTGGTGCTTACCAACGGCCACGCGATCCTTCGCGGCGAGGGCCGCGTCGTCGGCTTCAAGCAGAACGTGCTGCACGGCCTCGGCGGCCTGACGCTTCGCTTCACTCGCCTCGACTCGAGGTCCAAGGCGCTCGTGGACAAGGCCGCGGTCGCGCGAGAGCGTCGTCGCCCGTCGCACGCGCCGCCTTCGCAACCGCCGAGCGCAGCCACGCCGAGCGAGCGTCCGCCGCAGCCGCCCCCGGAGGCCCCGGTATCGGTCAGGCCTGAAGCGCCGTCCGTACGCCCCCCGGCATCCGTCCCGCCCGCGTCGGTCTCACCCCCGCCCGTGTCAGTCGCACCGCCGCCCGCGTCAGTCCCACCGTCGTCCCCGTCGTCCATCGAGGAGCTGATTTCATCCGAGCTCCAATCGGTCCCCTCCCTGCCGATCGCACCCGTCGCACCGCGTCCGAGGTCGATACCGCCTCCGTTGCCCCCGCGAGCGCACAGGCAAGATGCGCCGAAGGTAGCCCTGACCCCTCGGCCCGCTCGCGTTGGACCGCCAGGGACGCTGCAGGCTCCCCCCGCTCGCGACGAACTCCTCGAACGGCTCCGTGCGCGCGCCAAGCGCCTCGACGCGACCGAGGTGGAGCGCATCCTGTCGCAACGCAAACGCGCGTAGGTCTCACTCGGCGCCGGGCGTCGTCCACAGTTCCGCAAGCGGTACTTCGAGCCCCTCGAACGACG
>DATJYG010000359.1:0-26357 GCA_035499695.1 Polyangiaceae bacterium
GTCGGCTACGGGCCGCTGCTGGCCCAGGTGCTCCTCGCCTGGGCGCGCGCCAAGTCGGACGGCGGGGCGCCGCTCGACGAGATGGTGGCCGCCGGGACCGAGGCCGCACACCTCGCCGATCGCGGGCGGGACGACGGCACACGGGCCGACGTCGCCACGAACCTCGTTCAGTGGATGGCCGAAGCCAGTCGCTTCGCCGAGGCGGAGCGGTGGTCGCAGGTGGGCGACGGGGCGCTGGAGCGCGCCGGCAACGACGGAGCGCGCAAGGAAGACTGGCTCCTGGCCATGGGGATGCTGCGCGATCATCAGGGGCGCTTCGAAGAAGCGGCCGCCTTCGATCGCGAGGCGCTCGAGGTGGCGCGGCGTGCCGGTGGCAAACCGGAGACGGTCGCGCGCGCGCAGAAGATGCTGGCGTACGGCCTCGTGTCTCTCGGTCAGCGCGACGAGGCCAGACGGCTCGTCGAAGAGGCCGATCAGACGATCGTGCGCAGCATGGGCGAAGATCACCCCGCGCGGGTCGACTACCTCATGGCGCGCGGCTACGTCGCCGGGGAGCTGGGGGATCACCGCGCGGCGCTCGACCTCAATCGGCAGGGCGTCGCTCTGGACGAGCGCGTCGCGCCGGACGACGGCCAGCTGCCGACCATGTACAACAACGTCTGCTCGGAGCTCTTCGAGAACGGCGAGTGCAGCGACGCAATGGTGTACTGCCACAAGGCGGTCGAGGCGACCCTGCGCGCCAGCGGGCCGGACAGCGTCAACACGAGCTACGCGTACAGCAGCACCGGAGACGCCCTCACCTGTCTGCACCGGTACGACGAGGCCGTGGCGGCCTTCGCGAGCTCGGTCGCGATCCACGAGAGGACGAACAACGAGCGCGAACCCTGCTACGTGCACTCGCTGCTCGGCATCGGCCAGGCGCGGCTCCTCGCCGGCAGGGCCTCCGAGGCCGTGGCTCCGCTCGAGAAGGCGCTCGCGGTGAGCTCCGCCGCGGAGGGTGGGCTGTCGCTGCAGGAAGCAGATGCCTCCGCGGTTCGCATGACGCTCGCCAAGGCGCTCTGGCAGTCCGGCAAGCGAACGGCCCGTGTCGGCGAGCTCGCGCGCGCCGCGGCCGACGTCGACGACCGCGCCGGGCGCGAGACGGCGGCGCGCGAAGCCCGAGAGTGGCTCGCGCAGCACGGGCTAGGGCGCGACTGATCTCGACGAACTCCGGCAAGGTCCGAACGACGTCCGGGCAAGGGCGAACGAGCTCCGGCCAACGAGGGTCGAGCTCCGGGCGGGCGCGTTCGACCTCCGGGATGCGTGGGACGACCTCCGGGGTGTGCAGGTCGACCTCCGGGCCTTGGCGATCGAGCTCCGGGCAGGATGGAACGACCTCCGGGCACGGTCAATCGAGCTCCGGGGCGGGAGGTTCCACCTCCGGGAATGGCAAGACGACCTCCGGTCAGGGTGAGTCGACCTCCGGTCGATGTGAGTCGACCTCCGGCAAGTGTGAGTCGACCTCCGGTCCATGCGAGTCGACCTCCGGGAAGCATGAGTCGACCACCGGGAAGCGGCGGGCGAACTCCGGCAAGAAGCGGTCGACCTCCGGGCGGCGTGGGACCGCGCCCGTCCGTCACGGGGCCGGGATGCTGTCACGTGGCCACGGCCACGTCGAATTGTTCATGCGTCTGAACAGTCAGTTCGATTCCAGACTGGTCGCACGCGCGGCAGACGACTCGGTATGACGCACGCGCGTCAACCACCGGAAAACATTGAAACCCAGAGGTTGGTATTCCCCGTGAAGAAGGGCTCATCGGGAGGTGGTTCCGATGGGCCGTTGTCATTCGCTGCTGTTCGGTGTTCCGGTGCTCGCTCTTTTCCTCGCGGGATGCGGTGATGGTGGGCAAACGAGCGCTCCCACGAGCGAGCCTTCGAGCACGAAGGGATCGGGCTCGGTCCAGACGCAGAACGACGGAGTCACGCTGTCGTCTTCGACCCCGCAGCGCGTCACGGGTTCGTACGCGGATCATGCGGGCAACACGCTCACCTTCGACCTCGCGAAGGTGAACGACGACGTGTTCGTCGACCTGACCGGCAACGCAGGGCGCCCCATCCTCCGCATCGAGACGAACGGCGACGAGTACGACTTCACGTACATGGGCGGCGGGCTGACGATGCGCACCACGAAGCAGTTCGTCGCGGAAGTGCGTGCCCAGACCCAGACGCAGCCGGACAGCCTGTCGACCTCCGGCTTCGCGTTCTCCGGCGACATGCACGTGCTCGACGACATGATCAACCTGCCGGAGATGAAGGAGCTCCCGGTCCTCTCGCGCGCGCTCGGCGTGCGCGGCCTCACCGGCTCCGACTATCCCGCGGTGCTCGCACTGCACAAGACCGCGCAGCAGGCGGCGCAGTCCCTCAGCGTGAACGTCGCCAAGCTCGACACGCCGCAGTCGCTGAACGGCTACTGTCAGGCGTACCCGAACCAGAGCAACGACTGCTACGGGATGTGCGGACCCGACTGCTCGTGCTGGAGCTGGGTGTGCGGCGACTGCTGCTACCACTACGGCTGCGCGGTGCACGACAGCTGGTGCCGCGAAGGCGAGTGGTGGTACTGCTACAACATCACGGCCGTCATCGCGCTCTTCGGCTGCTGAGATTGCGCGTATCCTCCGTCGACACCGGAGGGTACGCACATGACGTTCGAGCACCGCGTCGTCGAGAGCAATGGCATTCGCATGCACGTCGCGGAGGCGGGTGCGGGCCCGCTCGTCGTCTTGTGCCACGGGTTCCCGGAGTCCTGGTACTCGTGGCGCCATCAGCTCATGGCGCTGGCCGAAGCGGGCTTTCACGCGGTGGCGCCTGACATGCGCGGATACGGGCAGACGGATCGTCCCGAGGCGATCGACCAGTACAGCCTCCTGCACCTCGTCGGCGACGTCGTCGGGTTGGTCGATGCTCTCGGCGAGCGGACGGCGGTCGTCGTGGGGCACGATTGGGGCGCGCCGGTGGCCTGGCACGCCGCGCTCATGCGCCCGGATCGGTTTCGCGGCGTCATCGGTCTGAGCGTTCCCTATCGCCAGCGCGGTTCGGTCCGCCCGACCACTGCGATGCCGAAGACGCCCGATGCGATGTTCTATCAGCTGTACTTCCAGGAGCCGGGCGTCGCCGAGAAGGAGCTGGAGCGCGATCCCTCCAGGTCGATGCGCGCCCTCCTGGTCGGCGCTTCGGGCGATGCGACGCCGCGAGCCGGGGCTGCGGGAGGTCTCCCTCCCGGCATGGTGCCCCGCGGGGGCGGCTTCCTCGACGCCCTCGACGCGCCGGACGCACTCGCGGGCTGGCTGACCCAGGCCGACGTCGACTTCTACGCCGGTGAGTTCGCGAAGTCGGGTTTCCGCGGCGGGCTCAATTGGTACCGAAACATCGATCGCAACTGGGAGCTGCTCGCGCCGTACAAGGGCGCCAAGGTCACCGTTCCCGCACTGTACGTCGCAGGTGACCGGGACCTCGTCGTGCGGTTTCCCGGTATGGACAAGCTCATCCCGTCCCTCAAGGACACGATCCCCGGCTTGCGGAAGACGATCATGCTCCCCGGCTGCGGGCACTGGACGCAGCAGGAGCGCCCGCACGAGGTCAACGCGGCCATCCTGGACTTCCTGAGGACGACATGAGTCCCATCCCCATCGCGGGCCTCGCGCACATCGGAATCCGCGTCCACGATCTGGCGCGCTCCGTACGCTTCTACGAGCTGCTCGGCTTCACCAAGACGCTAGGCCCCGTCGGACCCGAGCCCGTCGCCATCCTCGACCACCCGTCGGGCGTGGAGCTCAACCTCATTCTCAACGCGCCGAGCGAGAGTGAGCCCAACGTCCTCATGGACGTGCCCGAGAAGCACCCGGGGATCACGCACTTCGCGCTCCTCTGCCCGGACATCCTGGCGGCCAAAGCGCGCCTCGAGGCCGCGGGGTTTCCGCTGTCGGGAGGCCCCGTGCGCTTCTCGCCCACCGCCCAGGGCATCTTCGTGCGCGATCCGGACCGCAACGTCATCGAGCTCCACCAGCGCGGGTGAGTCGGCGGCGACGATGCGCCACGTCGTCATCCATCGACCCGGCGGGCACGATCGGCTCCAGATCGAGACCGCGCCCGATCCGAAGCCCGACGAAGGCGAGGTCGTCGTCGAGAGCGCGGCGATCGGCGTCAACTACGCCGACTGCATCGTGCGCATGGGGCTGTACGAGTCCGCGAAGAAGTACGTCGGATGGCCGATCACGCCGGGCTTCGAGGTCGCGGGCACCGTCTGCACGGTGGGCGAGCGCGTGCACGACGTGCGGCCGGGCGCGCGCGTCATCGCGGTCACGCGCTTCGGCGGATACGCGTCGCACGTGCGGGTGCCGCGCGACCAGCTCTTCCGGATGCCCGGTGGCCTGTCGTTCGCGCAGGCAGCCGCGATCCCCGCGGTGTTCCTGACGGCGCACTACGCGCTGTTCGATCTCGCGGCGGCGAGGCCCGAGCACCGCCTGCTCGTGCACTCGGCGGCGGGGGGCGTCGGTGGTGCGCTGCTCCAGCTCGCGCGCATCGCAGGCTGCCGCGCGGTCGGCGTCGTCGGCGCATCGCACAAGGTCGATGCGGCCCGGCGCGCGGGCGCGACCGCCGTGATCGACAAGAGCACCGAGGACCTCTGGCGGATGGCCAGGCGCCACGCGCCCGACGGGTACGACGCCATCTTCGACGCGAACGGCGTCTCGACGCTCGGCGAGAGCTGGCGTCACCTCGCCTCGCCCGGTCGCCTGGTCGTCTACGGCTTTCACTCGATGCTGCCGCGAAGGAGCGGAAGGCCGGACTGGGCCAAGCTGGCGATCGACTGGCTGCGCACGCCGCGCTTCAACCCGATCGACATGACGAACGCGAACAAGAGCGTCATGGCGTTCAACCTGTCGTACCTGTTCGAGCGCAAGGCGATGCTCGTCCCGGCGCTGGAACAGGTGCTCGCGTGGTTCGAGGAGGGCAAGCTCGCCGCGCCGCCGATCACCGAGTACGCGCTGGACGACGTGGTGCGCGCGCACGCCGCCATCGAGTCGGGGCAGACCGTGGGGAAGCTCGTGCTCGTGCCTCGACAGATGAGGTAGGAGCGCGGCGCCGGTGTCGGTGCCCGCGATGCATGTGACCGGATTTTTTCGCTGACGTTTTTTTCAGACGTCGCGAAGGACGTTGGGCATGGCCGGGCGGGGGATCCGCTTCGGTAACGTCGGGCATGAGGAACCAGAACCACTGGTGGTGGATCGTGCCGTTGGCGATCCTCTCGGGCTGTGCAACCAGCGAAGACTCCACGGTGGCCGGAGAGGCCGCCGGTGGTGACGACGGGGGCGGTGACGACGCCGGCGACGTGTCGGCTCACAGGCGACACGACGCCGGGCCGGAGGCCGGCGGCGGTAAGGGCGGCAGCAGCGGGGGGAGCAGCGGTAGCAGCAGCGGCAGCGCGAGCAGCAGCGGCGGGGGCAGCGGTAGCAGCAGCGGCAGCGCGAGCAGCAGCGGCGGGAGTAGCGGCAGCAGCAGCGGTAGCGCGAGCAGCAGCGGCGGGAGCTCCGGTGGCAGCAGCGGGAGCAGCTCCGGGAGTAGCTCTGGCGGTGGGTCGAGTGGCAGCAGTGGAAGCAGCTCCGGCGGCGGCAGCGGCGGTGGAGGGGACGCGGGAGCGCCGACCGGGTTGTTCGACCCGGCGCGAGTCACGACGTGGCAGCCCGGGATACTGGCGGACACCGCCCTGAATCTGCCGCTCTCCTCGACCGGCTTGCCCGTGCGAACGACGGTCTGCAAGACGCTGTCGCCGAGCGGTGGAGACGACACGTCGGCGATCAACGCGGCACTCAGCGCGTGCCCGGCCAACCAGGTGGTCGCACTGGCCGCGGGGACCTTCACCGTGTCGTCGACGATCACGCTCAGCAAGTCTGTGGTCTTGCGGGGTGCGGGCTCGAAGGGCGCGCCGAGCGGCACGACCATCAAGAGGACCGGAGGCGGATCCGTGCTCGCCATCGGCAGCGGGAACGACTCGACATGCTACTCGGGATCCATGGGCACGGCCGTGGCGCTCACACAGGACGCGCTCAAGGAGACGAGCACCATTCACGTCGGGGCGAGCGCGAAGAGCTTCACCGTCGGCGGCCTCGCGTTGATCGACCAGCTCGACGACTCGACGGTGATCCAGGGCGACGGCACGTACTTCAAGCGCGTCAGCGGCAGGTCGATCACGGAGCGTGTCGAGATCGCCGCCGTCGATGCGACCGGGGGCACGATCACACTGAGCTCGCCGCTCCACTTCACCTTCAAGTCCTCGAGCGCTTACCAGGCCATGATCACGCCCGAGAACAATCTGCCGGTGAAGTGGGCTGGCATCGAGACCCTGGCCATCCAGGGTGGCAGCAACCCGGGGTACGACGGCCAGATGGCCGGCGGCATCGAGATCTCGAACGCCGCGTACAGCTGGGTGGCCGACGTGCAGACCGACGGCACGATAGGAGGGACGCACGTGCAAGTGACCGGCGGATACCGCGTGGTCGTGCGCGACGGCTGGTTCCACAACTCGGCCAACTACGGGTTCGGGACCGATTGCTACGGCGTCGTTCTGCGCTGCGGGACGGCGGACGGGCTCGTGGAGAACAACATCGTCCGGTTCATGAACAAGCCGATCCTGTTCAGCGCGTCGGGCGGCGGCAACGTCGTGGCCTACAACTACGCCGACAACTCGTGGGCGACGCCGGCGACGTGGCAGGAGGTCAACATCGACACGCACTGCTCCTTCCCGCACATGGAGCTCATCGAGGGCAACTACGCCCCGCACGTCGGCGCGGGCAACACGCACGGCAACTCCGGGTACCTGACCTTCTACCGGAACTACTCGTCGAGCCAGTTCGCCGGACCCGACCCGGTCAACGGCTCCACCAGCACACAGAACGGCAACGTCACGAGCATCGAGAGCGACACGGGTGACTACGAGCTGAACGCGGTCGGCAACGTCCTGGGCAGCTCGTCGGCGAACAGCCTCGGCACCGCGGAGGTGAGCTCGGTGTACTTCGGCTACAGCACGTCGACGCCGTCGATCATCCTGTTCGGATCCAAGACGGACGTCTCGTACACGTCGTTCTTCTGGCACGGCAACTACGACACCGTGAACAAGACGGTGGAGTGGAACCCGTCGAACTCCGTGCGGACGCTCCCGGCCTCGCTCTACCGGACGTCGAAGCCCGCGTGGTGGCCGGCGAACACTGCGTGGCCGTGGGCCGGGTCGGACCTCACGCCCATGGTGGGGACCCTGCCGGCAAAGTCGCGCTCCGACACGCTCTGAGTCATCGCCTCGAGCCCGCCGCCGTGGGAGCTCTCGGCCTGCGGCGGCGAACCTGCCCTAGTGGCGTGAGCCTAGCCCCCGCACGCGTCGACGAGCGGGTACAGCTCGTCGTTCTCTCTGGTCATGCGTATCGCCAGCCGGAAGAGGATCTCGCGCGTCTCCTTCACGAAGTCAGGGCCGTTCGCCTCGATGGCCGCGACCGTCGGCCAGCGGGCGGCGTAGTCGTGGAATGTCGCGTACAGGCCGCCCACCTCGTCGAAGAGCTCCTTCGCACGCGCCCGGACGGCCGGATCGGGGTGGTCGAATAGCCTCGGATAGAGCGCCTCGTTCTCCATCGACGCGTGCACCGTGAGCTTGCCGGCAAACTTCGCCACGAGGCGGCGCACGTTGGCCGCTTCCTCCACGATCGTCTTGCGCGACAGCTTGGACGCGATCTCGATGCCGAGGTTCTTCAGCTCCTCGTGCTGACGCCGGAAGCGATCGCACGACGACCCCGCGGGCGGTGTGGAGACCACGACCGGCATTCTCACGCGGCCGGCAACGTTTGTGTGAATTTCGCTTCCCCCAGCCTCCACCTGACCACTGGGACATTGCGCCCCACCCTTCACGTGTTAAGGAGGCGGGCCCTCATGCGCCCCCGCGGAACGGCCCTCCTCCTCATCCTGTCCGGAATCGCGGCTGTCGCGGCCTTCGCGGCCTGCGGCAGCTCGTCCAACCAGCCCCTTCCCTCCTCGCCGCCGGATGCCGGAGGGCAGAGCGACGGCACTGCACCCGGCACCGAGGCGGGCCGTGAAGGTGGAGGGGGCAACGACGGCGGCGATGGCGGGGTCCCCGTCACGACGCTCTGCAAGAGCCTGACGCCGCCCGCGAGCGGGACGTGCACGGTCACCCCGGGCAACGGGGCGACCCTCATCACCGGCGACGTCCTGACCTCGTCCACCGTCTACGTGGGAGGCTCGGTGCTGGTCGACTCCGCGGGGAGCATCTCGTGCATCGGGTGCTCGTGCGACTCCGCGGCTCAGGGGGCGACGCAGATCACGTGCGCGAACGGCGTCGTGTCGCCGGCGCTCATCAATCCGCACGATCACATCACCTACTCTCAGAACCTGCCGTTCAACGACACGGGCGAGCGCTTCGAGCACCGCAACGACTGGCGTGAGGGCAAGAACGGGCACACGAAGCTCACGGTGCCGGGAGGCGCCACGGCCGACCAGATCCGGTGGGCCGAGGTCCGGTTCCTCATGGGCGGCGCCGCGTCGACCGTCGGATCCGGAAGCGTCGCCGGGCTGGTGCGAAACCTCGACCGCTCGGCCGACGAAGAGGGGCTCCCCACCAAGCCGGTCGACTTCGACACCTTCCCGCTGGGCGACTCGAACGGCACCCAGCTCGCCTCGGGCTGCGCCTATCCGAACATCGTGTCGCCCGCGTCGATCGCGGGGGACGACGCCTTCCTGCCGCACATCGCCGAGGGGATCAACGCGTTCGCGAGCAACGAGTTCGCGTGCACCAGCTCCAACGTCGGCGGCGCCAAGGATCTGCTGGAGGCCAAGACGGCCATGATCCACTCGGTCGGCCTGACGGCGGCCGACTACGCCGGCATCGCCGCGGTCGGCGGCTCGATCATCTGGTCGCCCCGGTCGAACATCGCGCTGTACGGCGACACGGCGGCGATCTCCACGGCACGCCACCTGGGGGTGCGCATCGCCCTTGGCACCGACTGGATCGCGACGGGGTCGATGAACCTGCAGCGCGAGCTCGCCTGCGCCGACTCGTTCAACAAGACGTACCTCGACGGCCTGCTGACCGACGAGGACCTCTGGCGCATGGTGACGGTCGACGCGGCCGCGGCGACCGGCACGGCGTCGGCGATCGGCGAGCTGGCGGTGGGCAAGACGGCCGACGTGTCCATCTTCGACGGCAAGACGAACCATGACTACCGCGCGGTCGTCGCGTCGGGCGCGGCCGACGTCGTGATGGTCATGCGGGCCGGCAAGGTCCTCTACGGCGACGCGAACGTGGTCGCGGCGACGCGCAAGGGCGCCGCCTGCGACGCGATCGACGTGTGCGGAAGCTCCAAGCAGATCTGCCTGAGCGACGAGTACGGCGAGAACCTCACCGCGCTGACCGCAGCGGTGGGGAGCTCGGCGTACCCCGCGTTCTTCTGCGGCTCGCCGATGAACGAGCCGACTTGCACGCCGAGGCGGGGAACGTCGGTGATGGGTTCCACGGTCTACACCGGGGTGCCCTCGGCGACGGACTCGGACGGCGACGGCATCGCGGACGCGATGGACGACTGCCCGAGGATCTTCGACCCCGTTCGCCCGATGGACGACGGCAAGCAACCCGACAGCGACGGCGACGGCATCGGTGACGCCTGCGACGAGTGCCCGCTCGATCCCGGCCAGTCGATGTGCAAGACGCACGCGATCGACGCCGGCGTCGCCCCCGAGGGCGGCGCGGCCGATGCGCCGGCCGAGGCCGCGCCGGAGGCCGACATCCCCGATGGGGCGGCGATGCAGAACGTCGTGGTCGTGAGGGTCGGAGACGGCTCGGCCGCCCTCACCAACGGCTCCACGGCCGTCTTCCTCGAGGAGCACAACGCGGTCACGGGCGCCCTTGTGAGCACGACGGCCCTGCCGACCGCCGCCAACGGCGCGCAGTACCCGCTGACCATGTCGGGGACGGCGACGAGCGAGGGCGAGCTGTCGCTCTCGGACGACGGGCACTTCCTCTTGCTGGCCGGCTACGGCGTCGCTCCTGGAACCGCTGCCGTGTCGTCGACGTCGGCGGCCACGGTGCCGCGCATCGTCGCGCGCCTGGATGCCACCGGGACGGTCGACACGTCGACGTCGCTCGGCACGGCGTACGACGGAAATTCGGTCCGCGGCGCGACGAGCGCGGACGGCACGGGCTTCTGGACGGCGGGCAACGGGACCGGCGCAAACGGCGGCGTGCAATACCAGTCGCTCGGAGTGACCGCGCAGCCCGTCCAGGTGCTGGCCGCGCCCGCCAACGTGCGCACGGTCGGGATCTTCGGGGGCCAGCTCTACGGGACGTCCGGCTCGGCCGGCTTCGTGGACGTCTTCTCGATCGGTACGGGCGCGCCGACCGCGGCCGGCGCGACGCAGACGCCCCTCACGCCGGTCGCGACGGGCGCCAGCCCGTACGGATTCGCGGTCTTCGACCTGAACGCCAGCGTCGCGGGGGCAGACACGGTCTACGTCGCCGACGACAGGTCGCCGGCCAACGGGGGCGGAGTCCAGAAATACACGTTCGACGGGACCACCTGGACCCTGGCGGCGACGTTCAACGCCGGAATCGGCTCCGGCGTGCGCGGCGTGACCGGGATCCTGCTGGGATCGGCCGTCTACCTCGTCGTTTCCACGGACGAGAGTCCCGCGCGGCTCGTGTCTTTCACCGACGACGGCTCCCCCACCCCGACGGCGTTTCCCCTCGTGACGGCCGCCGCCAACACGGTCTTCCGGGGCGTCTCGTTCGCTCCGAACTGACGGTTCGACGAGACAGGATCGCCACAGCGCCCAGCAAGGCGCGCCCGTCGTTGGTCGACGGCTGCTCGCCGAGCGCTGGCGAAGACCGGCCGTGATCTTGCTCCACGTGGGTGGATGCGAGCGCGACGACTCATTCTCATCGCTGCGGCGGCTCTTCTGTCGGCCGGCCTGGTTGTCTCGCGATGCGCTTCGACGAAGAGCAGCGCGTGCGCCGAGGTGGGGGACGGGATCAGCGGCGGCGCCGCAAACATCGTCGTCATCGTCGACGACGAGGGCTTCCACCCGCGTCTCGTGACCGCGCAAGACCAGGCCAAGGTCACGCTGACACTGAAGAACGAGGGCACGCGTCCTCACGGGTTCGCGGTCGAGTGCGTCCCGACGAACCACGACGGCTGTCCGAGCGAGTCGTGCTTCCCCGACAAGGCGACCATCGCCCCGATCCCGCCGGGCGGCAGCGCCACCACGACCTTCGTGGCCCCGGATCTCGAGCGGCTCTATCCCGTTCGCTCCACGGCGCGCGGCGACGGCGTGACGGGCCAGTTCAACGTGAACTGACGACCGTCAGCGGCTGCGACGGCGTCGCGCCGCCGCGACCGTGAGTGCTGCGGCGGCCCACAAGACTGCGCCGCCGCTCGTGTCGTCTCCGACGGATCGGCACCCGCAACCGCTGGTCCGCCCGGCGTTGCCCACGAACGTGTCCCCGTTGCCCGTCGTCGCGTCGCCCCCGCCGCCGGCGTCGCTTCCGCCGCCGCTCGAGGAGCCGCCGCCACTGGAACTGCCGCCGGGCGGGCCGAACGAACCGCTGTCGGCGCCCGCGTCCGAGCCGGGGACGCCGACGCACTGCCCCGTCTTGCAGGTCTGTCCCGACGGACAGGCGGCGCCCATGCAGTCGTCGACGCACTTGCCGCTGGAGCAGTACGTGCCCGCTCCGCAGCTGACGCCGACGCACGCGGGCTGCACGCAGTGGCCGCTCGCCGAATCGCAGGACTCTCCGGAGCCGCACGGCTGGCACGCGCAGCTCGTGACGCACACGCCCTGATCGCACACCTGCCCCGCCTGGCAGGTCACGCCGGCGCACGGGTCGACGCACTTGCCCACGCGGCACACCTGCGGGTGCGGGCACGTGACGCCGTCGCACGGCGCCTTGCACAAGCCTTGAACGCACACCTGTCCCGAGGGGCACGTGACGTTGGCGCACTTCGGGTCGACGCAGTGGCCGTCCTGAGAGCACGTCAGCGTCGGAGCGCACTGGAACTCGCCCTTCTGGCAGTCCTGCACGCACGTCCCCATGTCGCACACGTAGCCGACCGGGCACGGCGCACCCTCGTCGACCATGCCGTTGCAGTTGTCGTCGACGCCGTTGCACGTCTCGCTCTGTGCCGGCGGATTGAGCTCCTGGCACGTCGTGCCCGTTGCGGTGCACTGCGTGAGACCGGCGGCGCAGATCCCCGGCTTTCCGGTGTCGCAGGGCTGGCCGCCGCCGTTGCAGGTCACGCCGGTGATGAAATAGACGTCGTCGTTGAAGTCGCCGTCGTTGTTCCACCCGCTGGAGCTCGTCGGGCCGTCCTCGAAGCACACGTAGTAGGCGTTCGGCGTGGCGGTCGACGCGTAGATGAGCGCCGTGATCCACGGCGCCGGCGGACTGCACGCCGAGCAGACGGTGTCGTACGCGTCGTTGGTGTAGTGCGTCTCGCCGCCGACGAGGGCGAAGCCGACCACGCCCCCGGCGTAGTTCGGATCGTTCTTGATCGTCGTCCCGCTGAAGGTCGTGCCCACCGGCGAGTTGGGCGCGACCAGCTGGTAGAGCTGACTCGCCGTCGGTGGCGTCCCGGTGTCGTTGTACCAGGCGAGGCCGAAGTGCGACCCGGCCTGGTTCAGGACGTACGTCGCCGTGAACCCGCAGAGGGGCGAGAACTGGTTCGGCGTCGTGTGGGCGTCGGTCTGCCAGTTGATGTTCTCGCTCCGCTGCTGGAAGAGCGTGTAGAGCTGCACCTCCGGCGACGAGTCGATGGGGACGGAGAGGCCGTTCGGCTCGGTGACGGACGCAAGCGCCGGTGTCGCGACGAGGCCGAGAGCGACGGCGAGCATCCCCGAGCAGACGAGTCGCATGGGCGAACTCTCCCTCCCATCGTGGGGGTCGACCGTCTCAGTGCCGTCCAGCGCGGTCGACCTTGACGAAGGCCCAGCCATGCGTAATCTCCGCCGGCTGTCATGCGCGACCTGATCAAGATGACCTGCGGCAACTGCGGCCGGGCGAACTACACGACCACGAAGAACAAGCGGACGATGTCCGAGAAGTTCGAGATCAAGAAGTTCTGCCCCGTGTGCCGCAAGCACTTCCCCCACAAGGAGGGGAAGATCTCCAAGGGCTGAGCGGTCCTCCCTGCTGAGCATCCGAGCAGACGCCGGGTGCTTCCCCGGGTAGACACGATCGCTGCCTGTGGTACAAGCGGGGCTCCCCGCGGCACCTGGGCCGCCAGGGACCCCCACCCATGATCTTCGACTGGCTTCACGGCCTGTTCTCGAACGATCTCGCCATCGATCTCGGGACGGCGAACACGCTGATCTACGTGAAGGGCAAGGGGATCGTCTCGTGCGAGCCCTCGGTCGTCGCCGTCCAGAAGGACGTTCGCGGCGGTAACAAGGTGCTCGCGGTGGGGCGCGAAGCCAAGGAGATGCTCGGCCGCACGCCTGGCAACATCCGTGCAGTTCGCCCCCTGCGCGACGGCGTCATCGCCGACTTCGAGATCACCGAGGCGATGCTGCGTTACTTCATCGCGCGCGCCCACTCGCGGCGCACGCTGGTCAAGCCGCGCATCATCATCTGTGTCCCCTTCGGCATCACCGAGGTCGAGAAGCGCGCCGTCAAGGAGAGCGCCGAGAGCGCGGGCGCGCGCGAGGTCTACCTCATCGAGGAGCCCATGGCGGCCGCCATCGGCGCCGGCCTGCCGATCACCGAGCCGAGCGGCAACATGATCGTCGACATCGGCGGAGGCACGACCGAGGTCGCCGTCATCTCGCTGGCCGGCATCGTCTACTCGCAGAGCGTGCGCGTCGGTGGCGACAAGATGGACGACGCGATCGGCGCGTACCTCAAGCGCAAGTACAACCTGGCCATCGGCGAGCAGACGGCGGAGAAGATCAAGATCCAGATCGGCAACGCCTACCCGGTCGAACGCCAGCTCACGACCGAGGTGAAGGGGCGCGACCTCGTCGCCGGCGTGCCCAAGACCGTCGTCGTCAACAGCGACGAGGTGCGCGAGGCCCTCACCGAGCCTATTCACGCCATCACCGAGGCCGTGCTCACGGCGCTCGAGAAGACCCCGCCGGAGCTCGCGGCCGACATCGTCGACAAGGGGATCGTCCTCACCGGCGGCGGCGCGCTGCTTCGAAACCTCGACGTCCTGCTCCGCGAGGAGACTGGCTTGCCCGTCATGGTCAGCGACGACCCGATCAGCGCGGTCGTCCTCGGCAGCGGCAAGGCGCTCGACCACATGGAGCTCCTCAAGGAGGTCACGATCGCCTGAGGGCAGCGGCTCTTGCGGCGTGTCGTAGGTGTTCGCCGTGACCCCCGCCCTCAAGCGCTATCGCGACGCCGCGATCGTCGTCCTGCTCCTGGCCCTGCCGTTCTTCGTGCTCAAGGCGAACATGAAGTCGCCCGAGAGCCAGAGCCCGCTCGATCGCGCCATCCTGCGCGTGTCGTCCCCGGTGGAGGCGGCCGCCGCCACCATCGCGCGCGGCCTCGGCGGCGTGTGGAACGACTACGTGTACCTCGTCGACGTCCGGAACGAGGACGAGCGCCTCTCGTACGACAACGCGCGTCTCCGTGAGCGCGTCCGGTCGCTCGAGCAAGCGGAGATCGAGAACCGCGAGCTCCGGCGCCTGCTGCAGCTCAAGGACTCGATGCCCGAGGCCACGGTCAGCGCGCGCGTCATCGGCAAGGACTTCACCGAGTTCTTCCGCGTCACGCGCGTCGTGCTCGACAAGGGCGCCCGTGACGTGCGCCCGCACATGCCGGTGGTCGCGCCCGACGGCGTGGTCGGCGCCACGCTGCACGTCGCGGGCGACACGGTGGACGTGCAGCTCGCGGTGGACGCGGCGTTCGGCGTGGACGTCGAGGACGAGCGCACGCACGCGCGCGGCTTCGTGCGCGGCACCGGGGACCCGGCGCGCTACGCCTGCAAGGTGGAGATGGTCGACTCGCGCGACGAGGTCGAGATCGGCGATCTGCTCGTCACGAGCGGCAAGGGCCACTGGTTCCCGCGAGGCATCCCGGTGGCGCGCGTGACGAAGGTCGTGAAGCGCGAGCTCGGACGCGACCAGGACGTGGACGCGGCGCCGACGGTCGACTTCTCGCGGCTCGACTCGGTGCTCGTGCTCGTGACGACCCCCGGAGAGGAGCCGTCGCCGACCGGTGCGATCGGGACGGGCACGCTGGGCGGTGCGCGCGGGAGGCAGTAGATGCGCAACCTCGCCTTCCTCTTCGCCGGGCTGGCGCTCCTCGTGATGCAGGCGAACATCTTCCGCGCCGTGGACGAGCCGAATCCATGGCTGGCCGGGCTGGCGTTTATCGCGGCGCTCGCGGTCGACGTGGGGCGCACGGTCCGGCAGATGCGCCAGGTGCCGGGGCGCGCCCGGCCCATCGCGAACTTCCGTGCGGAGCTGGCGCTCCCCATGGCCGTGCTCCTCGGGTACTCGGTGCTCGTCGCGCTCGGGCGGGCCCCGGCCGGGCGGCCCATCCCGGCGCTCGTGCTGCCGCTCATCCTCTTCATGGGCGTCCACGAGTACTCGCTCGCGCGCGGGGCGGCCGTCGCCTTCGTCCTCGGATACGCGACCGACGTGCTGGGGATCGCGCCGGTGGGCCTCTACACCTTCACGTACGTCGCGACGTTCGTGCTCGCGCGCGCCGCCGGCGTGAGGCTCGCCGCGCAGACCCTCTGGATGCAGGTGCTGCTGGCCAGCGTCTTCGCGATCCTCCAGAGCATCATGGTGCTCGTGCTCCTGGCGATCTTCGGGCGCGACGTCTGGGTCCCGCGGTCGCTCTATCCGCTGTTGATGCCGCACGCGATCGCGACGGCGGCGGTTGCGCCGCTCGTCTTCGGCATCGCGCAGGCGCTCCACGCGGCGACGGCGAGCGGGCCGCGCGCCGAGGCCGCGGGAGGGAGCGGCGTCGCGACATGAGCGACCTGCTCGTCTCCCGCTCGGACGTCGGCGAGTTCCGCAAGCGCTACAAGTGGATGGCGCTCTTCGCCCTCCTCGGCTTCCTCGCCATCGTCGGCCGCCTCTTCGACCTGCAGGCGCTCGACGGCACCGACTACGCCGCGATCGCGCACGAGAACATCATCCGCAGGGTGGGTCTTCCGACGACGCGCGGGGTCATCCGCGACGTCAACGGAAAGGTGCTCGCCTCGAGCCGCCCGTCGTACGACGTCGAGGTCGTCCCGGGGCGCGTGATGCCGAGCGCGCGACCGGTCCGCTATCGCAACGGACAGGTCATCCCGCACGACCCGGACTCCTGGCCGCGCCTGGCGGACATCCTGCGGCTCAACCCGGAGGAGCAGCGGACGTTCGAGGCGCGCATCCGCGCCGCCTGCACGACCGACGACGACAAGTCGCCGTGCTGGAAGACGCCCATCCGGGTGCGCGACGACGCCCCGCGCGACGTGGTCGCGGAGCTGAAGCAGCACTCCGACGAGCTCGCGGGCGTCGACATCGTGAGCGTCCCGGTGCGCTTCTACCCCTACAAGGAGCTGGCGGCGCACCTGCTCGGCTACGTCGCCGAGATCGACCCCGAGATGCTCGCGAAGTACCGGCCCGCTGGATACGACCAGCTGCCGCGCGAGGAGCAGCAGCGGATCAATCCGCTCGGCTACGAGGGCGGCGACTTCGTGGGCGCCACGGGGGTCGAGCACGCGTGGGAGTCGTACCTGCGCGGGCAGCGCGGATGGGAGAAGCGCGTGGTCGATGCGCGCGGTCGCTACAGGAGCGGCCCGGAGGCGGAGCGCCTCATCGACGCGCCCGGGCGGCTCGATCCCATCGCGGGGCGCGACCTGCGGCTGACGGTGGACGTGGACCTCGAGCAGGCGATCGACAAGGCGATGCGGCCGCACGCCGCGGGGGCCGTCGTCGCCGTCGACGTGAGGACCGGCCGCCTGCTCGCCATGTACTCGAAGCCGAGCTTCGACCCCAACGAGCTCTCGGGCGGCGAAGGGCACCAGCGCATGCGCGAGGCCTTCAACCGCCTCTACTCCGACCCGCTGCGCCCGATGCTCGACAAGACGATGAGCGGCGCCTTCCAGCCCGGCTCGACGATGAAGCCCTTCAGCGCTCTCGCGGCGCTGGAGGACCACCTGGTCGACCCCGAGCACACCGAGAAGTGCGAGGGCCTCCTCGTCTTCGGACACCGCATCTTCCGCTGCAGCCACGTGCACGGCACGGTGCACATGCGCGAGGCCATCGCGCGCTCGTGCAACGTCTACTTCTTCCACCTCGCCGAGACCGTCGGCATGGACCGCATCGCCCGCATCGCCACCGAGTTCGGGCTCGGCCAGAAGACGGGGCTCGGCACCAACCCCGAGGCACCAGGGCGCATCCCCACGCGGTCCTGGTACGCGCTGCGATACAGGGGCCAGTTCAAGGTGGGCTACACGCTCAACATGGCGATCGGCGAAGGCGACGCCATCGTGTCGCCGCTGCAGCTCGCGCTCGCCTACGCGGCCATCGGCAACGGCGGGACGCTGTACCAGCCGCAGATCGTCAAGGCGGTCGAGACGAGCGACGGGACCGTGGTCCAGGAGTTCCCGCCGCGCATACGCCGGCAGGTCACGCTGCAGCCCGACAACCTGCGGCGCGTCACGGACGCGCTCTACGACGTGGTCAACGATCCCGTCGGCCCCGGCACGGCGTACCCCGCGCGCGATCCGTCGCTCGACGTGATGGGCAAGACGGGCACGGCGCAGACGGGCTTCGTGGCGAAGAAGGACATGGACCCGAAGATGGCCTGGTTCCTCTCGCAGAACCACGCGTGGTTCACGGCCCTCGCGCCGGCGCGCTCTCCGGAGATTGCCGTCACGGTGCTCGTCGAGCACGGTGGCTCGGGACCGGAGATCGCGGTGCCGGTCGCGATGCAGATCGTCCACGAGTACGAGCGCCTGCAGTCCATCCGGCTGGGCCACACGCCGTCGGCCAAGTCGCCCGCGACGCAGCCGCAGCTGCGCGACCGGGGGCACCCGTGAGGCTCGGCGCCCTCGACGGCGGGTCGCTCGGGCGGGTGCGCGAGCACTTCGACTGGACCCTCTTCATCTCGGTGGCCCTGCTGGCGGTCGTCGGGGTCATCAACCTGTACTCGGCGACGAGCGTCTCGCACGGCTCGCACTCGGACGACTACATCCAGCAGATCTACTGGCTCGTCGGCGGGGGCATCCTCGCGACGGTCGTCGCGGCCATCGACTACCGGCACTACGAGCGCCTCGGCTACGCACTCTACGGCGTCGGCGTCACGCTCCTCGTGCTCGTGTTCATCCTGGGGCGCGAGATCCGCGGCAGCTCCCGCTGGATCTACATCGGCTCCTACAGCTTCCAGCCCAGCGAGTTCATGAAGCTGTTCCTCGTCGTCGCGATGGCCAAGTACCTGCACGACGACCCGAAGACCGAGGGCCGCACGCTGAAGGACCTGCTCCCGCCCGCGATCATCGCGGCGATCCCCACCGCCCTCGTGCTCCTGCAGCCCGACCTCGGGACGGCGCTCATCCTGGTGCTCGTCTTCCTCTCCATCTGCGCGATGACGCGCATCCAGAGCCGCAGCCTGGTGGCGCTCGCGATCACGGCGGCCATCGGCGCGCCCATCTTCTGGAGCTACGGTCTGCGCGGCTACCAGAACGAGCGCATCAACGCCTGGCTCAACCCCAACGAGAACATCCTCGGCTACAACTGGGACCCGCGTCAGGCGCGCGTCGCGGTCGGCAACGGCGGCTGGTTCGGCCAGGGGTTCATGCGCGGCTCGCAGAACCAGTTCCTCTTCCTGCACGAGCAGCACAGCGACTTCCCCTTCCCCGTGTTCGCCGAGGAGTGGGGCTTCATCGGCAGCGCCGGCCTCGTCCTGCTCTACGGGCTGCTGGTGCTCTGGTGCCTGCGGGTCGCTTCGACTGCGAAGGATCGCTTCGGGGCGGTCATCGCGGTGGGCGTCGCCAGCATCGTCTTCTGGCACGTCGTCTTCAACATCGGCATGGTCACGGGCCTCTTGCCGGTCGTCGGCGTGACCCTCCCGCTGTTCTCGTACGGGGGCTCGAGCGTCATGACGATCCTCATCGGCATGGGGCTCGTCATGAACGTGTCGATGCGCCGCTTCTACGCGGCGAGCACGCGGCCCACGCCGTTCCTCGGGTTCTGACACCCCCGCACGAAGGCGCGGGATCCCTCGCGCTCCTCCGGTCGTCACGCCGCATGCACACACGGCGCGACAGGCACGATCGAGCATGCGTCGTGCCGCTTCCTCGTCGCGCGCGGGATCCCGCACCTTCGTGCTCGAACCACACACTCGCCTGCAAGCAGCGAGACGAAACCCCCTCGGCTTGGGTCTTGGAGGGCGTCAGACGAAAGCCGACGCGTTGATCGGGCGCGTCGCTCGGCAAACCCGTCCAGCGAGTGGAGGATCGAGCACGAAGGCGCGGGATCCCGCAGCGCGACGAGGAAGCGGCACGCCGCATGCGCGCTCGTCACCCGAGTGCCGCGCTGCATGCGGCGTGACGACCGGAGGAGCGCGAGGGATCCCCCGCCTTCGTGCGGGAGCGCCCTCTCCTACTGCTTCGACCCGGCCTTGCCGCCCTGAAGCACCATCATGTGGAACTTGGCGAACTCGGTCTGACCGAGCGTGTACATCACCTCGGTCAGCACGCGGTACGGCGTGCTCGAGTCCGCGATGAGGATCGCCTCGCTCTGCGACGGGTCCTTCCCCGTCGCCAGGCGGATGCGCTTGTCGGTGTCGCGCCAGGCCTGGAGCGCGCTGCCGAGCGGCACGATGAAGTAGTCGTTGCGCGAGCCGCGCTTGTACTTCGCCTCGATGCCGTACTGCGCCGCGTCCTGCGGCACGGGGCACACCACGTTGTCGCCGACCATGATCTGCGACTTGCTCACGATGAGCGACATGCCCTCGGGCTCGGCGTCCGGCTCGGCGTTGAGCACGCTCTTCGGCAGCTGCAGGTCCTGAGACTGCGGAAGCGACGCCGTCGACTGGCTCAAGCTCTTGAGCAAGAAGACGAGGATGATGGTCATCATGTCCAGCATCGCCGTGATGTTGAGGAAGTTGATCTCCGGCTCGATGCGGTTCTTCGCGATCGCCTTGCGGAGCTCACGCTTGTAGGTCGCCATGCTCGCCGGCTTCTGGCGCGCCGGCGGCTGGAACTGCTGCGGAGGGCCTCCTCCGGGGGGCGGGGCGGGGGGCTGGTTCATGGCCTACTTCGGGACTCCGAAGGTGATGTCCGGGAACATGATCTGCCCGTCGTCCGCCTTGCGGAGGGCGTCGCACGTGCTGACGATCACCTGGTACTGCGTGCTCGCGTTCCCGGTGACCGTCGCCGACGTCTCGTCCGAAGCCTCGGGCACCTGGTTCTTCAGCTTCTTCGCGCACGCGTTGAGCGCCGTGTAGTCGTAGTCGGTCGCTCCGCCGGCCGACGTCATGCCGACCGTCACGCCCGACCCCGGCCCGTTGCAGCCGTCGCCGATGCGCTGCCCGAACGCCGAGACGATGAACCCCTTGTCGAGGATGACGACGTTGAGGGACAGGGTCGGCTTGGTCGGCGCGCGGCCGCCACCGCCCGCCTTCGGTGCGTTCGTGTCGATGAGCGTCGTGAACGTCACCGAGATGGTGGCGAGCACGAACATCAGCACGTTGGTGATGATGTCGAGGAACGGAACGATGTTCAGCTCGCCGCCCTCTTCGTCGGGCGAGAGCTCCTTCGGCATCGACCGCCGGCGGATCCGGCTCCGTTGCGCCGCGCTCAGCTTCTCCTGCTCGGCCATCGCGCGTTCCCCGTCAGTAGTTGCCGGGGCGCGTGAGGATCGTCAGCAGGTTGAACACGCGCTCCTGCGTCGAATCCAGGTCGTGCTGGATGTTCTTGGCGCGCTGGTGGAGGAAGAGGTGCGCGAGCATGCACGTGACGGCGATGCCGAGACCGAACGCCGTGTTGTACATGGCTTCCGAGATACCGAGCGACAGCTGCGCCTGGCGCTGAGCCGCGGAGAGGCGCGGGTCCGACACGGCGTTGAACGTCGTGATGAGGCCCGTGACCGTTCCGAGGAGTCCGATCAGCGTCGCGATGTTCGCGAGCGACCAGAGCGATCCGACGCGCTTCTCGACCGCCGGCCGGAGCTCGCCCATCTTCTCGCTCATCGCCGCGTCGATCTCGTCTGGTCCCTTGTTGGCGTGCGTCAGCCCTGCCTTCACGAGCTGCAGCGTCGGGTAGTCGCCCGCGTCGCAGAGCTTGATGGCGCGGTCGATGTTGCCCGCGGTGACCAGCTTCTTTATCTGCGCGAAGAACTCCTTCGAGTTCACGCTGTACTTGGAAAGCTGGAAGGCGACGCGCTCGATGATCATCGCGATGACGACGGCGCTCACCACAAGGTTGCAGACGAGGAACGTCGGCTTCTCTTTGAAGGCCCCCATGAGGCCTCCGCTGCCGCCGCTCGCGGCCTGTGCCGCCTGCTCCGCAAGAAGGACCACGAACATTCCCCGACGCTCCTTTCTACCTTCCGTCGAACGATCTACGCGCGCGCCAGTATAGCGGGGGCACCACGGCAAATGTGAAGCGGACTGCAGCACCTACAGCACTTGCCCGGTTCGGCTCGGGCAGCATTGACGAGCTCCGCGCATCCCGCCGCGAAGCGCGTTTCCGCACGCCCACGACGATACAGGCTGCGGATCGTCGACGTCAACGAGAGCGGCCGAGGTCTACCGTCCCCTCCGTTTTGTGGACCAAACGTGGAACACGTGGATTGCGGTCAGGCGGCAAAGTTCGACAAGCCTCGGGATCTTGTGGGCTTTTGTGAGCGCGATTTGGTCTCGCTCGCAGTCTCGATCGCGTGAGCGGGCCCAAACTCCCTTGACGTCGTTTGGTCTCACCTGTCAGGCTCGCGTTGCTCGTGCAGGGTGCGTGAGCGCTTGCTTCGCTGGAGTTCGTTCAGGTACCGTCGCGACTCGCAAAAGCGATTCGCGCGGGTGAAGCGCGGCGCAATGCTCGAGGTCAGGCTCTCTCTCTTCTCTCTCTAGACGGAGGAACGTTCGATGGCTGCTGTGTGGAAGCATTTCAAGGATGGCGGATGGGGCATGTACGTCATCCTCTTCTGGTCCATCATCACGATCGGCGTCATCGTCGAGAGGGCGCTCTACCTCTTCGGCGCTTCCATCAACAAGGACGTGTTCCTCGCCACGATGCAGAAGTGCATCCTGGCCGGCGACGTCGCCAAGGCCGTCAAGATGTGCTCCGCGGCGAACGCGCCGCTCGCGCGCATCGTCCAGGCCGGCCTCGTCAAGGTGAACCGCCCCGACGAGGAGGTGCAGGCGGCGATGGATGAAGCAGCGCTGCGCGAGATCCCGCGCATCGCCAAGCGCACCGGTTACCTCGCGCTCCTCGCGAACCTCTCGATGCTCTCCGGTCTCCTCGGGACCGTGTCGGGCCTCATCGTGAGCTTCGGCGCCGTGTCCGGCGAGAGCGTCGACCCGAGCCAGAAGGCGAGAATCCTCGCCGAAGGCATCTCGGAAGCGATGAACTGCACGGCCTTCGGCCTCATCGTCGCGATCATCGGTCTCGTCGGATACGCCGTTCTCAACGGCAAGACGCAGACGCTGGAGGACGACATCAACGAGGCGAGCGTCCAGGTGCTCAACCTCGTGGTGACGAACCGCCAGAAGGTCAACATGTCGGGTATCGGCGGCTGATCGCCGAGCGGTTGGGGGCGGCGGGGCCCCAGCCGTCAAACCAGAGAGAGAGCAAAGCCATGGGCGGCGTAGACGTCGGCGGCGGAGGTGGTGGCAAGCGCAAGTCGCTCGACTCGGAGATCAACATGATCCCGATGATCGACCTGCTGATGGTCACCATCTCCTTCCTGCTCATCACCGCGGTGTGGACGCAGATGGCCCGCATCAACGCGGACGCGCAGGTCCCCGGACCGCCGCGGCCCGACGTGGAGCAGGAGAAGGTGGAGCCGGAGAAGCAGCTCCACGTCATGATGCAGACCGAGGACCACTTCACCCTCGTCTGGAAGCAGGGGAGCACGACGGTCGACTCGATCGACGTGCCCCGCAAGGACGTCATCCTGCAGGCGGGCGCCATCCAGGTGATCCGCTACCCGGACCTGGCGGCGAAGATCGAGACCGAGTGGAAGGCCAAGGGGCAGCACTCCAACCCCACCGACCGCAAGCTCGATCAGGCCATCCTGCACACCGACAACAAGACCGAGTTCAAGTACATCATCGGCGTCATCGACGCGGTGTACCAGACGCACCGGGACATGAACCTCGGCACGAAGACCGAGAAGATGCCGGCGTTCAACATCACCTTCGCGACCAACTAGTCAGGTTTGTGCGGCGGGGCCCCTCCCCCGCCGCTTCTCGAGGATCCCAATATGGCCGTCAATCAACCCGGTCGTCGCCTGATGCGTGGAGTCGGGCTCGAGTTCGTCGCCCACAAGGTCGCGGGCGGCGGGCACAGGTCCACGAACGCGAGCCTGTCGCTGACGAGCATGATCGACTTCCTCGTCGTGACCGTCGTCTTCCTGCTCATGACGTTCAGCGCGAGCGGGCAGACGCCGGTCGCCAAGGGCCTCAACATGCCCAAGGCCGAGAACACGCTGGACATGCTCGACGCGCCCATCGTGGCGGTCGTCGGCAGCCAGATCCTCGTCGACGGGTCGCCCGCGGGGAACACGCGCGCGGTCGAGGAGTCAGACCGGCTGCAGAGGATCGATGAGCTCTTCAACATCCTCAAGGCCAAGCGCGAGCTCTGGAAGCAGACGCACCCGAACAAGGAGTTCCCGGGCGTGGTGCTGCTCCAGATCGACCAGTCCATCAAGGCCGTGGTCGTCAAGAGCGTCTTCCAGACGGCAGCGTTCGCGGGCTTCCCGAGCGTCAGCTTCATGGTGGACCGCCTCCCGAAGACCGGCTCGTAGCCGGCGGACGCCCGCCGGGCGTGCTAGCTCCCCCCGGCGAGGGATGGAGCCTCCCCGGCGAGGGACGAGACAGTGAAGAAGCAGAGGGGCCTCCCCGCCATCGCGCGGGCGCGTGAGGACCGCGCGAGCGGCAAGACGCGGTGGACGACGCAGGCGGGCCTGGTGGCGCTCGCGGCCGTCATCGGCGCGTACGTCTTGCACCAGTGCGTGAGCGAGCGCGAGCTCGCCTCGGGGCGCCAGACGCTGCTCGCGAAGCAGCGGGCGGTCGAGGCGACGCTGGGCAAGCAGTGGCTCCCGCTGCGCGACAAGCTCGAGGGCGACATCCTCGGGGCGACGGGCGAGTACCAGGGGGACCTCGTGGACCCGCAGGCGCGCACGGGTGCGTTCAAGACGCAGCCGGGGCTCTACCTGAGGATGCGTCTCGCGGACGCGAAGAGCGCCGACCGGATCCGCAAGGTGGCGGCCGATGCGAAGAAGGACGCATTCGCCGGGTGCCTGCTGCGCGAGCCGAACGAGCGCGGGGTGCGCGGCGAGATCGACGGCGGGGCGTTCGCCGAGCAGCCGTGGAACCTCGGGCAGGCGTACGCGGCGACGCGCATCCTGACGGACGACTGGGTCGGCGAGGTGAAGGGGGCGGACGACGATCTGCGGCTCCGCGTCTTCCAGGAGCAGTTCGACCACGCGCAGGCGAGCGAGATCCCGCTGGCGATCGACGTGGTCACGCGCGCGCAGTTCCTCCTGCTCGCGCTCGACGAGGACGTGCCCGAGGCGGCGCCGTACGTCGACGGCGGGACGTTCACCGAGGAGGCCCTGCAGATGGTGGGGCACCCGACGCGCGTGCACCTCTTCGACCTGGCGAGCGGCCGCGAGATCCTCCGGCTGCGCCGGACGGGCGAGGCGCGGGTGATCCCGGCGGGGGAACGCGTCGTGACCGATTCGGAGACGCGCGACGCGCAGCAGCGGCAGGCGAACAACTGCGCGCTGGCGCGGCGGGTGGACGAGGCGCTGGCGGCGACGGCCGCGAAGTAATCAGCGAGGAGCGCGGTCGCCGACGTCCACGAGGTGCGTCGCGACGAGCTGGTGCCACGACAGGGTGATCGCGAGGAACACCGAGCGATCGTCGGCGCCCGACGTCGTGCCCGAGGCGAGCGAGGCGTCGCTCCAGCGCAGCCCGCCGTGCAGGCCGATCCAGGGGCCGCTCGCCTGCGGGAGGATGGGCACCTCGAGCCCGAGGCCCGCCTGCAGGCCGGGCTGGGACGCAAAGGACCCGCCGGCCGGCTGCGACCACGTCGCGGCGATCTCGAAGCCCAGCGAGTCGAGCGTCAGGTCGAGCCAGGCGCGGCGCGTCTCGTGGCCCTGCAGCCAGCGGTAGAGGAAGAGCGGACGCACCTCCAGGCCGCTCACGAGCACGCGTTGCGGCTCCGCCGAGCCGCCGAAGAGCGGGCCGTCCTCGTACGCCGCGAAGACCCCCGCGGTCTCGAGGTAGCGCAGGCGTAGCTCGCCCTCGGCGCGCGGACCCGAGGGCACGACCGTCGTGCCCGCGCCGACCACGAGCGCCAGGTCGCCCTCGATGCGGCCGTAGCTCGGGTCCACCGTCTCCTGCGCGCGGGCGTCGCGCGGGGCCAGCGCGAGCGACGCGCCGAGGACCGACACGAGCAGCGCCCGGTCACAGACCGAGGGCATGCGTGACCGGAGCGCGCAGCTCGGGGGACAGGACGAGCCGCACGCGCGAGAGCGACTGCCCCGCCAGGCGCCCGAGCAGGAAGGACACCTCGTGCAGCGGCCGCGCCGGCCCCTTCGCGTAGAACACCATGAGCGGGTCCTCGCTGCCGCCGATGGGCTCGACCGTCGCGAAGTCGAGCCCGACGTACGCGTCCGGGTCGAGCCCCTGGCCCTTCGCGATGTCCCTCGCCGTCTCCAGCGCCTGCAGGCGCCCCGTCTCGGTCGCGTGATCCCCGAAGAGCTCGAGCGTCTTGAAGAGCGCGCGCCGCCGGATGCGCGCCGCGAGGTCCGCGAGCGGCTTGTCGCCCGCCCGCTCCCACGCGTGCATCGCGACCCAGAGGACCCCGTCGTCGAGCTCGAGGTAGTCGCCGAGCGCGACCTCCTCGCCGCGCGCCGCCGACACGAACGCCGCCGGCATCGCGTCGAGCGACGCGCCCGCGCGCACGGAGTCCACCGCGCGCTCGAGGATCTTGCGGATCATCCACTCCGCCGCGCGCGTCGCCTTGTGCAGGTAGACCTGCTGGAACATGAAGAGGCGCGCCGTGATGAACGCCTCGATGGCCGGCAGTCCCTTGGCGCCGTCGATGCCCAGCGACGGTGCGGCCTCGGCTCCGCTTCCGGGAGGAGCAGGCGTGAAGCGAAGGCTG
>DATJYG010000360.1:0-2472 GCA_035499695.1 Polyangiaceae bacterium
ACCGTCCTGAACCGGCGATTCAGGCGGAGGAGATACGCCTCGACGTCCTTCTCTGTGCGCATGGGACTCGCAGGGTAAACGTGGGAAGTGCCGGGCTCAATCCCGCCCAAACCTGCTAGCATTCACCGCGGGATGTCGCACGACCCGGGGTCCCTGGTGGGGACCACTCTCGGAGGGGTGTACAGGATGCGACGCCTCATCGGCTCGGGCGGAATGGGGGAGGTGTACGCCGCCGAGAGCCGGACCGGCGAGAAGGTCGCCATCAAGGTCCTCCACGAGAAAGCGATGCAGGACAAGGACCTGGTCGCTCGCTTCCACCGCGAGGCGGCGATCGCGGCCACCATCAAGTCGCCCCACATCGCCAACATCATGGGGGCAGGGAAGGACCGGGACGGCAGGCTCTGGATCGCCTTCGAGCTGCTCTCGGGCGAGGGGCTCGACGAGCGCCTGCGCCGCGACCAGTACCTCTCGTTCGCCGAGGTCGCGCCCATCGTGGACGACGGGCTGCAGGGGCTTGCCGCCGCGCATCACGCGGGCGTCGTGCACCGGGACATCAAGCCGGCGAATCTCTTCATCGAGAAGCGGCGCCTGACCGCGCGCGAGATCGCGAACGACGAGAGCGAGGAGCGGACGCGCATCCTCGATTTCGGCGTGAGCAAGCTGCGCAACCCCAAGGGGCAGAAGAGCGAGCCGTCGCTCACGGCGTTCGACGCGACGCTCGGGAGCTTCGCCTACATGGCGCCGGAGCAGGTGCGCGGCAGCGCGCGCGTCGACGAGCGGGCCGACCTCTACGCCCTCGGGGCCGTGGCGTTCCGTGCGCTCAGCGGGAGGCTCCCCTTCGAGGGGCAGAACGCGCTCACCCTCATCGCGCTGAAGCTCGACCGCGAGCCGCCGACGCTCTCGGCGACGACGGGCGACGAGTGGCCGGGCGGCATCGAGCGGTGGCTCTCGAAGATCATGGCGCGCGATCGCGAGAAGCGCTTCGAGAACGCGCCGGAGGCCCTGGCGGCGTGGCGCAAGGTCTGCCGCCAGATGGGCAACGCCCCGAGGCGCCGCCCGCGCACCCTGCCGGTGCGCGAGGAGCGCACCTCCGAGACGAGCCGCACCTTCACGAGCATCTCGAGCGTCTCGAAGGTCGGTAGTCGTCACTAGTGAGGTAGCTCAAGCAGCTACACAAACTCGTTGCGCGAAGGCCCGGCGGCGCCAATAGTCCGCGGGATCATGAAGAGGCGCTTCATCCTCTTGTCTTCCCTTCCGCTCGCGCTCTCTGCGGTCGTCGCCGGGTCGGGGGCGTGTGGCAACGGCAACTCCGGCTCCCCCGGCGGGACGACCGACGCTTCGGACGCCAGCCAGGAGTTCATCGAGGGCACCGACGTCAACGTGGACGTGCCGCCTCTTCCCGAGGCGAGCGGCTACGTGTGCTGGATCCCCAACTCCGGCGACAAGACGCAGGGCCTCTCGGACCCCGTGCTGCTCTGCACGCAGGACCAGGTGCTCGGCTTCATCCTCCAGTACGCCTACACGAAGGGCACCGGCGTCATGTCGAGCTGGAGCTCGGTGCCGCCCAGCTACACGGCCGGCACGACGCACGACTGGCGCGACGACCTGGGGCTCGCCGCCGCCATCGGCGACTTCCACTGCAGCGCCAGTTACTACGGCAGCACGGTCAACATCGCGAAGTACGATTCGACGCTCGCCGACCTGCGCAAGGTCCTCACGAGCGAGCTGCCGAACGCCACCAAGAGCTACGACGGCGCGCTCTACTACCGGATGCGCAGCGCGGGCCTCGCCTTCAACTACGTGATGGACAGCATGGACGCCGCGACGCTCGCCGCGGCGGCCGACGCGTGGGCGGCGAACGTCGTGACGAGCTTCACGACGATGGTGACTCCGCCGGCCAGCGGAGGCACCGGCGGCGACGGCGGCACCGACGAGGGCGGGGCAGGCGAGGCGGGTGCGAGCGACGCGTCGGCACCGCCGGCGCCGGTCGCTCTCATCGGCGCGCCGAACGGCGACGGCACCGTCACGTACCAGCCGGCGCAGTCGATCATGGCCGCCGCGGCGCTGCTCGACATGGCGCGCGTCCACGCGAACGACCCGGACGCCGGCGCGGCCGCCCCGACGTGGGTCGCGACCGCCAAGGGCACGCTGAGCTACCTCTGGAACCGCGCGCGCGACCCCGGGACGGGCCTCTTCTACCAGACGCTGGTCACGAGCTCCGACCCCGGGCACGACGCCCTCGCCCCCGGCGGGATGCCCGCCAGCGACGCGCTGCTCACGCCGGTGCAGGGCGCCGCGATACTCGGGCTGTCGCGCGCCATGCGCGCCCTCGGGGCCACGGTCATCCCCGAAGCCGGCTCCATGGGCCCCCCGGCCCCGTACGCGGGGTGGGCCAACCAGATCGTCGGCGCGATGACGGGCCTCGGCCTCTTCCACGCGGGCACGCCCAACTACCCGCCGGCCCTCTGCCAG
>DATJYG010000361.1:0-13106 GCA_035499695.1 Polyangiaceae bacterium
TACTCGAAGATCGTCACGTGCACGCCGTCGACGACGTGCGCCCAGACCGTCGTGACGAACCTCGCGACGCGCGCCTATCGCCGACCGGTCACCACCGACGAGGTGACCACGCTGATGGGCGTCTACGCCAAGGACACCGACTTCGACACCGGCATCCAGGATGTCATCAACGCGATCCTGGTCAACCCGAAGTTCATCTTCGTCACGTCGACCGGCCCCCAGTCGCAGACGGCGGGGGCCACCTTCGCGGTCGACGACTACGCGCTGGCCTCGCGCCTCTCGTACGCCCTCTGGCAGACGATGCCGGACGACACGCTGCTCCAGCTCGCGAAGGCGGGGCAACTCCACCAGCCCGCGACCCTGCAGGCGCAGGTCTCGCGCATGCTGAAGGACGCGCGCGTCTCACGGATGCTCAAGTCACTGCGCAACGACTGGGCAGCGCTCCTCACCCTGGCCGACCCGAACGGCCACCTCGTCGGCCTGGGCGACGACGTGCGCGCAGCGATGGTCGGAGAGGTCGACGCGTTTCTGCAGAACCTCGTGACCAACGACAAGAGCTTCCTCGAGGTGCTGACGGGCAAGTACGCGTTCGCGAACCAAACGATGGCCACGTACTACGGCATCCCGTTCACCGGCAGCGACCCGAACGCGTACGTCCAGGTGGGCCTGCCCGCGAACCGCACGGGCCTCGTGACGACGCCGGGCATCATGACGGCGACCGCCGGTGACGTCGCGTACACGCACCCCGTCCATCGCGGGCACTGGATCACGCAGAAGATCACCTGCACCCCGCCCTCGCCGCCGCCGCAGAACACCAACGAGACCTTCACGAACCCGTCGACGACCGGGGAGTCGCCGAGGGAGGCGCTCGCGCAGCACACGAGCAACCCGGCGTGCGCCGGCTGCCACGCCGACATGGACGCGCTCGGTCTCGGGCTCGAGAACTACGACATGTTCGGCAAGTGGCGCACGACGTACCCGAACGTGTCCGGCACGATCGACGCGAGCGGTACGCTGCCGCCACCGAGCAACAAGCCGTTCACCGATGCGCTCTCGATGTACGCCGACCTCGCGGTCGACGATGGGACGCGCGCCTGCCTCGCGCAGCAGATCATGGCCTACGTGCTGACGCGTGCGCTCACGTCGCCGGATGACCAGTGCGTCGTGAAGGCCATCGGCACGACGAGTGTGACGCCCACCGGCTCCTTCTCCGAGACGATCAGCATGATCGTCCAGAGCCGGCAGTTCCTCATGCAGACGGGAGAGGCCCCATGAGCTGGAGCATCCATCGACGTCATCTCATCACCGGCGCCGGGGCGATCTTCCTGCTGCCGATGCTCGAGAAGTTCTTCCCCAAGAAGGCGCTGGCCGCCGGCAATAGCGACCCGCGCCGATTCGTCTCGCTGTACATGCCAAACGGCACCTACAACGTGAAGGGCGACGCGGTCTGGTACCCGCAGAATCTCCAGGCCGGCCCGCTCTCGGCGTCGAGCTTCTCGCAACGCTCGGTGTTCGCGCCGTTCACGGGCGAGGTCGGCAACTTCTCGATCCTCATGCACCCGTCGTGCAGTGCGCGCGATACGGCCGCGAGCACGGTGCCGGACGGCGGTGGGCACGTTTCTGCGATCACGACGTTCCTCTCGCAGCAGCCCTTTACCGACGTCAACTCGAGCCAGTGCACGGTGCCGGGCAGCTCGTTCGACCAGATGATTGCCGACGCGGCGGGGAAGCCGAACCTGGTCATGAGCGGAGGCTGCAACGACGCGAACCCCGACGGAATCGCGTTCAACTACGCCGACTACGTCTCCTACAGCAACGGACAGCCGAACGAGCCGCACAAGAATCCGGTGGAGCTCTTCAAGGCGATGTTCGCCAGTCTCGTGCCGACGCCGATGGCGCCGCAACTCGCGGCCGCCCGCAATCACAGCATCCTGGATTCGTCCCTCGCCGACATCAAGGACCTGCAATCGAAGCTCGGCAAGACGGACAACAAGAAGCTCGACGCCTACATGACGAGCGTGCGCAACCTCGAGACGCGCATCTTCACCCCGCCCTCCGCCGCCACCGGCTGCAAGCCGGGCACCGCGCCGCCCGAGACCCTCGACAACGTGGACCTCGATGGCTCGCTGAGCAACGTCTACGACCAGCGTGTTCAATCATTCTTCGACATGGTGGTGCTGGCGTTCGAGTGCGACCTCGTTCGCTCGGTGAGCTTCACCTACGACGGTGAGACGTGCGGTCGGCAGAACAACCCGTGCCCGTCGAACATCCTCTACGACAACGCCGACCTCACCGGTCAGTTGCACATCGGGATCTCGCACTACGGGCAGAACTCCAACGGCGACATCAAGTGCATCAGCCGTGACCGCAACTACCTGTCGCTCTTCTTCTACCTGCTCGACGCGCTGAAGCAGGCGACCGACCCGAGCGGCAGCCCGATCCTCGACAACACCATCGTGCTCGCCGGCTACAACGTGACCGACGGCCAGCACACCGGGAACGCCGAGGGGACGCCGCTCATCGTGGGCGGCGGCAAGAACTTCATGCATCCCGGCAACTGCTACGAGCTGAACTACGCCGACATGAAGGACCTCTTCTTCACGTTCAGTCAGTTCCTGAACCTCGGCCTGACCAACTTCCACGGGAGCTCCAATGTGCTCTCGATCTGAGCGCGCTCCGACGCTCGTCGCGGCCGCGTTGGGGGCGGTCGGCTTCCTGACGACGGGGGCGGATGCGCGCGCGGCGGATCGGAAGGGGCAGGTCGTCGCCGTCGTCGTCGAGGGGCCGCACGCGGACCAGGTGGCCGGCTGGCTCGAGGATCGCGTCGTCGCGCCGAACACGTTGAAAGAGGGAGATGCGTTCCGCACGGCGCTGCGTGCGAAGGGTGCGCCAGCGCTACACGCCGCCGCGGGCAACGACGCGCGCGATGCGCAGCTCGTCGCGCGCGCGAGCGCCGCGGCCCGGGACGCGGGAGTGGACCACGCGATCCTCGTAGATGTGCGACCGACGCCGCGTGCCACTCGGGTCCACGTGTGGCACATCGACGCGCAGAGGAGCCAGGCGGTGGTCGACACCGACGTGACGCTCCCGCCGTCGGCGAGCGCCATGTACACGACGCGCGCGGTGCTCGCCCTTGCTCCGCCAGCTGAAGCTGCGCCCGCGGAACCGACGCGAACCGAGTCAATCGCGCCCGCGGCGTCCCCGGCACCTGCAGCATCGGCCGCGTCGCCGATTCCCGATGCTCCGCCACAACTCCCCGAGACGGCTGCGGTGGAGGCCGATCGCGCCCCCACAGCGCCGTCACCCGAGGTCGACTCGTCGCTCCTCTCGGTTCGCGCATCGATTGGCGCGGGCATGCGCCACTTCTCGTACGTCGACCGGATCACGCCGTCGCTGCGCCCCTACGATCTCGCGGCAGCACCGGTCGCCGTCGCCACCGGCGTCGTCTATCCGCTCTCGCCGACGCACATCCCCGTATTGCGCGACTTCGGCATCACGGGCGAATACAGCCAGGCGTTCGCGCTCGCCTCGCAGGACTCGGCGGGCAACCGGGTCGGCACCACGTGGCAAGCGTTCGACTTCGGAGCGACCGAGCGCATCGCGCTGCCTCGGGGTCTTCTCGCAAACGTGTCTGCCGGCTACGGAGGTAACGACTACCAGTTCACCGATGCCATTCCCGGCGGCGCAGCCGCGCTGCCGAGCGTCTCCTATCGGTTCGTCCGCGTGGGCGCGGACCTCCGGTACGGCTTCCTCTCCGCCTTCGCGGCGTGGGTGGGGGGCAGCTACCTCGACGTCCTGAGCAGCGGTTACACGGCGCAGCTCTTTCCGCGCGAGACCGTGGGGGGCGTCGAAGCGCACCTCGGCGCGTCGTGGCGGCTCGCGAAGAGCTGGGAGCTCTCGCTGAGCGGCGCCTACACGCGCTTCTTCTACAGCTTCAACCCCGTCCCGGGCGACGCCAGCGTCGCCGGCGGCGCGCTCGACGAGCAGACGCGCGTCCTCGCCGGTTTCGCCTACGTGATGTGAGGAAGACGATGGATCCGATTGCGAATCGTCTGCTGCATCTACCGCTGGTCCTCGGGGCGCTACTGCTGACCGTGCTCGCGTGGAGCGGATGCGCCGGCTCGCTCGAGGACCCCGAGATGTTCACGATGCAAGCCGACGCGGGCTCGCCCGTCGAAGGCGCGGTCGAAGCGGCGCCTGCGCCCACCTGCCCCGACGTGCCGACTCTCTTCGCCAAGACCTGCGGGACCACGGGATGTCACGACGCCACGACGAAGGCGGAGGCGCTCGATCTCGTGTCCCCCGGCCTCGCGTCGCGCCTCGTGGGCGTGCCGTCGGTCGAGGGCGTGGGGCTGCTCATCGATCCCGCGACTCCTTCGAAGAGTGTGCTCTACACAAAGCTGCTCTCGAGCCCGCCGTTCGGCGCCCGCATGCCGACGGGAGGCGCGCTCGACGCGAGCACGATCCAGTGCGTACTCGCCTGGATCACGAGCCAGACCTCGTCGACTCCGGCGATGGGCGACGCGGGCGGGCCGCAAGCAACGGATGCTGGCACGACCACCGATTCGGCCGCGGGGGACGGCGGCACCGTCGCGCCATTCACCGCGATCCGAGTGGCTGCGGGGCAAACGAGCGCCGTGACCGATGGCAAGGGGCAGAGCTGGGGCGCCGACACGAGCTACACCGGCGGGACGGCCGCCGTCGAGACCTCGCTCGTCACCATCGCGAACACGGACAGCTCGGTGCTCTACAACGGTCAGCGATACGGCAACCCGAGCTTCAGCTACGTCTTCACCGTGCCGAACGGCTCGTACACCGTGACGCTGAAGTTCGCGGAGCTGTACGTGACCGCTGCCGGTCAGCGCCTGTTCGACATCGTCATCGACGGCACGACGGTCGAAAGCGCGTTCGACATCTACGCCGCGGCCGGTGCGATGAACACGGCCGTCGATCGCTCGTACCCGGTCACCGTGTCGAACGGCAAGATCGAGATCGACTTCAACCAGGGCACGGTCCAGTTCCCCAAGGTCGACGCGATCCTGGTCTCGCAGGGTTCGCCCGACGGTGGGCCGTGACCGTCACTCGCCGGGGGCGAACTCGACGGGGTAGATGACCGTGACGTACCCACCCTGCGGCGGCGGATAAGCGACCTGCGAGAATCCGGCGACGACGCACTGAACGACCTGCTGGTCCGGCAAGGTACTTCCCTCGTCAGCCGCCTGACAGGTGCTGCCGTCGGGACAGATGACGTACTTCACAGTCACGGTACCTTGCAGCTTTGCATCGCGCTTCAGGCCGTTCTCGTAGCAGGTGCGGAACCGGCCGAAGTTCTGACGCACGACGTTCTGGATGACTTCCGGGGCGAGGCGCCCCTCCGGACCGCGCGAATCGTGCGACGGGTTCGACGTGGCCGCCTGCTGAGAGCTCGTGCTCAGCGGATCCGTCTCGTACTTGTAGCCGTAGTCGTCCTCCTGACCCTCGCCCGCCGCAGCCGTCCGGGTCTGGCCGCTGGCCTGCGGCATCGCTCCGGGGCCCGCCGACGAGCACGCGACGAAGCCGGCCACCGCCGCGCCGACCAGCGCCGTCTGGACCACGCGCGGCCAGGGGCGCTGCAGCGCGATGGCCTCGATGCGCGCGCGCAGCGTGGACCCGAAGTGAAGCGCCTCGGCGCCCGCGAAGGCGAGCGACCCCTGTTCCGCCACGTCCAGCAGCAGATGTCCGTAGCGCCGGCGCGCCGCGGCGTCGGCCCCCGAGAGCGCGACTTCGTCGCAGGCCAGCTCGACGAGATGACGCACACGCGCCGCCGCGATCCACAGCGGGAGCACCGGCCAGGCCACGACGAGCATCGCCTCCATGAAAGCCGCGAGCCAGGGGTCGCCGCGCCGCACGTGCGCCGACTCGTGGCCGAGGATGCAAGAGAGCGCGGGCCCGCTCGCGCCGCCGAGCATCGCCTCGGGCAGCACGATGCGCGGCGACCAGAGGCCGACGACCATGGGGCCGCGATCGCGGTGCACGAGCACCGGACAGGGCGCTTCGACGCCGCGCACTGGACGTGCCACTGCGAGGGTGCGCGCGAGCTGCCGGCGCCGCGCGACGGCCCGCACGACGAGCGTCGCCACCACCGCGAGGTACACGACTGCCAGCGTCGCGTGCCACCCAGTGGATGCCGTCGTGGCAGAAGCGCTGCTAGCCGACAGGACCTGCAACGGCATGATCGTCGCCGCCTGGGGCAGGCGCGCGACGTGGAGGGACCACGAGAGCGGCACCAGCACGCGGAGAGCGACCGGTACGTAGAGCGCGATGCGCAGTGACGCGCGCGCCCTGCGTGCGAGCACGCGGTCGAGGAGGACCGCGCACGCGAGCATTGCCGCCGTCCACGCGTTCACGGGGAGAAGCCAGGCTGCGAGCGCGTGGCCGAGTCGATCAATCATCGCGATCCTCCTTCTTCTCGTCGTCGAGCAGGTCTCGGAGCTCGGCGAGCTCTTTCTTCGAGAGCTTCGCTTCGGTAGCCAGGAAGTGCAGCGCGGGCGCGGCCGAGCCACCGAACGCCTTGGCGACGAAGTCGGCCCACGCCGAGCGTCGCGCGTCCAGGCGCCGGAGCGCCGGCGTGTACTCCCACACGTTCCCGACCTGCCGCGCGTTCACCAGGCCCTTTTGGACCATGCGATCGAGCAGTGTCTTGGTCGTCGAGACCGCCCACCCGCGCTTCTTCGCGAGAGCCTCGGAGACTTCGCGTGCCGTGGCTCGTTCTGCCGACCATAGGGCCTCGAGCAAGTCCCACTCGGTCTCGTGAATCGTCGTCTTCCTGCGCGTCGCCATGTTCACTACAATTGTAGCAACATCTCGATACTTGTCAAGGTACTCCCCGGCGCGCCACTCTGAGGCCGCGTGAAGAAGTGGACGGTACGACCGGGTGATGGGGATACCGTGGCGGCCGTCCTCGTTCGTGCGGGCTGCGACGACGACGCGGTGCGCGAGGGGCGCGTGTTCCTCGGACGACGTCGCGTGAAGCGAGGGGACGAACCGGTGCGCCCCGGCGACGAGCTGACGGTGGCGCCGCAACGCGCCGACGCCGGCGATAGCGTGGTCATCCTCGCGAGCACCGGCGATCTCGTCGCCGCGGACAAGCCGGCCGGCATCCCGACCATCCCGGACCACGCCGGGGGGGCGCACTCGCTCGTTGCGCGCGTTGCTCGCACGGTCGGCCTCGACGTCTCCGACCTGCACCCGACCTCGCGACTCGATTCGGCCGTCTCCGGCGTGGTCGTGTTCACGCGTACGAAGGCTGCGCGCGACCGACTGGCGCTCGCGCGCGCCGCAGGCGCCTATCACCGGCGCTACATCGCGATCTCCGCGAGAGCTCCGGCCCTCGAACGAGGCGCGTGGGACGCGCCGGTGAAAGGCGTTCCGTCCAGGAGTCTCTACGCGGTGGTCGCGCGAGCGCCGGCGGGCGCTTCGATGCTCGCCGTGGCGCCCCAGACCGGCCGCACCCACCAGATCCGCATCCACGCCTCGGGAGCAGGCGCGCCACTGATCGGTGATCGCTCCTACGGAGGGCCTACGCGGGTGACGCTCCCGACGGGGCGCGTGCTCCAGCCGGGCCGCATCGCCCTCCACGCCGCGCGGGTCGTCGTACCGGGCGCCGACGGCCAGCCGTTGGTCATCTCCTCGCCCGTTCCGCCGGAATTGCGGTCGCTCTGGTCAGCCCTTGGCGGCGAAGGCGCCGCGTGGGAAGGTGCGCTCGCTTGCGCGCTCGATTGATCCTCACCTGTGCGGCCAGTGGCGCCGTGGCTGCCGCCTGCATTCTCGCAGCGCTCACGTCGTCCGCGGACGAAACGCGCCGCACGATCGACGTGAGCCGCGTGATCGACGCCGCGGTACCGCTTCCGGCGACTCCAGACATCGTCATCACGAAGACGCCGCCCGACCCGCCGGCGCTCGTCGAACGCTCACAGTGGGTATTCGACCTGCGCTGGGACCGCGGCGACGTGTGGCTCGTCGGTGTGCATCCTCTGGACCTTCCTGCGCCCCAGGCGACGCCGCGCGTGATGGGCCGATTCGCGCTCGAGCTCTTCGAGGGGCCCACCCTCATCGAGCGCGCGCGGTTCGACTTCCCCTTGCTGGGGGCGCCCGAGCCGGACGGTGGCCCCTCGCTCACGGCCAAGCTTCGGACACGCATCGGCGTCATGTTCCCTGCTACCGGGCGGGGTACCAGGCTCGACCTCGTCGACCGCGCGACCGGTCACCGCTGGGCGCTGCCCTGGCCCATCGTCGGCGAGGGTTCGGGGCCAGCGCCCCAAACCAGCAGACCTGACGCGTCCCGCTCGGACTGAACCGAATCCGTAGCCTGCCCCGTCTAACGACGGAGGAATGCCGCGTCGCCCCATTCTGTGCGACGATCGGCGCCACCTGTCCCATGCGATGCCCCTCCTGCCAGACCGAAGTCGCCGACTCCCAGAAGTTCTGCCCGAGCTGCGGGACGGCACTGGCCCCCGCCGGCGGCTCCGAGCCCGGGCCGGACGTGATGATCGGGCAGACGCTCGGCGGCAAGTACAGGGTGGTCCGCCTGCTCGGCGAGGGCGGCATGGGCGCCGTGTACGAGGGTGAGCAGCAGCTCGGCACCACGAAGCGCAAGGTGGCGGTCAAGACGCTCCACCCGCACCTCTCGCGCGATCCCAAGATCAAGGCTCGCTTCGAACGCGAGGTCGGCACGATCGCCGAGCTCGAGCACCCGAACACCATCCAGGTCTACGACTTCGGCGCGAACGACGAAGGCATCCTCTACATCGTGATGGAGTTCCTCCAGGGAAAGAGCCTTGCGGACACCCTCGAGAAAGAGGGGGCGATGGATCCCGACCGCGTGGGCCGCATCATGGAGCAAGTGTGCGGCTCGCTCGCCGAGGCGCACGGGCGCGGTATCGTGCACCGCGACCTCAAGCCGGACAACGTGGTGCTCGTCGAGCGCGCCGGGAAAAAGGACTTCGTGAAGGTCCTCGACTTCGGGATCGCCAAGCGCTCCAAGGAAGAGGACAAGAACGAGCAGAAGCTCACGCAGCAGGGGATGGTGCTCGGGACGCCGCCCTACATGAGCCCGGAGCAGTTCACGGGCAGGCCGATCGACGCGCGCAGCGACATCTACTCGCTGGGCGTCATGGCCTACGAGATGCTCACGGGCAAGCTGCCCTTCAAGGCGGACACCGCGTGGGAGTGGGCGTCGCAGCACATGACGGCGAACCCGATTCCCATCGAGTCGCTGGCGGAGGGGATGCGCGCGCCGCAGCCGATGCGCGACGCGATCCGCAGGGCGCTCGCGAAGGCGCCCGAGGACCGGTTCCAGGACGTGAAGGACTTCTCGGACGCGTTCACCGGCGCGTCGGGAGGCGGCGCAACCGCCGGCGCGCGAGTGGGCACGGCGCCGCTGGCGGCGCCCGCCGCGGCGGCGCCGGGTGGTGGACGCCAGAGGACGGAGGTCGGCACACCGCTCGACGTCGGCGCGGCCTTCGGTGGCGTTCCTGGAGGGCCGCCTTCGCCGCCGGTCGCGGCGACGCCCGCCGCCGGGAACATGTCGTTCCCCTCGCCTGGGGGAATCCCGCAGCCTCCCCCTCGCGACACGGGCGGCAACAAAAACCGAGGGCTCATCCTCGGCGCCGCCGGAGCCATCGGCTTGCTGAGTATCGGCGCCATCGTCTTCGCCCTCAAAGGGAGCGGTGGAACCCCGGCGCAGCCGCTCCCCACGGGCTCCTTCAGCAGCGACCCCGTGACCGTGCTCACCGGCTCCGCCCCGCCGATCGACACGTCGGTGCCGTCTGCGGACACGAGCGGCATCCCCAGCCTCAACGGCAGCAGCGGAGGGCCGCCGTCGAGCAGCGGCGGTCACTCGAGCAGCGGCGGAAGCGGCAGCGGCAGCGGCGGTCACTCGAGCAGCGGCGGAAGCGGTAGCAGCAGCGGCGGCGGAGGCGGCCCCTGCGCCGGCAAGCCGGTCTACGACGGGCCCGAATGCCAGAACGCGCGTCGCCTCAAGGCCCTCGGGCGCGCGAAGGACGCGCAGCCCTGGGTGCTCGCCTGCATCGCCAAGTGCGGCAACCCGAACTAGGCCCCTCTCGTGTCTGCTCTCGGAACGAAACAAGCGCGGCAGCGAGCTTCGTACTCCGCGGCGCCGCCGACGAAGAGCTGGCCCTCGGCCGCGACGAGCCGCTGCGATCGCGTCGCCGCAGCCCCGCAGCGCGTGCAGACTGCATGTAGCTTCGTCACGTACTCGGCGATCGCCATGAGCGCGGGCATCGGCCCGAAAGGCACGCCCTTCCAGTCCTGATCGAGCCCCGCGGCGATGACTCGGATGCCACCCGACGCGAGCGCCTCCGCAGTCGCCACGACCCGATCGTCGAAGAACTGGGCCTCGTCGATGCCGACTACGGCCGTGTCCGGCGTGATGTACCGGGCGATTTCAGAGGCCGACCCGACCGGGACCGCCTCGGCGTTCACCCCCTCGTGGGAGACGACTTTCACCTCGTCGTACCGGTTGTCCACCCGCGGTTTGAAGAGGATCGTCCGCTGTCGTGCGAAGTGGGCACGCCGCAGCCGCCGCAGCAGCTCCTCGGTTTTTCCGCTGAACATCGAGCCGCAGACGACCTCGATCCAGCCCGTCCGGTGCGGTGAGGGGTGGCCTACCATGTGTGGCGGCGTTTACCGCGAAATCCCTGGTAATTCCATTGTCCAGGGGACCCCGGCCCGGAAGAGCGGCGCGGGGCAAGCGCTCAGTAGACATGAAACCCCGCACTGCTAGATTGATGCTGTGGACGTAGTCCTGCGCAAGCTCGGGAAGGGCGCGCGAGCCGTAGCAGGACGGCTCGTCCGAGCACCGCGCAAGGGGTCCGTCGTGGTGATCGAGTTCCCCGACGGGATGCACGAATACGTCACGACGCCGGTCAAGCGGGTGCTCCGCATCGCAGGCCGCGAGGTTTTTTACATCGAGACGATCAACAGCCGATATCGCCTCGAGGTGCGCGGCCGTGAGGCCGCCGCCGCCGAAGGCACCGGCTGAGTCGCCCCCAGCATCCCTCGGCGCTTGACGTGCGCCGCCTCCCCGGCCTATCGAGGCGCCCGTGGGCAAGCACGACAACCGCCAGTCGATGAAGATGCGGCGACGCAAGTCGCAGGTGAAGAAGAAGGCGCGCCTGAAGCGCCAGAAGCTCGAGCGCAAGGCCTCGGCCGCGCACGGTGGCGCGAAGAAGGCGCCGCCGGCGAAGAAGGCCGCGAAGGCAGTGGCTCCTCCGGCCCCCCCGTCGGCCCCGGCGACGGCGGCCGCCGAGGAGAGCGCCACGCCCCCGACGACGCCGAGCGCCTGAATCGCGCTGGATCAGTCGCCGGCGCTCTCGCCGAGCCGGATGGTCGGGAACTGCGCCGGCGCGCGCGGGCCCGCCGGCTGCTCGATCACCACCGTTTCGCCGAGCAGTCCGATGTCTCCATCGAGCCGCTGCTCGCTCGCGAGCAGCCAGTCGTCCGTCTTCTGGTGCCAGCTCTGCTTGAGCGTCGTGGACTTCAGTTCCTGCTCGTCCATGCGGTACCAGGCCACGTGGATGAAGACGTCGAAGTCGGCGTCGCCGCGCGGCTTGATGCCCACGACCTCGATGTCGGCGACGCGCACGCCTGCCCCCCACGCCTTGTGGTGGAGCGCATACTCCTCACGCTCCGCCGGTGCGACGCGGTTGATCACGAGCTCGCTCCGCCCGAAGCGCGCGTCCAGGTTGAAGTCCTGCGCGGTCTGCTGACCACGCTGCAGCCCGGTCGGCGGCAGGGCCCCGCAGCCCGCCGCGAGAACCGCGAACGCACCACACCCGAGCACCGCCATCCTCCACAGCACCATGTCCGAGGCCAAACACGGTCCGCGCGCGCGGGCCAACTTTGCTGCGACTCGGTCAGAACGGCACGGCGGCGACGAAGTACACCTTGTCGATTCCGTCGATCGACAGACCCTTCGCGTAGCCCAGGCGGAACTCGAAGGTGAGGACGTAGCCGAGCATGAAGTCGAACCACAGCTCGCTGCCGACGCCGGTGAGGAAGGTGGCCTTGTGCGGGTCGCTGAACGCGGAGCCCTCGTCGACGAAGACGTTGCCGCTGATGCGGTTGAGAAACACGGGCAGCGTCGACAGCCCGCGATCGATGTTGACGATGGGGAAGCGGTACTCCGCGTTGAAGATGCCGATGTAGTTGCCCGCCTCGACGACCACCGGGTAGCCGCGCAGCTGGACGCCGCCCTGGATCAGCTGGTTCTGGATCACGTTGACGAGCGGCAGGTCGAGGAAGCCGCCCACGTAGTACGGCCCCTTGCCCCCGCGGTCGCCGCCGCCCATGCCGACGCCGGCGTGCAGCGCCAGCGTGTGGTGGCGCGCCCACGGCATCGGCCAGTACTGCTGCATGTTCACTGTGGCCGCGTACCCGCGGTAGTCGCTCGCGAGCATCGGGTCGGCAACGTCGAGCGACGCGCTCAGCGAGAAGCCGCGCTCCGAGCCGACGCTCCAGAGGTAGCCTTGGGAGGTCGAGTAGCCCCACCCGAAGTGCATCGTGCCGAGCATCCCGCGGCCCGGGATCGACGGGATCGCCTCCGGGTTGAGCGCGCTCGTGGGATACGGCAGCTCGCCGGAGACGCTGGCGAGCGAGTACGAAAGCGAGAACGACTGCGACTCGAACGCGCGCGGGCGCGCGTATCCGATCGCCGTCGAGAGGCCCTCGCTCTGCTGGATCCACTGCTGCGTGTTGCCGCCGATGGAGTAGTTCGTCGCCGGCGTGATGCTGCGGTACGCGCTGATGCCGACGTCGAACGGCAGGCGCCCGTAGCCGTAGCTGATGGCGCCCTCGAGCTCGGGGTGCGACCACTCGATCGTCTGCGTCAGGCCGATCGAGTGCCACCCGGCGAGGTCGCTGCCCGAGACGCTGATGCTCGTCGCCTGCCCGAAGTTACCCGGCTGCGTCACGAAGAGCGGCGCCGTCCCGCCGAACTTGTACGCGCGCGGCACGAGCGTCTTCAGCGGGTCGTATGGCGCTTCCACGGCGCCGCTGGGCGGCGGCTCGCGCGGCGGGGCCGGACGCGTCTCGACGTAGGGCAGCGG
>DATJYG010000362.1:0-3195 GCA_035499695.1 Polyangiaceae bacterium
GTAGACGTGCGCGCACTCGTCGAGGGGCACGTGCTTGTGGTTCGTGACGATGCCCTCGATCGTCACGCCGTCGAACGTGCGCTTGACCGTCGCCATCTCCTCGTCGATGCGCTCCTGCTTGTGCTCGAGCTGCCGCCTGGCCTTGCCGCGCGCCATGACGCGCCCCGAGCCGTGGTTGACGGAGCACGCGGACTTGTAGGCGCCCCCGAGCGGGAAGAGGATCGCCGCTCCTTCGTACATCGAGCCGGGGATGAGGCACGGGTGACCCGTGTGCTCCCAGCGCGAGCCCCGGAGATCGGGGTGTCCGGCGGGGAACGCCCGCGTCGCGCCCTTGCGGTGGACGAACCCGCGCTTCTCGGTCCCGTCCGGCAAGACGAGCGTCTCCTCCTGGACGAGGTTGTGGCTGATCTCGTAGTAGACCTCGACGTCCGCGCCGAAGATCTCTTGGGTCGCCTCGCGGATCCCGTGCACGATGATGTGGCGGTTCGCGATGGCGAAGTTCGCGGCGCTGTTGTGGTGCGCCCAGTACTCCTTGCCGAGGGGCTCGTCCGCGCGGAGCCACGAGTCCTCGCGGCGAGAGGAGGGCAGGCCCCGCTCTCGCGCGCCCTCGTAGAAGAAGTGGTTTGCGGTCTGCCACCCGTACCCGCGCGAGCCGCAGTGGACCATGACGTAGACCTCGCCGGAGTCCCGGTCGCACTGCATCTCGACGAAGTGGTTGCCGCCGCCGACGGATCCGAGCTGCCCGACGACGCTCGAGTAGGCCCTGTCGATCTTCGTGAGGTCGACGCCGTCGTCGATCGGGATGAACTGCCGCTCGCAGAGGCCCGAGTCGACCTTGAGCGCCTTCGCGCCGAAGCGGAGGATCTCGTCGGCTTGCGCCTTGTCGAACGTCGGCATGAGGGCCGGCCGGTGGTGTCCCTTGCCGGTCGCGATGCGCTTCTCGACCTCCCTCACCCACCTCTCGCGCTCGTACTTGCTCTTGACCGAGCCGGCGTTCAAATTCGCCTTCATGTAGAGCACGCCGCACGAGATGTCGTAGCCCGAGCCGCCCTGGATGATGGTGCCGTCGGTGACGACGACCGAGCCGACGGGGACGCCGTAGCCGACGTGCGTGTCGGGCATGAGGTAGGCGCCGATCACGCCCTCGTAGCTCGCGCCGTGCGCGATCTGGTCCCAGACGGCCTCCTCAGAGGAGAGAAAGAGCGCCTCCGAGAGGAAGGCATGAGCCTCGACCTTCATCGCGCCCTGCCGGGGCAGGACGTAGTGGTTGTCGGTGACCTTCTCGGTCGTGAGCTTGAGCGGCGTCGTCATGATCCTCTACGCGGGACGCAGGAAAGGCTCTCGCCCTGACTCACTCGCCTTCGAGACCTTCTTCTTCCAGCAGGTGCGCGAGGAAATCCATCGCCGCATAATCGTGCATGTCGGTCCTGCCTGCGCTGAATTCTTCGGGGTCGCCGTTCCAGGCGTGAAAGCGCCTCCTGAAGTCGTCGACCTCGCCCGCCATCATCCCGCCGTCGGCGACGAGGTCGAAGTCGTTCGAGCCGTGGTTTCCGAACTCGTCCGCCGCCATGCGAAGCAGGCGCGCCGCGAACCTCTTCTCCGCCGGTGTCATGCCTCGACGATACCACGTTGACACGACCCGGCGCGTCGAATACTTCATTTTGAAATCATGCCGACGGAGCAAGAGAAGCCCCGCTTCCGCAACCCCGCGAACATCCGGTCCACGGTGAGTGCTCGCCAGACTGCCTTGATCGATGCCGGAGTCCTCGTCGTCCACGAGACGATGCGTCGCGACAGTCATGGAGTCTACTTCCTAGCCCCAGGGCTGACGCTCGCGAGCGCAAGCTCGAAATGGAACGACTACTGCGCCCGGCACGTGCGCGTCCCGTCGAATGGGCGCGGGCCCTCGGACGAGACAGCCGAGCGCCTCAGTCGCACGGGCATCGTCCGGTACGTCGGCCTGATCTGGATTCAGCTCTCCGCGCGGGAGCAGGGGGCGATCGCGAAGGAGGTCTGCCGGGCGATCGAGTGATAGGTGGCCTCACCAGGCAAACCCGAGCGAGAGCACGACGCGGCGCCTCCGGACGGTCCGGACCGCGTGCGGTCTGTCGGAGCGGAAGACGACGAGCCTGCCGAGCCGGAAGCTCGCTCGACCCGCGAACGCGTCCTCGCCGAGTAGGCGAACGTTGCATCGGATGTGGGCTTTTCCAGCCACGCGATCGACGTGCTTGGGAACGCTCGATCCCGGCGGATAGTCGAGCAGGTAGAGGTCCCAGAAGCCCCCGCCGGCGATCCGCAGCTTGCGATAGCCGGTGCCCTGTCTGCCTTCCTCCCAGCGCAGCAGCCTCACGGGCGCCAGATCGCGGCGCCGTCGCCGGAGAGGAGGTTTCGGATGGGCAGAAAGAGGGGACCCGGCGGAGAGGTGCACCACCGCCACCCTTCGCACTTGTTCGGTTCGAGGAGCCGCGGCTCCCTCCCCGTCCAGTCGGCCTCGACGTAGAGCGTGACGTAGTGCTTGCCTTCGGCCTCGAAGACGTCGTTCGTGAACGTGAGCTTGCGCGTCGCGCGAGGTTCGATCTCGATGCCCGTCTCCTCGCGGAGTTCGCGCGCAGCGCAGGCTGCGACGGACTCGCCCAGCTCGAGGTGGCCGCCCGGGAAGCTCCACGTGCCCGCGCCGTGCGAGCCCTTTCGCAGGCCCATGAGCACCGCGCCGTCCCTGCGGCGCAGGACCACGGCGACGCCGACGCGGACGGCGAGCGCGCTCCCCTCCGAGTGGGTCACGGCCCGCGCTCCGCGTCGCCCGGCGCTCTTTCTTCCTCTTGCGGTTCGGCCGGCGACTTCGAGGTCAGGACGATGATCTTGAGCGTGATGAGGAGCAACCCGACGATGAGGAAGGGCCACTCCGTGAAGGGCGGCTCCGGCCGCGCGGGGGAGTCGATCCAAGGCTTGCCGCGCGGTGAGGCGAGCGTCGTAGAGGCGAAGGTGATCTTCTCCATCACCCGAGCAGCCCGAGTTCGAGCCTGCGGATCTCTTCGCGCCTCTCGAGCCTCCGGACGAGATCCTCGGGGATGGAGGCGAGGCCAAAGAACGAGCCGGCCATCGCTCCGGCCATCGCCGCGACCGAGTCTGTGTCTCCGCCGGCGCGGACGGCGCCTTCAACTGCTTCGAGGAACGTCGAGGCGGAGAGGAAGGCCG
>DATJYG010000363.1:0-6417 GCA_035499695.1 Polyangiaceae bacterium
GGTCGGGGTCGGGGTCGGGGTCGGGGTCGGGGTCGGGGTCGGGGTCGGGGTCGGGGTCGGGGTCGGGGTCGGGGTCGGGGTCGGGGTCGCAGTCGGGCTCGCGGTCGCAGTCCGACTCGACCCCTACTGGCACGCGTTGACCGGAGCCCCCTGGAGGATCCAGTCGCTCACGATCTCCAGCTCGTCCAGCGTGAGCGGCTCCGTCGCCGTCCCCAGCATCGCCGACGGATCCGACGGAAACGGCATCTCTCTCCCAGGCACCATGTTCGCGAGCGTCGCCCTCTCGCTCTCGGACATGTCTCCCCACGTCTCGGTGTGCACGTTGTTCATCACCCCGGGCACACTCGCATCGCACGCGCCGCTTCTCGCGCTCGACGAGCACGCCGACGGCACCGCCATGAGCAGCTTGTACATCATCCAGCTGTTCCCGGGCGTCCCCGCCTGCACGATGGGCATGTCCTGCCCGAAGAGCAGCGACGCCGGCTGCGCCGAGGACCGCGCTCCTGTGTTCGACCCTTGCGCAACCCTGCCGATCGCAGTCGCAGCGATCGCCTGCGGCGAATCGAGCCTCAGTCCCGCCGCCGGCAGCGGGCCACCGTGGCACATGTTCCCGTCGCACTTGCTCTGGACGATGGGGAGCACCTGCGAGCAGAAGTCCACGCTGGGTATCGGTGGAGCCGCCGCTGGTCCCGCGACGCCTCCATCGGCCCCCGCATCCCCTCCGCACGCCACCTGGAACTCGACCACCGGGTTCACGCTCGGATCCAGCGTCGCCCCATCGATCGCGCGTATCCCGTTCGCGTCCGTCTCGCTCTGCGGCTTGACGATCGTCACCTTGTACGTCTGGCACGCCATGAGCGGCGTCTGCGGATTGATCACGACCACCCGCGCCACCGGATCGTACTGCAGCGTCGGCGGCGTCCCCGGCGTGTTGTCCGACAGGTCCGTCAGCACGAACGTCTGCCTCGTGATCGTCGGCTGCAGCAGCAGCCGGTCGAAGAACAGCTCGATCCTCTCCCCCAGCGGGAGCGGCGGCTTCTTCGGCCCCACGTTCGCGTTCACCAGGTGCACGGTCGCCCCCGAGCCGAAATGCGGCTCGTCGTGCTGCGTGCCGAGATCACACCCCACCCCGGCGCCTGCGGCGCCAGCGATCACCCCCAGGAGCGCGATCAGCTCTCCGAGTACAGCTGCAGCTGTTCGCGGACGACTTCCTCGTTGATGCCGCTCCGCAGGTGATCCTTCAGCACGTCGGCCAGCGTCAGAAGCAGCTCGTCGACCCCTTTGTCCTCGATGAGCTTCTGGAGAAGCTGCCGGGCCTCGCGGCTGTCGTCCGAACGCAGGAACTGCCGGACCGTCTCCAGAGAGATCTCGCCCTGGAAGTCCAGGTACATGTTCTCCAGAAGATAGCGCACGAGCTCTTTCACCGGGGTCCTCCTTGACCGTATCGCAAGGGGATATCTCATAGACCCCCGGGCTTCCAGGGCGCAAGAACGTTCTCATCTGCACATCGCCAGCTTCGAGTCCGTCGGCTCGTGGCAGACGAAGCACGGACGCGGGTTTCTGTGGAACTGCGTGGAGCAGCCGCCCAAAAAGCCGTTCTTGTGCGGGTCGAACCCACCACCGACCCCGAGCGCCCCGTGACACGTCACGCAGTCGCGCTCGGTGTGGCAGCTAACGCATGCGTTCAGGTTCCGCTCGGCCTCGAAGCCGTGGTGCCCCGGTTTCAGCGGCGGATCGCTCCACACCGACTTGGGCGGGTGGAAACGCCCGCTGTCCTTGGCGGCAATGGGGCTCGACTCGGCCACGCCGACGCGCATGTGACAGTCGAGGCAGAAGCTCTGGTCGCGGTGGCAGCTCTGGCAGCGCTGGGTCTCCATGCGCGCCTCGATGGCGTGCATGTTCAGGTAATCGCTGGGGTGAATCGTCCGCGGCCGCACGCGCCCGTCGTGGCAGTCGGTGCAGAAGTCCTCCTTGTGGCAGTTCGCGCAGAACTGCGAGTCGTCGGCGGCGATCTGCTTGTGGCGCTCGATGAAGTCGGGCGTGTGCTCGGCGTTGTGCAGCCAGCGCGGCGGCGTGAGGGTGCCCGTCGCGAACATCGTCTGGATGCGCGTCCCCTGCTTGCCGCGGAAGTGGCAGGTATCGCAGGCGCTCTTGGCCTCCCCGCGAGAAGCCGAGTCCGGCATCTCGTGGCAGTGGAAGCAGCCCCGCATGCGGGGCAATTGGTCCCGCGTGGCGAGCTCGAGCTGGTCGACGGCGCCGTGGCACTGGGCGCAGCCGATGTTGCGGTCGATGTGCGCCTCGTGGTCGAAGAGCATGTTCGCCCGCGGGATCTGGAACTCGGCGACCTTGTTACCGTCGCCCGCGTTGTACCCGAGGTGGCAGTAGCCGCACTGGCCCATGGCCTCGTCGCCGGGCTTCACGGCCGACACGTTCGAGTGGTCCGTCGAGTGGCAGGCGTCGCAGACCTCACCGGTGGGGATGAGCCAGTCCTGCGACGAACGGCTCTTGTAGGTCTTGGCGTGGCACGTCTTGCACGTGGCGCCGACGTCCTTCGTGAGGTGCTTGGAGTGGTTGAAGCGCAGCGTGAGGTGCTGCATCGGGAAGATGACGTCGCTCGGTCCCTCGTCGGGATCGAACGAGCCCGGGGGCAGCATGGCCTTGGGCACCCGCTGATCTCCCGCCAGGGGCGCCAGCCCGTGCACCGTCACCGGCGCCTCGGCCAGCGCCGCCGGGATCACGGCCACCATCACGAGCAGCGGCAGGAGCCAGAAGAGCAGCTTGCTCATTTGCCCACCGCCAGAGAGAGCATGAGCATCGCGCGCAGGCGCTGCCCGACGAGCTGGTTCATGTCGTGCTCGAACTCGAAGCTGCCCGTCATGCGCGGGGCGAACCGGTACCCGATGCCGAGCACGTAGTTGAACGTCGTCGCGTCGCGATCGGGCTGCAGCTTGTCGTTCCACTGCCAGAGCCCCAGGCGCACGCTCGCCACGTAGCGCGTCTGGAAGACGTGTTGCCCCATCAGGTCGGCCCCGACGCGGTCGCCCGCGTCTCCGAAGTTCCCCGCGCCGCGCAGCGTGACGAGGTTCACCCCCGTGCGATAGCGGCCCGAGACGTTCACGCCCTCGTCGAAGGGATGGCCGTTGCCGGGGTACGTCTGGCAGATGGCGCCGGGCAGGTTGGGCTGGCAGTTGGGAGACGGCGAGTAAGCGGCGCCGTTGCCGGGGTTGAAGGGCGCCGTCTGCACGTCGTAGATGCGCAGATGCCCGCCGCCGGCGACCGAGATGCGGTCGCTCACGTCCCAGTTCGCGCGCAGCCCCACGTCGTTCATCGGCTCGCCGGCGAAGAAGTTCCAGATGCTGTCGGCATCGAACGTGGGCACGTAGTAGTCGTAGTCGGCGCTCACCGTGAGCTTCTTGCCGATGTACCCGTCGATGGTCCCGTACAGCTGGGTGACCTCGAGGTTGTAGAAGTCGTAGACGACGCCGGCCTTCGCGCCGCCGTAGTTCGACCAGTTGGCGTCCACGGCGTACCCGAGGCGGTCCGACGAGATACGTGTCCCGTCGTAGAACGTCGGCGCGTACAGCCCCCCCGCGAACATCGAGGTGTTCGACTGCCCCGTGTCGTAGACGCGCCGGTAGCTGAGCCTGCCGTGCAGCCAGGTGACGCCCGTGGACTCCAGCGCCACGCCGAACGCGGGCGCGACGTTGGCCGGCTGGAACTGCGGATAGAGCGACGCGTCGTACCCGCTGCGGTCACCGCGCCAGATGCCGCCCGACTCGAAGCGCGAGGTGCTGAGCGGCATGCCTCCGCGCTCCTCGAGCCCTCCGTAGACCTCGGCCTTCACGAAGTACGGCGTGGTCACGCTCACCTCGCCGCCGTCGAAGCCCCACCACCCGAGGGCGTCGGTCACGTACTGCCGGCCGAGCTTGAAGCCGAGGATCCCGTGGAAGAACCGGCGTCCCTCCACGTAGGCGTACATGAGGTCGACCATGCCCTGCGAGAGTCCCGGCGTGAGGGCCGCCGGGTTGCCGACGTCCACCTCGCCCCCGCCGATCGCGTAGTCCGCGTCGTACCGCAGGCGCGCGCGAAAGCTGAGCTCGGGCGCCATGGGGTCCCCCATGGGCGCGTCGAGCAGGTCGTACGCGGAGATGCCGAGCGTCGTCGTCAGCCGCCGGCGAGCCAGGATGGTCTCGCCCGTGGGCGATCGCACGTCGTAGGCCTGCGCCGCCGTGTCGCTCGTGACCTCGGGGTCCATCGCGAGGGCGCTCTCTGCCCACACGAGCGCCAGTGCTGCAGCCGCCGAGACGAGGACCGCGCGCACCGATCAGGCCTTGGTCGCGCCGAACTCTTTCTCGAGTCGATCGTCGAACGTGTCTGCCACGGCGGCGAGGTGGCGGATCGACTGGTCCACCTCTTCCGCACCGAGCCCCTCGGCGGGCCGCTCGCTGACGGCGACGATCCGGTCTCCGGAGAGGCCGAATGCCGCGTTGGCCAGACCCCCCGCGTTGATCTCGAGGAGCCTGCGGAACAGGGCCTCGTGCTTCGACTTGTCCGCCGGCAGGGTGACCACGGGAGAGGCGATGCGCAGGAACGTCTCGTCGTCGTCCTCGTGGTGCGTCACCGTGACGAGCACCGAGGCGCTGCCGCGCTTGAGGGTCCAGGCCGCCTGGGAGGCGCCGGGCACCTGCGCGCGGGTCGATGTGGGGTCGAGACCCAGCTTCTTGATCGTGTCCTCGACGAGCTGCTTGGCCTTATCGAACTCCGTGGACAAAGCGGGCCTCCGTGGCGGATGAGGATCGTGTGAGAGCGTCCCGTGTGTCAACGAGTCCCCGTTCGGGTACTCTGTGACGGACCCCCCATGTCGGACAGCGCGCAAAGGTATCGCGTCGTCGAGAAGCTCGAATCGGGCGGCATGGCGGAGGTGTTCCGGGCCGAGAGCGAAGGCCTGCAGGGATTCCGCAAGCAAGTCGCCATCAAGCGAGTCCTTCCGCACCTCTCGTCGAAGAAGAAGTTCATCTCGATGTTCCTCGACGAGGCGCGCCTCTCGGCGCAGCTCTCGCACTCCAACTGCGTGCAGGTATTCGACATCGGCGTCGGCGACAACGCCTTCTTCATCGTCATGGAGTTCGTCGACGGGGCGAACCTCAAGTCGATCGTCGAGCACATCAAGAAGACGGGGCGCGACTTCCCCGTCGAGGCCGCCGTCTACCTCAGCCTCGAGCTGTGCAAGGGCCTCTCCTACGCGCACGAGCTCACCGACAACAACGGCATCCCGCTCCACATCGTGCACCGCGACATGTCGCCGCCGAACGTGCTCATCACGAAGCACGGCGAGGTGAAGATCGTGGACTTCGGGCTCGCGAAGGCCAACAGCCAGCTCGAGAAGAGCGAGCCGGGGATCATCAAGGGCAAGTTCTCCTATCTGTCGCCGGAAGCGGCCATGGGGCAGGAAGTCGACGCGCGGACGGACGTCTTCGCGGTCGGCATCATTCTATGGGAGCTCCTCGCCGGGCAGCGTCTCTTCCTGGGCGATACGGATTTCCAGACCGTCAAGCGCGTGCAGGCGGCGAACGTGCCGGCCATCTCGGGGATCAACAAGAAGGTCCCGCCGGACCTCGAGAAGATCATCTCGAAGGCGCTCGCGCGGGACCCGGCGCAGCGCTACGCCACGGCGCGCGAGCTCGGCAACGATCTCACCAAGTTCATGTTCCGCTTCGGCGTGCCGGTGAGCACCTTCGAGATCTCGCAGCTCGTCATGGGCGCGATGAAGGAGCGCCAGCGGCACCGGCCGGTGCAGGCGAGCATCATCGACAAGCTCATCGAGGAGGCGCTCCTCGAGTTCACGTCGCTCACGGACGACAAGGGGGCGCCGAGCGGGGGCGGGGCAGGGGCCAGGCCGGTGGAGGTGATCCGGCCGACCGGGTCGAAGCCGCCGCCCAAGGGTGGCAACTACGTGAACGTCGGCTCGTGGATCGACGAGATCGCGGCGCGCGGCAGGACGGACGACGACGCGCTGCGGGCGAGCCTGCCGGCGGGGCTGTCGGAGGGGAACCTGGCGGCTCTCGAGGACGAGCCGAGCGAACCGTCGTCACCGGCGCAGATGCGCGCGGCGATCGCGGCTCCCTCGAAGGTAGTGAGGGTGGACACGCCGCCGGCGTCGAGCCCGCACAAGGTGCCGCCGCGGGAGCCGATCTCGACGCGGCCGCCCGTCGACAAGAAGGGAAGCAGCGCCAAGGTCGGGGTGTTCGTGGCGCTCGTCGTGGTGATGGCGGCGGGAGCCGCGGCCTGGTTCACGCACCTGATCCCGCATCCGTAGTTCGCGGTCGGGGTCGGGGTCGCGGTCGGGGTCGCGGTCGGGGTCGGGGTCGGGGTCGGGGTCGGGGTCGGGGTCGGGGTCGGGGTCGGGGTCGGGGTCGG
>DATJYG010000364.1:0-21521 GCA_035499695.1 Polyangiaceae bacterium
AACGAGGCAGAGGCGAAGTGACGTCTCGGGAGGGAAGCCGATGCCCGCGTCCGCCGCTCGCGCGATCGCGCCCGTCAGCTCGGCGAGCCTGATCCCCTCCGTCATGAAGCGAGGGTAGCCTCATCGTCGTGAGCTTGACGATCCGGTCGGCGCTGGGACAATCCGGTCCATGCTTCGGCGCGGCCTGGTGCTCTTGGTGGCTTTGTCCTCGGCGGCTCTCGTTCCATTCGGCCAGGGTTGCGGCGGCAAGGTGACCGGGCTGGGGTCCGGCGGCAGCAGCGGCGGCGGCGCGGACGCCTCCGACGAAGGCGGCACGACGTCGAGCAGCGGCATCAGCTCCAGCGGCAGCACGGGCTCCGGCGGGAGCAGCGGGATCGTGGGGAGCACGTCGTCGGGCAGCGGCAGCGGGTCCAGTGGAGGCGGCAGCAACTCGAGCGGCGGTAGCGCCAGCAGCTCGGGGAGCGGTCCCCCGGTCGATGCGGGGCCAGGGTCGTGCACGGACCCCGCATCCATGGTGCCGAGCAGCGAGATCCCTCCTTACGTGAACGTCGTGCAGCAGAAGGGCGCGTGCTCGGCGAACGAGATCTCGGGGTTCATCAACGCGTGCGACTCGACGGGCGCGAGCCAGGCCGCGTGCACCATGTGGTACCAGGGCGCGAGCCCCACGTGTCTCGGTTGCCTCGGTGTGACCGACGCCGGCGCCACGACCAGCGGAGGACTCTGGGGCGACGACCAGGGCAACTTCATCGGCGCCAACGCTCCCGGCTGCGACGCGATCGTGGACGGCAACACGACGTGCGCGGCGCCTTACGACGAGGTCGTCCAGTGCCTGTTCTCCGCGGGCTGCGGAGCGTGCACGAGCCAACCGGACTTCGACACCTGCGAGCAACAGGTGTTCGCCGGCGGCGGCGCCTGTGCCAGCTACTACGGGTCGGTGATGTCCGCGTGCAGCATCGACTTCAACGCCGACGGAGGAGCCCTCAACAACGGCGTCTGCAGCACCGACACGGGGGTCCTGAGCGTCATCTGCGGCAACGGTTCCGGCGACGGCGGCTGATCGCGACTCACTGAGCGACGGGCTGCGTGACCGGCGTCGGCGTGGACACGCCGAGCCACTGGAAGTGGTCCAGCAGCACGCTCGAATCGAGGATGCCGTCGCCGGCGTCCCAGATCATGAGCTCCAGCGTGAACTGCTCGCCCGGATGGATCGGGGCCGTCGTCGTGAGCCAGCCGGTGGCCCCGCCGAGCGTCGCGCTCACGTCCGCACCACTCATGCAGAGGGTCTGCGCCGTGCCCGCGTAGCCGGTGCCCTCGAGCTCCGCCGTCCCGGCGGCGCACGTCGACGTCGTGTACGGCGGGTCCGGCGTCTGACCGTCGGTGCGGTTGCAGCCGAGCGGCGCGCCGGCCGTGCACCGGTTGAGGAAGTCGTTGTTGACCGAGATCGGGTTCTTGTTCGGGTCGAACGAGATGTTGTTCGTGATCGCCGACGACGTGAGGTACGCGACGAACGCGTCGTTGAACGTCGAGCAGACGAAGTTCGGCCACTCGCTCGAGTAGAAATCGAAGTCGAACTGGAAGCCCGTCGCGTCCATCGGCGCCTTGAGCACGAGCTTGAGATCGATCATGTCGTTGACCACGTCGTCTTGCATGCAGCCCACCGACGATTGCGGGAATCCCGGAGGCGCCGTTCCCGTCGGGTAGTTCGTGCCGTCGAGGGGTCCGTCGGGGCTGCTGTTCACGAAGTCGGACGCCGTGCCCACCGGGCAGCTCCCGGCGATTCCCGACCAGCAGCACGCGGCGGCCGGCGCGGTGCCGCAGCTCGTCGCCGGCCCCGCCATGGGCACCCCTTGCGCGTCGTCGTACTCGCGCGCGTATCCGGTGCTCAGCACGCCGAGCGCCTTGCCTTCGCGCGGGCCGATGTGCGTGCCGAACGAGGGCAGCATTCCCCACTGCCCCGCGTGGGGCGAAGCGGTCGAGCCGAACGCTTTCGAGTAGCTGGCGCTGACGAGGCCGAACCCGTCGGTGGTGGCCGTGGTGCATATGCCCATGGCCTTCGCGAAGCTGGCCGGATCGGCGTCGTCGATCGGGATCCCGGTGTCGCACGGTGGCGTCACGTCGACCGGGCCTCCATCGCCGCCCGCCTCCGGCGCGACGCCTCCCGCATCGGTGGACCCGAAACCTCCCGGGCCGGGCCCGGCGTCGGGTGTCCCCATGGTGGTGCCGCCCAGGGCACCGCCGGATGACGACGACGACGCACCGGAGCCGCCGCCGAATCCCTGGTCCGAACCCGACGCCCCGCAGCCCGCGAAGACGGCGGCGAGCCCGAGCGCCAGAACACGTCGCCTGATGGTGTCGGTTTCCACGACCGATTCGCCTGAGCATCGGTCGTGCCCCGCGCGGTATCCGCGGGAATTGCGGCGACATGCGAGCGTCTCGGGCTACTTCGGGACACCCCCGTCGCGGTCTTCCGAGATCCAGCGCGACACGCGCGTCCCGACCGACGCGATTGAGCAGAGGCTCAAAGAACCCCTTCGAGATGGGCAACGCGCTGCAAGGCGTGCATGACGGCGCGGAACGCTTCATCCCAGGCGGGGGACGCGCCGTCCCTGTTGCTCTCGAAGGCGAGGCGCTCACCCAGAGCCTGGAGAACCGGTGCGATGCCTGCCCTATCACACAGGTCGGACAGCTTGACGAAGTCGTTGTCACTGAGACGCTCGATGGGCATGGCTCGGCGCCCGCGCACCTGCAGAAGACGGGCCACGTGGCAGAGTCCGCATTTTACGCGGTACCGCTGTTACCGCCCGGTAACGACCGGTCCTGCCACGTAACGAAGGCAACCGCTGTTGATTCTCAACGCCTGCCTCACACCGGGTTCGGCAGGCTGACCATCCACTGTACGCCGAAGCGATCCGTGCACATGCCGAAGTAGGGACCCCAGGGCGCGTTCGCGAGCGGCATGTGCACCCTGCCACCGGCGCTGAGGAGCTCGAAGGCGCGGTCCGCCTCGGCCTTGTCCTTCGCGACGATGCACCGTCTCGGTGATGGGCAGCTGCGCGTGCATGATCTTCTTCTTCGCCGCTTCTGGCGGGTTCTTGATGAACGGCGTGTCGCCGAACGTCTGCATCATCATCATCTTCGTGCCGAAGACCTTCTCGTAGTAGCGGAGCGCCTCCTCGGTGGTGCCGGGGAAGTTCAGGTAGACGTGGACGAGCTGCATGGCGGTTCTCCTGTCGGTTCGACTTCAGGTCTGCGTGAGTCGATCGATCTGCGAGCGAATGTGTGCGGCCTCCGCCGGCGAGTTGGCCAGGGCGAGCGCGCGGTCGAAGGCGACGCGCGCCTCGTCGTGGCGCCCGAGCTGCAGCAGCAGCGCGCCACGGACGCCGAAGAAGTAGAAGTAGCCGGACAGGTCCTTGGCGAGCGGCTCGATCATCGCGAGCGCCTCCTCGGCCCCGCGAGCCTTGGACACGGCGACGGCGCGGTTGAGCGTGATGACCGGCGACGGCTGGAGGCGCTCGAGCGTCGCGTAGAGGCCGTCGATCTCGGCCCAGTCGGTGTCCTCGGCGCGCTCGGCGTGCGCGTGGATCGCCGCGATGGCCGCCTGCACCTGGTACGGGCCGGGCTCGCGGTGCCGCAGGGCCTTGTCGAGCAGCGCGAGGCCCTCGCCGATCTGATCGCGATCCCAGAGGCTCCGGTCCTGGTCCTCGAGCAGAACGATCTCCCCCTGCTCGTCGAGCCGCGCCGGCGTGCGCGAGTGCTGGAGCAGCAGCAGCGCCGTCAGCCCCATGATCTCGGCGCTGCCCGGGAAGAGGTGCACGAGGAGTCGCGCGAGCCGGATCGCCTCGTCGCAGAGGGACGCACGCACGTGCGCCGTGCCGCCCGTCGCCGAGTAGCCCTCGTTGAACATGAGGTAGACCGCGGTGGCCACGGCCGCGAGCCGCTCGGCGCGCTCGACCGGGCCGGGCGGCTCGAAGGGCACGTCCGCACCTGCGACGCGGCTCTTCGCCCGCGTGATCCGCTGCTCCATCGCGCTCTCCCCGACGAGGAAGGCGCGAGCGATCTGCTTGACCGACAGACCGCACACGATGCGCAGCGCGAGCGCGATCTGCTGCGTCGCCGGCAGCTCGGGGTGGCAGCAGATGAAGAGGAGCCGCAGGATGTCGTCCCGGTAGTGCGCGTCGTCGAGCCGATCGACGATGGCCGACTCGGCGTCCTCGAGATCCGACAGAACCTCCTCCGGCGGGAGCTGCCGCTCGCTCTTCTTCTTGCGAACGCCGTCGAGCGCCGCGTTGCGCCCCACGAAGATGAGCCACGCCGCCGGGTCGCGCGGAGGACCCTTGTCGGGCCAGTTCTTCAGCGCCCGCAGGCTCGCCTCCTGGAACGCCTCCTCGGCCAGGTCGAGATCGCGGAAGTGCCGCACCAGGGCGGCCATCGCCTGGGGACGAGCGCCGCGCAGGGCGGCATCGATCCAGGCGATCTGGCTCACGTCCCGGCGCTCCCGGGGCGGAAGAGCCGAAGCGGGCGGATCTCGTACGACCCGTTCGAGCTGCTCGCACGGCCGAGGTCCTTGGCCGTCTCGATGGCCTGCTCGAGCGACGCGCACTCTACGATGAAGAAGCCGAGCAGTTGCTCCTTCGTCTCGGCGAAGGGCCCGTCGAGCACGATGGTCTCCTTGCCCTTTCGGAGCGTCGTCGCTGTCGTCGTCGGCATCAGGCGCACCACGGGGCCGAGGCGCCCGTCCCGGGCCAGCCGATCCGTCACCACGTCGAGCTTCGCGATGACCGCAGCGTCCTGCTCCTTCGTCCAGGAGCTCACGACAGCCTCCGAGTCGTAGCAGAGGATGGCGTACAGCATGGCTGGGGTCTCCCTTCGAGGACGATCCACTACGCCCGGCCCCGACATCCCGCCCACGAAAAAGATCGGTCGAGCTATCGGGACGCCCGGGTACGCTCCCTTCGGCCCCTCGTCCGCCCCATTAACAACGAGGTAGCCCATGGCGAAGCTCATCACGTTCCTGACGTACGTCGACCGCGCCGAAGAGGCGGCGAACTTCTACGTGTCGGTCTTCGACAACTCGCGCATCCGCGAGATCACGCGCTACGGGGCGACCGGGCCCGGACCGAAGGATTCCGTGATGACGGTCGTCTTCGAGATCGACGGCACCGAGTACATCGCGCTCAACGGTGGCACGCATTTCACGTTCAGCAACGGCGTCTCGATCCTCGTGCAGTGCGAGACGCAGGAAGAGGTGGACCGCTACTGGGAGCGGCTCTCCGAGGGCGGCCAGAAGATCCAGTGCGGCTGGCTGAAGGACAAGTTCGGCCTCTCGTGGCAGGTCGTTCCGCGCCTGCTCGGCCAGTACATGAGTGATCCGGATCGCGCGCGCGCCCAGCGCGTGATGTCGGCGATGATGGAGATGAAGAAGATCGACATCTCCGGCCTGAAGCGAGCGTACGAGGGCCGCTGACGGCGGTCTGAACGACTCCGACGGGGGCGGCAACTCACACCGGCAGAACGCTCGCGCTCGTGCGCGATGGAGGTTCTCATGGGGACGGTGCGAGGCAACGGGCGCGAGACGCGCCCGGACGGTGAAGTGTGTGAATCGACCGACAGCGGCGACGAGCTGCTCGATCGGTGGCTCTCCGCGGCTCGCGGGCGAGCGTGGTCCTCGCGTCCGCCGCCCGCGGAGGCGAGAGCGGCGCCCGAGCCCATCGGTGACAGCGTTGCCGATGCATGGTTCCGCTAGGGACGACGACCGCGTGCGGCGTCGAGTGACGCGATGCCGGCGCCGTGCGCCGCGATGAAGAGGAAGAGGAAGCAGTAGATGACCGCGAGCTCGCCCCTGTTCACGACGGGGAGCCACGCGGCGCCGGCGAAGTGCAGCTTCCAGTGCCCTTGGAAGTAGGCGACGGCCATCTCGCCGGAGGCGAGGAACGCCGCGGCGCGCGCGAAGAGCCCGACGGCCACGAGCAGGCCGCAGCCGAGCTCGATGACGCCCGCTGCACCGAGCTGCGTCAGGAGCGAGACCGTGTGGCCGCCCTGTGGCCAGCCGAACAGCTTCTGCATCCCGTGGAACGCGAAGAGCGCACCAGCGACGATGCGAAGCACGGCGAAGGCGGGCGCTTCTGCGCTGCCAGCGAGCTCGGCGAGTCGGCGAGGCATGGCCTCTTCGATGTTCACGCCGCGTGCCCCGTCGCACGCTCCCGCTAGGATGGCCCGCATGACCGCCTGGCCCGAGCTCCGCATCGCAGACTGGCGCGACACCTACGCGACGCTGCTGCTCTACGTCCAGATGGTCGGCAAGATCCGCATGGCGCTGACGCCGAAGACCAACGAGTGGTGGAACGTGACCTTCTACGTCACGCCGCGTGGACTGACGACGAGCGCGATGCCCTACGAAGCGAGGACGCTGTCGATCGACTTCGACTTCGTCGATCAGCAGGTCGTCATCGTCGACAGCGACGGCCACGTGCGCCGCATTCCCCTGAAGCCGATGGCGGTGTGCGACTTCCACGAGGCGCTCTTCGCCGAGCTCGCGGCGATCGACGTCCGGGTGCGCATCGGAGGCACGCCGCAGGAGTGCCCCGTCACCACGCCGTTCGCCGAGGACCACGAGCACGCGAGCTACGACGCCGCCGCGGTCGGGCGGTTCTGGGGCGCGCTGCGGCGCACCGAGCCCGTGTTCCAGCGCTTCCGCGCCGGCTTCCGCGGCAAGTGCAGCCCCGTGCACTTCTTCTGGGGCGCGTGCGATCTCGCGGTCACGCGCTTCAACGGGAGGCGCGCGCCGCTTCGCGAGAACAAGATCGACCGTGACGCGTACGACGAGGAGTGCATCTCGCTCGGCTTCTGGCCGGGCGACCCGTGGACGGCGGCGAGCGAGGCGTTCTTCTACTCGTACACGGCGCCAGCGCCCGAGGGCTTCGCCGCGGCGCGCGTGCGCCCGCGCGGCGCGTCCTTCAGCGACACGTTCAAGGAGTTCATCCTGCCGTACGACGACGTGCGCCGCGCTCCGGACCCGGCCGCAGCCATCCTCGAGTTCGCGCAGAGCACGTACGACGCGGGATCGACCCTCGCCGGCTGGAACAGGGCGGGTCTCGCATATCCCTGAGGGCCTCCCTTCAGGAGTGCCGACAGGCGGTCCTGGCGATCGCACCGCCACATCCGGTGCAAGCGCGGATCTGCACGACCGCGTCCGCGGGCCACGCGCTCACGTGCGCCGCGACGTCCCGAGAGCTGAGCATCCGCTCCAGCGGCAGCTGCAGCCACAGCTCGGCGGTCCAGCTCCGACCGCAGCGCGCACAGCGAACGATCTCGGTCATCGGTAGGGCCCTCCGCCCTCGCGCGACCGGAAGTCGCCGCGGAGGCCCTCGATGTTGGCTCCGTGCGTCTTGGCGCCGTCGAAGATGGCGCCGTCGATGTCGCATCGCTCGAGGTTCGCCTCGCTCACGTCGATGTCCGTCATGTCGGCCTCGCGCAAGTCGCACCGCTCCATGTTCGCCCCCACCGCCCTGGCCGACGTGAGACGCGCGTTCGACAGGTCGCACTTCTCGAGGTTGGCTCCGGAGAAGTCCGCCTGGGAGAGATCCGCGTCCGAGAAATCGCACCGCTCGAGGTTCGCCCGCGTGAACACCGCCGCGTGTGCGCGCACACGCGCGAGGCAGGCGCGCTCGAGGTTCGCCCGGGCGGCGCGTGCGCCCTCGAGGATGGCGCCCTCGAGATCCGCGCGCTCGAGGTTTGCTCCGTCGAGGACGGCACGCTCGAGGCTCGCGCCGGCGAAGGTCGCGTTCTCGAAGTTCGCGCCGCGCGCCGACACGTCGTCCATCCGCGCGTCGTCGAAGTCGGCCTCCTCGGCGTTGACGCCATCCAGGAGCGCTCCACGCAGGTCCGCTCCGGCGAGGCTCAACTCCTCCAGGTTGGCGCCGCGCAGGTCTGCATGCGCCAGGTCGGCCCCGGAGAGGTCCACGCCCTCCTCGCTGGCGATGCTCAGGGCCTCGCCGAGGCGATCGACCTCCGAGTCGAAGAGGAGGCGACCGTCGACGTGCAGGATCCGGATGGTCATGGGCGGGAGCTCGTGACCTCAACGTACGCGCGCCCCGTGCTCGTGCCATGGCGGGTCGTGCCGAATCGTTTTGCCCATCGCGCCAGAACCCTTCGCCGGTTCGCGGCGCGGCTATGTTGAGGCTCGGGCCATGGCGCGACCGAGCAAGGAGCTGCCGTCTCCCTCGACGCTGGTGCCCGCCGTCGTACGGTTCGCGGTCGCGCGTGGCGTGGACGTCGAGGCATGGCGATGGCGCTTCGGCCTGCCCGCCGACGTCGCGGAGCGGCAGGAGCTGATGGTGAGCGCCGAGTTGCCCGAGCAGATCCTCGAGGCACTCGAGCAAGCCACCGGGGCCGACGCGGTGGTTCGCATGGCGGCACACCTCGACGCGCGTGCGAACCGGCTCGTCGAGATCGCCGTGCGCTCCAGCGCCACGGTGCGGGACGCCCTCGGGAACCTCGCGCGCTGGGCACCGCTCGTGCATCGGGCATTCGAGGCGACGATGCAGGGCGATCGATGGGTGCTGCGTACGCCCAGACGCCCGCGGGGGCTGGGACGACACGTGCACGAGCTCGCGGTGGCCCACGCGCTCTTCCAGGTCCGCGCGAGCGTGGCATCGCTCGCAATCGACGAAGCGTGGTTCGTCCACGCCCGACCGGCGCACGTCGATGCGCTGCACGGCCTGTTCGGCTCGGCCCACGTCACGTTCGGCTGCGAGGACAGCGGCTTCTCGGTCGCGAGCGAGGATCTCGATCGCCCCATGCCTGCGGCCGACGCGCGCACGTTGGGCACGATCGAGCCACTGCTCGTCGACGCGCTCGGGGCGTCCCCCGCGTCGCCCTCGTTCTCCGACCGGATCGCGACGCACATCGCCTCCTCTCTCCCGGGCGGCAGCGACGTGGCGGAGGTCGCACGGGCGATGCACATGAGCGGTCGCACCCTGCAGCGGCGTCTGGAGCAGGAGGGCACCACCTTCTCGGAGGTGCTCGACCGAGCGCGTCTCGACGTCGCCAGACGCGCGCTCGCCGCGCCTGCGACGACGCTCAGCGACGTCGCGATCCAGCTCGGATTCTCCGACCTCGCGACCTTCACGCGCGCCTTCAAGCGATGGACGGGCATGCCCCCCGGCCAGTGGCGCCGCTCCTGATCAGAGCTGTTGCGCGCGGTTGTCGAAGGAGCAGTCGCTGAACGTGACGTGCGCCGTCACCACACCGACCGAGGCGATGCTGCACGCGAGCTCGAGCGAGCCGCGGACGGAGCGGATGTCGTTCAAGGTGCTGTTGCCACTCTGGACGTGCGAGTCGAACGTGGCGCAGCTGTCGGCGTCGACAATCACGCGCGCGCGGCCCGGCACGATGCCGAGGAGGACCACCCGCGAGCCTGCGACCGGATCTTCGACGACGCGCACGCGCCGCGCGGTGTCGGGATCGTGAAAGAGCTCGACGCCACGGAACTCCAGCATCTGGCCGGACCAGCACTCATCGATGTCGACGCGCGCGCCCCGCCCGGTGCTCTGGCTGCCTCCGATTGGCTTGCCGCAGGAGAGCGCCGCGATCGCGAGCAAGAGGAGTCGACGGATCACGCGACGAGGCGAGCGTATCATGGCGAGCATGAGGCGCTTCGGGGCGGGGACCCTGGGAACGGGCTTCGTCGCCTTCGGGTGGGCGCTCAGCTTCGGGTTCGTCTCGATCGGCATGAACGCCGTGGGATGGATCGCCGTGGGTCTCAACGCCGCGGGATTCGTGTCGGTGGGGCTCATCAACTCGATCGGCGTGTTCTCGTTCGGCGGCGTGAACGCGTGCGGCGGGTGGGGCAGCGGCGGCACGAATGCGGAGGGAGGCCGCGGATTCGGCATCGTGGCGGCGGCGGTGCTGGCGATCGGTTTCCTCGTCGCGCGCGTGAGGACCTGGCCGCGCGGTGAGGTCGAGCTCTTGGTGCCGCTCGAGGCCGCGGCGAGAGGTGCGGACGTGCCGGCGCGAGCGCGCCTCGTGGCCGTGGACGACGAGGTCACCCTGCGCGACGGCGGGACGGTCGTACGGGCGCGGGCGAGCGCCGACATGGCGGCACGCTGCACATCGATGGGACGCGGCGCGCACGTCATCGCGACCCTCAGGTCATCGCCGAAGGAAGTGGCCACGGCGGGCTATCGCGACGAGGCGGCGGTCATGGTGCCGGAGCTCGTGTCGATCGCGCCCGATCCCCGCCCGAGCTTCGCTGCGGCTCTCCTCGCGGGCCCGATCGGCATCAACCTGGTCTTCTCTTGGCTGGGGCTCGCAGCCGCGATCGTGGCGTTCTTCGTCTGGCGCTGAGAACGCCCTACTCGATGGCTGGCTTGCGCCCCAGGTTCGCGTCGCGCATCAGCACGGCTGCGCTCGCACGCGCGCCCGGCGAGCCCAGCGCCGATGTGCCCAGGTCGAAGACGAGCCCCCAGGTGAGCGCGTCATCCGCTCCGAGAAAGAGCTCGTTCGCGTTGCACGAGCCCGCCTGCTTCATGATGGCCTCGGTGCCGAGCGTCATGTCCGGGCCCGCGAGGCCCTTGATGATGCGCTTTGGCGTCCCGCCGCCCGCGGGCCATACGTCGATCGCCGCATCCTTGGCGATCCAGGCGACGGCGGCGCAGTCGAAGGACGAGGTCGCGAAGGAGAGCGGCAGGTCCTTGGTGGTGTTGTCGCGCGCTTCCGTGTGAATCACGGCGCCCGCCGCCTTCGCCTTCCGCAGGGCGGAGACGACGGCGACGACGCTCGAGGGCTTGGCCGGACGCATCGCCACCATGCTCACGGTGTGACCCTCGATAGCAGGCCGGCCCGTCAGGAACACGGCCACCTTGTCCGCCAGGCCCAGCTCACCCGTCGGCACGTGGTCGGTCCCGATGGCCACGTTGGACGCGTCGACCAGGATGTCCGGCGCCCGCGGCGGCTCCGCCGGGGATGGCGCCGAGGTCGTGGCCGCCGCGGCAGCCCCCCCGGCCTCACGTGCCTCCGCCGGGGCGCTCTTTTCGTCGCAGGCGCTGCCCAGCAGGAGGAGAACGAGGGGAGCTAGGACCCGGCTGGGTCGAAAGGGGCTCGGCCGCACGGGCCCATGCTAGCGCAGGGGCTGCGCTGCGTTGGCCCAATCCACCGCGGATCCGCTAGGCTTTCGTGCACTGCTCATGAGCGACGTGGCCCTTCCTCCGCAACCCGACACGCCTGGGTTCGAGGGCCAGCTCGTCGGCGGCAAGTATCGCGCGCAGCGCATCATCGGCACGGGCGGCATGGGGACCGTGTGGGAGGGCACGCACGAGCAGCTCGGCACGCGCGTCGCCATCAAGTTCATCAAGCCGCAGTTCGCCGAGCAGCCGGAGGCGCGCGCCCGCTTCCAGATCGAGGCGCGTGCCGCCGCGAAGCTGCAGACCAAGCACGCCGTGCACGTGTACGACTACGGCGTCACGCCCGAGGGACTGCCGTACATCGTGATGGAGTTCCTCGAGGGGCACTCGCTGTCGGATGCGATCATCGAGCGCGGCAAGCTCCCGGCGAGGGAGGTGGCCCAGATCATCGGGCAGGCCGCGCGGGCCTTGCAGAAGGCGCACGCGGCCGGGATCGTCCACCGCGACCTCAAGCCGGACAACATCTTCCTCGCCCGCACCGACGAGCCGGTCGAGGGCCTGCCCTTCATCGTCAAGCTCGTCGACTTCGGCATCGCGAAGATCTTCGAACCGTCATCGACCGAGGGTCAGGTTTCGCGGCCCATGGGCGGTCCGACGCGCGAGGGCACCGTCATCGGCACGCCCAACTTCATGGCTCCGGAGCAGCTCGCGGTCGGCGGCGCACCCGGGCCGCTGACGGACCTGTGGTCGCTCGGCGCGTGCACCTTCGCTGCCATGACGGGGCGCCTTCCCTTCGAGGGCGACGTGCTCGGCGACATCGTGCTGAAGGTGTGCGCGGCGCCGCTGCCGGTCCCGTCGAACCTGAACCCCGGCGTGCCCGCGGGCTTCGACGCCTGGTTCGCGCGCGCTTGCTCGCGCGACCCGTCCAAGCGCTTCCAGACGGCGGACGAGCTCGCCCAGGCACTCGCTGGTGTGTCGGGTCTCGGGCGGCTGCGCGTGGCGACGCTCGACGAGGATCAGGTCCAGAACGTCATCCGGCCGAAGCCCGACGCGATGCCCCTGTCCTCGCTGCCACCGCCCAACTCGATGTCGCCCAGGACGGCGCTGCTCGCGGGTCTGGTGCTCGGCATCGCGATGATGATCGGGGTCCTGGGCTTCCTCGCCTGGCGCGAGCGGACGGCGCCGGGACCCAACGCGCCGCCGCCCGCGCCGGCGCCCACCGAGTCTTCCCCGCGGCCATGACCAGGCGGCGCGCGTTGCTCGTCGCCGCTGCCGCGGCGGCGGCGGTCGCGCTCGCGGGAGTCTCGGCCGTGCGCGCGTCGGATCACCTCGACGGGCCGGGCGTGACGGCGGATCCACAGTCGGACATCACCGACGTCTTCGCGTTCACCAGCCCGGAGAACCCCTCGCACGTCGTGCTCGCGATGGCCGTCACGCCCTACGCGGGGGATGCGGCCACGTTCTCCCCCTCGGTGGACTACGCGTTCCGCGTGCAGCGTGTCGAGGTGCTGCAGCCGTTCACGCTCGACACGACCGCGCGCGACGTCGTGTGCCGCTTCGACGCAGGCTCGATGCACGTGACGTGCACGGCGCCCGGGGGCCTGACCGCGACGACTGCGGTGGGAGACCCGACGGGCGGCGGAGACGCGCAGAGCCCGATGCGCGTGTTCGCGGGAACGCGCGCCGATCCGGCCTTCTTCGATCGACAGGGAGCGCTCGCGACGATTCGCACGGGCGCGGCGAGCTTCACCGGGGCCAACGCCTTCGCGGGAGCCAACGTGCTCGCGATCGTGGTGGAGCTCGAGAGCAGCGTCTTCGCGACGGTCGGCGACGCCGGGGGCGACGCCGCTCCGGTCATCGCGGTCGCTGCCGAGACGGTGCGGAGGAGCCACTAGATGCGCAGCGCCGCGCTCGTCCTCTGCGTCGCGGCCGCCCTCGGCTCGGGGTGCAGCGCGCCCGTGGAATCGTCGACCGGCATCGACGTCTACGTCCCGGGCGCCGACGGCGGCGACGCGACGTCGGGTTCCGACGCAGGGACGGACGGAGGCGGCTTCGGGCTCGGCCAGGTCGACCGCGCCGGCAGGCCGCTGGTCACCGTGCTCCTGGTGCCGAGCACGCTCCAGGACGAATACAACGCCCAGCCGAGCTTCGAGCCCACGCAACCGCGCGCGCTCCAGAACGCCCTGGCGTCGCGGCTCGCCGAGCTCGACTCGCTCGTGGTGGGCGACGCCGGCCCGGACCCGGTCGACTGGGCCGATGGGGGCGCGCTGCTCCCCATGCTCCTCGGGGACACGCTCCTCGTGGACACGTCGCAGTCCTGCGTTTCGGACGGCGGCTTCGTCTCGAGCTACCTCGACATCGAGCAGGAGGTCTTCCTCGGCCGCGCGGCCCCCCACACGACCTGCGGCGGCCGCACGCCGGGCGAGCACGTCGTCGACGAGACGCTGCAGCTCGTCGTGACCGCCAACCGCGATGGAGGCCCTTCGATCAGCCAGGGCATCGCGGGCCCGACGAAGCCGCCCTCGCTCTCGTTCCCCTACCTCGCGCCCCCCAACTGACTCGGTAGACTGCGCGCCGGCTTGAACGTCATCGGCTTCGACGACGGACCGTTCGCGCGCGAGCACCGAGGGAACGTGCTGCTGGTCGGCGGGGTGTGCTCGCGCACGCGGCTCGACGGCGTGCTCACCGGACACGTGCGGCGCGACGGGACGGACTCCACCGACGCGATGGTGGCGATGGTCGAGAGCAGCCAGTTCGCCGAGGCCGTGCGGGCCGTCATGCTCCAGGGCATCGCGGTCGCAGGGTTCAACGTGGTCGACGTCCACGCCCTGAGCGAGCGCCTCGGGGTGCCCGTGCTCGTCGTCATGCGGCACGCGCCGGACATGGCGGCGGTGCGGCGCGCGCTCTTCAGCGACGCTCCCGCCGTGCGGCCTCCGGTTCGAGGCGCAGCCCGCAAGTGGCGGCTCATCGAGCACGCTGGCCCGATCGAACCGCTCGGGAAGATCTACGTACAGCGCGTCGGCCTCTCGCTCGACAAAGCGCGCGCCCTCGTGACCGCCACGACGCTGCATGGCAACATCCCCGAGCCCCTGCGCGTCGCCCACCTCATCGCGGGCGGCCTGACCACGGGCCGGAGCCGAGGGCGCGCATGATCATCCGCGATTACCATCCGCGCGACCGCGACACCGTGATTGCCCTCGTGGCGCGCGTCCTCGGTGAGTTCGGCTTCGAGTCCAACGTCGCCGGCGTCGAGCGCGATCTCGGCGAAGCCCACGAGCGCTACGCCGGCGATCGCGCCGGCTTCTGGGTGCTCGACGACGGCGGCGAGGTCGTCGGGACCGTCGCGATTCGTCCCAAGGACGAACGTACGTGCGAGATCAAGCGGCTCTACCTGCGTCCAGACGTGCGCGGCTCCGGCCTGGGCCAGCAGCTGTACGAGCACGCCGAAGCTTTCGCGCGGCGCGCTGGCTACGACCGCATCTGGCTCGATTCCTCGCGTCGCTTCACCCGCGCGCGCAAGCTCTACGAGCGAAACGGCTTCGTCCTCCTCGAGGAGGTCGACAACGCGTGGGAGGACAACGTCTACGAGAAGCGCCTGTAGACGGGGCGGCGCCCATCGCCAGTTCAAGCCGATCGATCGAGCCTACGCATCGCCCCGTCGTGGACGCGACCGAGGAGCACGAGCGCCGCGAGCGCGCCGACGAAGCACGTGGCCATGTCCTCCTGCGTGTCCCACGGGTCGCCCTGCGTGCCGAGGAACGCCGTGGCTCCGCCGCCCGCGCTCACGGCGGTGAGCCACTCTACGATCTCGTAGAGCGCGGTCACCATGCCGCACACGCTGACCGCGAAGAAGAACGTCCAGCCGGCGCCGCGGATGATCTTCCGGCGCACGACTACCTCGCGAACGACCATCGCCGGGACGAAGCCCTGGGCGAAATGGCCGATCCGGTCGTAGTCGTTGCGCGCGAGGTGAAACGCCTTCTGCATCCAGAAGCCGAGCGGCACCTCCGCGTACGTGTAATGGCCCCCGAGCATCAGGATGGATGCATGAACCAGCATCAGCACGTAGACGACGTCGGTGAACGCGAAGCGGCGGTAGGTCGCGACGAGCACCGGCGCGGCGACGAGCGCCGGCGCTACCTCGAGCCACCAGGTGAAGCGGTCGGCCGGCCGGATGCCGCTGAGGAGCAGCAGCGCAGCACCTACGAGCAGCAGGATCGGCGGCAGGCGGCGGCGTTGCATTCGCCGCGGTAGAGCACTCGGTCAGGCCGCGACGCGGCGACGAAGCTCGATGCGCATCTCGTCGAAGCTCGGCGCGACCTTTCCGCGCGAGCGGCAGAGGAGGAAGAGAGCGTGGTGTACCTCGGCCTCGTCCGGCGGCGAGATGCTGCCGTCGAGCCGGTTCCTGTCCCACGCCAACGCGTACGCCGCATCCAGCTCGTCGCCGCTCGAGTACTCGAGATAGGCCTGCGCCTCCTCGATCGACACGGTTTCGAGGCTCTTGATGCTGGGCTTCCTCTTCATCGCTCTCCCTTCGGCGGCCGCCCTCGTCTCGACCCCTCTCATCCGGCGCGAACGCCGCACGAGGGGGTAGACGAGGGCGAGCGCGATGCCGGCGCTCCAGGCCCCGGCATCCGAACCCTCGACCGCAACCTGACGTCGCCCCCGGGTGTGCCCGTGACGCGCGGCGCGGTCGTTCCCCGCGAGAAGCCGGTCCCCCCGAGCATGCGACCCGTAAGCCGAAAGGCTGCGACGGCCCTCGCGCCGTGTGCCTGTCGAAGCTCGTCGGATGTCGGACTCCGGCATTTGCCCCGTCCGAGGCGGTACGAACCGCCCCGGCCTTATTAACCTAACCTCGGCTCGCCCTTTCACCAACTTTTTGTGCGCAAGCTTCCCCCAGGTTGTTCTGGCTGCACGTTTGTCGCGGCACTGGCTGCCTCGGCCCAGCGAAGCAGGGCATTTCCCGCGTGCTGGGCGTAGTCGATGCGCAGGAGCCAGTCGACCTCACTACCCGGCACGGCCCCATCCACAGCCTCCGGCTCAGCCATCAGGTAGCTCGGGTAGACCCCTGGGGACAACGCGAACTGATGTCGCAAGAGAAGGGCCAGTGACCGTCGCAACGACCGGTCGAGCGCTGCGAGCTGCTCCTGAGGACGGCCGGCCCGGCGGGCCATGTCCAGCGTCGCCACCGTCGCCTCGGAGCGGCTGCCGGCAGGAGTGAGCCGCGGCGTGACGAAGGGGCCCACCCCGTAGGCGCCGTCCACGTCGAGCGGGGCCTCGCCGGCTCGGTACATCAGCTTCCGGTTGTAGGCGGCCCATCCGAGGCAGAAGTCGAGCGCATCCTGGCTCGGCGCCCGGTCCCAGAGGTCGTCCGCGGCCTGGCAGGTCCAGTGCTCCTCGCTCCAGTAGTAACGGCTGCCGAAGAAGCTCCACCCGCCGTGCACGAGGTGATTCAGCGCGCGCTTGGCCGCCTCGAGGTCGCGATCGTCGTGAAGGAGCGCATGAGCGCGCGAGAGCGCGAGCGTCGCCTCGCCGCTGAAGTAGAGGGCCTGGACGTCGACCGGGTGGCCGGCAGCGCGGTCGTACACGTGCATCAGCTCTCCGTCGGGTCGCTGCTGCGACCGGAGGAACTCGGCGAGGTCGCGCACGAGCAGGGCGTACGCCGGGTCGAGGCCGGTGCGCGCGATCTCGACGAACGCGAGGATGGCGAGAGCGCTGGAGCCCACGTCGGCGAAGGCGCCGTCGCCGACGCAGCGGAGCGAGCCACACCGGACGAGCGCGTGGTCGCGTATGTAACCGGCCGCACGCAGCGCTGCGAACGCGATGTCGGGATCCCCTCCGGAGGCGGCGGCCTCGGCGAGGAAGTGCGTGGCGCCCGCGTGGCGTGGCCAGTCGTAGCCGGGCAGCGCGCGATTCGTGGGCGCCTCGACCAGGTAACGGAAGCGGCCCTCCGAGTCCGTGTTGCGAGCGAGGTACCGCGCTGCTGCGAGTGCGCCACGGCGAGCCGTGTCGGCGGTGAGCGAGTCCGGAGTCACCGCCGGGCGCGTGGGCACGCGTCGAACCACGCGGATGCGCGAGAGCGATGCACGGTCGAGCACGTCGCGCGCGGTGACGCCGAGGCGATCCGCGAGCATCGCGAGCGTCGTCGGGACGTCGAGGCCGAAGGAGAGCTGGACGGCCCCGATCGAGAGGCCGCGGTCGTACGCCTGGCGGGCGAGCAGCTCGTCGGGCGTGACGTAGGCGGTGCGCCCGTCGAGCCTCGCCGCGATCCCGTCGCGCCCCGGGACGAGCGAGAACATGAAGGCCAGCGGGAGACGAGCGAGGATCGGTCCCTCCGCGACGATGCTCTCGCGGACGAGCGTCGCCCCGGGGTGGGCGGCCATGGCGGCGTCGATGCCCGCGTCGGAGTCGCTCTCGTGGGCGAGGACGGCGCGGCCTACGAGCGCGCCGGCGGACCAGACGCTGGCCACCACGGCGCTGGGGTGCGACTCGTCGGGACGGAGCGCGAACGTCCGGTGCACGACCAAGCACGTGGCCGCGGTCGCGACCGCCCAGACGATCACGATGCGCGCGGCGGTGCGCGGCTTCACGTGCGGTCCTCGCCTGCCCGCGGCCGGAGCCAGACGAGCTGCGCGAGCGGCAATGCGACTGCGTAGGGCAGCACGAGCGCGGCGACGAGGCCGAGGATGAGGGCTCCGCCGCTGCCGATGGGTCCGTAGACACCGGCCAACCAGCTCGCGGTGATCGCTCCCACCGTCACGGTGAGGAGCCCGAGCGCGAGCGATACGGCGCATGCCACCCGCACGAGTCGCGGAGCCCAGCGGACTCCGACGAGGAGCGCGACGCCCGCGGCGACGTCGAGGGTTGCGAGCAGCCCTGCCCCCACGTCCACGGGCCACCATCGCGCGGGGAGACCTGCGAACACGCCGACGGCGACGAGGGCTCCCGCGAGCAGGTCAGCCACGCCGAAGAAGAGTCTCTCCGTGCGCGTCGGCATCGCGCACACGGTAGCAGCCTACTGCTCTTGCTTGCGCGCGATGACCTCGAGCAAACCGTCGAACGCGTCGCGCATGGCCCAAGCCTGACTGTCGGGATTGCTCATCGCGCCTGCCCGCTTCTGCGCGTCGGCGAGCGCCTTGATGGGTCCCTTGCAGGCCGGCGGGAGCTTGCGCTCGAGGTCCGACGCCGCCCCGTCGTACACGTGGTAGCAGCCGTCCGCGTTGCCGTGGTTGTAGAGCGGCGCGCCCACCTGGACGGCCTCGCCGATCATCTTCACCACGAGCCGCTGCGCGGGCTGGGGGCAGCCGTCGAGGATGGACAGCGGGTGATGCGGCACGCTGGCGCGCTGCTTCGGTTGGTGCGCCGCGACCATCTGGGCGACGAGCGCCGCGAACTCCTGGAAGGGCACCGGGTCGGGCTTCTGGATCATCGGGAGCAGGTAGCGAATCGGCACCGCGAAGTTCAGGTTCTGCCCCTGGACGAGCACTTGCTCCGCGATCCCGATGACTTCTCCCCGGTCGTTGATGATGGGTCCTCCGGACGAGCCCGGGGATATGGGCGCCGAGACCTGCAGGAACTCGACTCCGGCGTCGTCCTTGCGTCGACCGCTCACGAGCCCGTTCGAGACCGTGTCTTCGAGCCCCATCGGGTTGCCTATCGCAACCACGGAGTCGCCGGGGCGCATGGCGTCGCTGTCACCCAGCTTGAGCGTCGGAAGCCCCTTGGCCTCCACACGCACGAGCGCAAGATCGTAGTTGGTGCTCGCGTTGAGCACCTCGACCACGTCGAGATCGCGCCCGTCTCGCAGGGTCACTTTGACGCGCGGGCCGCCGACCACCACGTGCAGGTTGGTGGCGATCCACCCGTCGGGGCGCACGACGAAGCCAGTCCCGAGTGACTGCTCGGTGCGCATGGTGACGACCGCCGGAAGGGCGCGGGAAGCGATTTCGGCGGGCGTGAGGGTCGTGTGCACCGGGGGCTGCGCCTGCGCCGGCTGAGCTTTCGGCGTGTGAGCACACGCCGCGATCGCCAGCACGAGGAGAATCGACCCGCGCATCCACCACATCTTGACTCAGAATTGACCGTAGACGAACGGTTCGGGCTTCGCGCTCGCCGCGACGTGCAGCGCGACGGCAGCCGCCGCGAGGACGACTCCTTGAACGACCGCCGGGGTACGCACGAATGCTTCACGCATCCGGGCCTCCCAGTCGCGCGGGATGAAGTGGATGAGTAACGCGAGCGCGACCACGGGGATCACGCGCACCGTGACGTGATCGAGCACCCACGTGCCGTGCGCCATCTGTCCGAGCGCGAGCGTCGCGTGCGCAAAGGACGGAGCGCGGAAGAAGATCCAGGCGAAGCACACGAAGTGGAAGGTGGCCACGGTCGCGAGGACCCGGCCGACGCTCCACCCTCGTGCGCCGTCCGCCACGCCGCGCGCTCGCTGCCACATGCGCGTCACCGCGAGGGCGCCCCCGTGCAGCGCTCCCCAGAGCACGAAGTTCCACGACGCGCCGTGCCACAGGCCGCCGAGCACCATCGTGATCATCAGGTTGCGATAGGTCGCCAGCGCGCTGCCGCGCGAGCCGCCGAGCGGCTTGTAGAGGTAGTCGCGCAGCCACGTGCTGAGCGAGATGTGCCAGCGGTGCCAGAACTCCTGCAGGTTCGTCGACACGTACGGCGCGTCGAAGTTCTCCGGCAGCTCGTACCCGAAGAGGGCCGCGCTGCCGATCGCGACGTCGCTGTAGCCCGAGAAGTCGGCGTGGATCTGCACGGCGTACGCGTACGTCGCCAGCAGCACCTCGAGCGCCGTGAATCGCTCGGGAGTCGCGAAGACGCGGTTGACGATGGCCTGCGCGAGGAAGTCGCCGACGACGACCTTCTTGAGGAGCCCCGTCGCGATGCGCCAGAGCCCGCGCGACTGCGCGGCGGCGTCGGCGCGCGGCTCGGCGGCGAGCTGCGGGAGCATCTGTCGCGGGCGCACGATCGGCCCGGCGACGAGGTGCGGGAAGAAACAGACGAAGAGCAGGTAGTCGAGGTAGCTGTCGGCCGGCGGCAGCTCGCGCCGCCACACGTCGATCGTGTAGCTCATCGTCTCGAACGTGAAGAAGGAGATGCCGAAGGGCAGCACGAGCCGCAGTCGCGTCACGTGCACGTGCATCCCCAGCGTCGAGAAGAGCGACGCGAAGGAGTCCGCCGCGAAGTTCCAGTACTTGAAGACCGCGAGGACGCCCAGGTAGTAGACAATCGACGTGAGCAGCAGCGCGTTGCGCGCCGCGCGCGCCTGGACGCGACCGAGCGCCCGCCCGACGAAGTAGTCGATGGTGCTGCCGACGAAGATGACGCCGAGGCACATCAGCGCCCAGTGCACCGGCGCGAGCGGCACCGGCTCGTCGCGCGCCGCGTCCCAGGTGCCGTAGAAGTAGAAGCCGTAGCTCGCCGCGACGAGGAAGAGCGCGCGCGGCACCCGGAGCCGGCGCAGGAGCCAGAACACGATCCATGCGCCGACCAGGAAGGCGCCGTACAGCGGGCTGTTGAACAGCATCGCTCAGGGGGAGAGATACGCCGGCATCAGAGACGCGAACCCGTTCTCCAGCGGCACGCGTCCGGTGAGCGGCCCGTGCACGAAGACGACGTGGCACCCGGGCTTGCCCGCGTCGAGGGTGACGAGCTGCCCGCCCGCGAGCCCCGTGATGGCGGCGAGCCCGAGGCTCGAGGTGACGCCCGCATCGGTCAGCTGCGGGGGGATGCCCGCCGACAGGTAGTAGACGGTCGCCTCGGGGTGCCCCGGGACACCGAAGGTGATGCCGTCGAGCGAAGAGCATGCGCCGGCGTCGTCCTCGAGCTTCTGCGCGGCGATCACGATCACCGTCGAACCGCCGTCGAGACCACCCGGGAAGATGACCTTCGCCAGGAAGGAGGACAGCATCTCCACCTTGTTGCCAGTGCTGTCGGCGTCGAAGATCTCCTCGGGCGCCAGCTCCGAGACGTATCCCTGCGCCTGGAGCCGCCCGTAGAAGGGCACGTCCTTCGAGACGAGCCCCTCGATGACGCCGGCTTCGTCGCTCGTCTTCACGAGCCCCGGACAGAGCGGCGACGTGAAGGTCGCGCCCGGCAGCGGCGTCGCCGCGTCGAGGTTCGCGATGTTGAGCTGGACGACGAGGATCCCGAGCGTCACATACGGCGCGTCGCCGCAGACGTCGGCGGTTCGAAGCTCCTCGACCGTGCCCGCATCGCTCGCGTCGCCCGTGCTCTCGGCGTCGCCGGTCGTCGCGTCCGCGTCCACCGACGACGCATCCATCGCGCCCGCTTCGGGTGGGGCAGCGAGGGTCCCGTGCTGGTCGCAGGCGGCGAGCACGGCGAGCGTGGCCGCCACGACGGCGCCGACTGCGAGGGCACACA
>DATJYG010000365.1:0-2725 GCA_035499695.1 Polyangiaceae bacterium
TTCATCAAGAAGAATTGGCAGACGATCAAGGACGTGATGAAGGCCGTCGGCATCGCGATCGCAGCCGTCGGCGCGGTGCTCGTCCTGACCACGGTCGTCGCGCTCATCCCGCTCGCGACGGCATTCGTCGCCGTAACGGCAGCCGTCGCCGGCTTCGTCGCTGCGATGTACATCAGCGACAAGGTGATGGGCAAGGCGCAGCAGTGGGGCGCCGGCCTCGGCAAGAAGCTGAAGGGCCTGAAGATCGTGTTCGTCGAGGCTGCGAAGGACATGATCATGGGCCTCATCGAGGGCTTGATCGGCGGGCTCGCGAAGCTCCAGAAGACGGCCACGCTCGTCGGCGACGCCGTGAAGACTGGCGTGAAGACGGCGCTCAAGATCCAGTCGCCGAGCAAAGTGATGGAGCAGCTCGGCAAGTACACGGGCGAGGGCTTCAACATCGGCATCAAGGCGAGCGCGGGTGACGGCAGCGCGATCGCTTCGGCCGCGATGAACGGCGCCGCAGCCAAGAGCGGCGGCGAGTCGAAGGGCGGCATGGTGTTGAACATCCACCCCAACGCCATCTCCATCCAGACCGGCGCGAGCGCGCGCGAAGTCGAAGACGCGCTGGAGCAGAACCTCACGCTCATGATCGAGCGCGCCGCCCACGCTGCGGGGCTCGGGTGAGCACCATCGTCGGCAGCACGGCGAACATCGCCCAGACGGTGGCGTTCAACGCCATCGGCTGCTCGGTCTCCAGCCCGGCACAGGGCACGTACCTCGTCGCGTTCGGCGTCCAGGCCGCCAACCCGAGCCCGGTGCAGATGCCGCAGCCTTGGTCGCTCGGTAGCGCGTACGCGTTCGTGTCGTACGCGCAGAACAGCGCGCCGGTGTCGCAGCAGTTCGTCGCCAACGTCACGGCCGTCCCGGCGCTCGCGCCGGTGCAGCTCACGCTCTCGACGGTGTCGGGGCTCGCGGTCGGCAACATCGTCACGGTCACGGGCATCCAAGGCGCGGCGGCGGCGAACGGCACCTTCACGGTGTCGAGCATCGTCTCGCTGACGGTCACCCTCGCGGGCAGCTTCGCGACCGGCAGCTACACCGGCGGCGGCGTGGTGCTCGGGCCGCTCGTCGTCCCGTCGGGCAGCCAGACGGCGCAGCTTGTGACGCAGCCGACGCAGGCGTTCGCGTCGCTGCCGGCCACGACCATCTCCAGCTTCGCGGCCGCGCTGTCGTCGGCCGCGCAATCGTCCGGCCTCTCTGCTAGCATCACGGCGTACCTGGGATGGGTGGCGTTCTGGGACTACGTGAGGCAAGGCGGAACATGAGCGAATCGACGGCGAATCTTTCCCTGGTGTTCGTGGGCGGGCAGTGGCTCGTCGGCGAGATCGTGCTCAAGGACACGGACATCATCGGCGGCCGGCAGGTGCGCGTGCTGACGAAGGCGATGCAGATGAGCGTCTCGACGTCGCCGGGCCCGCGCCCGGGCGAGGTGAACATGCAGCACGTAGCGTCGCCGCTGCTGCTCATGCCGAGCCTCGACGAGCTGGAGCTGCCGGCCGACGCGGTCGTGAAGAGCGTCTCGGAGCTTTCGCCGCAGGACCGGCGTTCGGTCGCGAATGGCGTCGCGCTCGGCAACAAGATGGTCAACGAGTTGCGGCTAGCGCAGAGCGGGTTGGCGATCGCGCGCGACAACGGCAACGGCGCCGTCCCGCGCAACCCGTTCCGCACCTAATATCGTTGGACCAGCACAAGCTCGGTCCACCACACGTACCCCAGCGTAGGCGCGTAGGACTACAACGGCGGCGGCCTTGCTCATCAGAACGGCTCCTCCAAACGCAACTTATTCAAGAGCCCCATGTGTTGGTTTCTCGCTCTATCCCAACCCCACGCCGCTGGGCCGCCGACGGCCCAATAAAAGCCTTCGATGCGCCAAGGCGACCCGTCATCGAACCCCGCGTCGTCGTCCGGAACCGAGACGAAGTCGCCGACTATGAAGCCGTCGTGGTCTTCCCCGAAGGCGAGCAGCACATCGCGGGCAACTGCGCGCGCGTCGTCCATCAGAACGGCTCGCAGGTGGTCCGGTCGGGGCAGTACTCCATCGTGATCGGCGGCCCGGCGTCGACGATTCCGCCGCCGATGCCCGTGCCGTTCGTTTCGCAGCCCTTGCCCCACGGCGAGCAGCTCGCGTTCGAGTGGATGGTGCACGCGACGCAGCCCGCGTCGGTATCGTAGCCGTGGTCGGTCGTCCACCAGCACGCCCAGCCCGCACCGCAGGTCTGCTCGATCTGCCCAATCCAATCGGGCGCTGCGGCCTCCTTCGCTGCGTCTTCGGCACCGGCATCCAGTGCTGCGGCTTCGGGCGCCGCGTCGTGCTCGACGCCGACGGGCTCGTCGGCCGCGTCGGGCAGCCCGGCGGCGTCGCCGCCCACCGGGTCCGGCGCGCCGCAACCAACCAGCAAGACCAGCAAGAGTGAGCGCTTCATGCTCACTATATTGCGCCATCCGATCGCTTTGAACCACCCATGGCCAAGATCGCCGAGAACAATCCTATCCGGCAGCCGGAAGCCTGGTACACGATCGTCCTCGCGGGCGTGAAGTCGCCGGGCGTTTGCGAGGTCAAAGAGTGGAAGCGCCACCACGAGTGGGACGTCAAGAAAGGCAAGGGCGCGTTCGGCGCCACGCTGACGTACGTCCAGCGCCCGCCGGCCAAGGGCAACATCGAGTTCAAGCTCTGGCTGCCCGA
>DATJYG010000366.1:0-9579 GCA_035499695.1 Polyangiaceae bacterium
GCTCAGCCGCGAGGCCGAGCGCCTCACGCACCGCATCGAGCGCCTGCTCGACTGGGGCCGCATGGAAGCAGGCAGAAAGCAGTACGAGCTGAAGCGCGAGCCCGTGAGCGTCATCGTCGACGACGCCGTCAAGGCGTTCGAGCCGATGCGCCACCGTCACCCCGAGGTCGACTTCTCCACCGAGATCGACCCCGACCTGCCCGACGTCCACGTGGACCGCGCGGCGATGCTCGACGCGGTCATCAACCTGCTCTCGAACGCCGTGAAGTACGGCGGCACTCCTCCCACCGTGAGGCTCCGCGCCCACGCGGTGCAGCACGGCGTCGCCTTCGAAGTGGTCGACAACGGCGACGGCATCCCGCGCACCGAGCACCGCCGCATCTTCGAGAAGTTCTACCGCATCGACGACCGCCTCTCGCGCCAGCGCGAGGGGAGCGGGCTCGGTCTTGCCATCGTGAAGCACGTCGTGCGCGCGCACGGCGGTCGCGTGCAGCTCGAGAGCGAGACGGGCAAGGGCTCGACCTTCCGCATCGTGATACCTCTCGCCCCGACGACCGAGACGGTGCGGGCGAGCGCGTCGCCCGCGGAGCGGGCGCAGACACAGTCATCGCCCCCGGAGGCCAAGCGCGCATGACGAGCCCCGAGACGACTGCCACGACGGGCGAAGGCCCCAAGCGCACCGTGCTCGTGGTCGAGGACGACGCGAGCATCATGCTCGGCCTGCGCATCAACCTCGAGTCGGAGGGCTACGCGGTGCTCTCGGCGGAAGACGGGGAGCGAGGGCTCGACATCGCCCGCGCCGAGCGGCCGGACCTCATCATCCTCGACGTCATGCTGCCGATGAGAAACGGGTTCCAGGTGCTCCAGGCGCTCCGGCGCGAGGGGCTCGCCATGCCCATCATCATGCTCAGCGCCCGCACCGGCGAGATGGACAAGGTGACGGGGCTCGAGCTCGGCGCCGAGGACTACGTCGCGAAGCCCTTCAGCCTGGCCGAGCTCCTCGCCCGCGTGAAGGCGGCGCTCCGTCGCGGACCGCGCCCGGTCGAGAACGTGCACACGGTCCACGCGTTCTCCGACGTGCGCGTCGACGTCACCGCGCGCACGGTGCACAAGTCGGGAGCGCTCGTGGAGATGACCGCGACCGAGCTCGACTTGCTCGTGTGTCTCATCGAGGCACGCGGGGCGGCGCTGTCGCGCGATGCCATCTTCGCCCGCGTGTGGGGCCCGAACCATCACGGCACGCCGCGCACGATCGACAACTTCATCCAGCAGCTCCGCGCCAAGCTCGAGCCCGACGCGGCGCGTCCCAGGCATCTCGTGACGGTTCGCGGAGTCGGGTACCGCTTCGACGGCTGAACGCGCTACCCTGGGTGGCCATGGGTGGGCTGCGGCTGGGACTGATCCCGCGCGGGGAGGAAGGGGACGCGCGCGAGCGTGAGTTCGTCGGCGCGCTCGCCGTGGCGCTGCAGAGCGACGTGGAGGTGCACCACGCCGCCGACTACCGCATCGTGCTCGCGGGCATCGAGCAGGGCCTCGTGAGCTTCGCGTGGCTCCCGCCGCTGGTCGCCGCGCGCGCGGCGCGCCAGCGCCTGGCGGAGCCCATCGCCGTCGCCGTGCGGCACGGGACGACCGCGTACACCACGGTCCTCGTCACGCGCCCCGACTCGACCATCCACTCCATCTCGGATCTGCGCAACGTCCGCGTCGCCTGGGTCGATCGCGAGAGCGCGAGCGGCTACGCCGTGCTGCGGAGCGCCCTCGCCCGCGCCGGCGTGCGCCTCACCGACGCGTTCTCGAGCGAGGTCTTCGTGCGCTCCCACGCCGCCGTGGCACGCGCGGTCCTGGACGGCAAGGTGGACGTCGGCGCCACGTGCGCCCACGCAGACGGCAACGACCTCCGGTTCGCCCGCTCGCCCTACGCCGGCGACGCCGGGCTCACGAGCGCCGAGCTGCGGCCGGTCTTCGAGGCGGGGCCCATCCCCTCGGACCTCTTCGCCGTGCGCCGCGATCTACCGCCGCGGGTGCGCTCGGCGCTGGAGTCGGCCCTGCTCCACGCCCTCCCCCTGCGCGTGCACTCCGCGGCGCGCGCCCTGATGCACGCCGACGGCTTCACCGTGCCCACCCCCGAGCACAGGCGCATGCTGGAGGCCCTCGTGGACATCGGATCGTGGTATCCGAGTGCCCCGAGCGCCTGATGGATCAGAACCTCCTTCGAAGCTACCTCGCGACGGTCTACGAGTTCCCGACGCCGAGCGGCCCCCTGCGCGCGTCGCTGGACGGCGACATCGTGGCCGACACGACCGCCCTGCCCGAGCTCCTGCAGAAGCCCTTCGTCGTCATCACCGCCTACAACCCGCGGTCGATGCTGCTGCCGCGCAAGGTCAACGAGGTGCGCCACCAGGTCATGCGCGATCTCCTCATCCTGGGCGTCTACCGCGTCGAGCCGTGCGTCGGTTACGACGAGGACCCGGAGGGAACCTGGCGCGAGCCCTCGTGGCTGGTGCACGGGATGGACCGCGACGAGGCCGTCGCCTTCGGGCGGGTCTTCCGCCAGAACGCGGTGCTCGTGTGCAACAAGGCCCGGCCCGAGCTCGTGGTCACCGACCCGACGTGCGACGAGGTCGGTCGCTCGTTCCTCGGCAACTGGCGCGTCCGGGCCTGACAGTGAGACGAGTAAGAGAGCTCGCGGCGCCAGAGTGAGAGGAGAGAAAAGGGAGGAAGATCAAAAGATCGGGAAGGGGTTTGGTTGGGATCCACAAAACCCTCTTTTGATCTTCTGATCTTCCTGATCTTCTTCCCCTCTCTTGTCGACCTGTAGGGCCGGCGTTCGCCTTCTTGTCGACCCGTAGGACCGGTTTGCGCTCCTTCTCGTCAACCTGGAGTGCCGGTTTGCTCTCCGTCTCGTCAGCCCTTGGTCTGCGTCACTGGTTCGAGATGCAGCAGTGGCCCGGCGTGCAGCCCTGGCCGCCGCAGGTCTGACCCTGCTGGCACGAGCCGCAGTCGAGGACGTTGCCGCACCCGTCGCTCGCCGTGCCGCACTGGATGCCCTGCTGCGCGCAGGACGTCGGCAGACAGCTTCCGCCGTCGGGCGCCCCGCACTGGCCGGGCACGCCGCCGCCGCCGCACGTGAGCGGAGGCGTGCAGGTGCCGCACATGATCTCGTTGCCGCATCCGTCGCCGGCGGGGCCGCAGAAGATGCCCTGCGACGAGCACGTCGCGGGCTGGCACTGGCCGCCGTCCGGGTAGCCGCACTGGCCCGGCTTGCCGCCGCCGCCGCAGGTCTGCGGAGGCGTGCACGTGCCGCACATGATCTCGTTGCCGCAACCGTCGCCCGCCGGACCGCAGTTGATGTTCTGCTGCTGGCAGGTCATCGGGGTGCAGTTGCCGCCCGGGGGCGCGCCGCACTGGCCGGGCACGCCGCCGCCGCCGCAGGTCTGCGGAGGCGTGCAGGTGCCGCACATCAGCTCGTTGCCGCAGCCGTCACCGGCGGGGCCGCAGTTGATGTTCTGGTCCTGGCAGGTGATCGGCGTGCACGTCGGAGGCGTCTGGGGCCCGACGCAGGAGGAGAGGTCCCAGATCATGTACTCGAGGATCTTCTCCTGCGCGGTCATCGGGCAGGGCGCGGCGTTCGAGCACGTCACCCCCGTCGTCTCGTTCTTCATGCACTCGCTCGGGAAGATCGTGGCCGAGCTGGTGGCCGCGTTGGCGACGTGGAAGTCGCTGTAGATCGCGTGGCCGCACTGCGTCTGTGCGCCGACCGGCGTGTCGAACGTGAAGTGCGCGATCATGTTGGACGTGTCGCCGGGGATCTTGCCGTCGATCCAGTCGACCGACTGCGCCGTGACCGAGTCGACGTCGTGGCGCGGATAGGCGATCTGCACGGTCTGCGGGTTGGGCATCGCGCCCACGAGGTGCAGCCAGTTGGAGAAGACGGTGCCCTTGGGATTGGTGGGCGGCAGCTGCACGGTGAACGGATCGGGTCCGTTGGCCGAGTCGGCGTCGACGTGCCACTTGACCACCGTGTTGAACGGCGCGTTCTGGTACTCCCACGCGAAGCTGTAGTGCGTGGCGAAGAAGTGCCCGCCCGCGTTCGCGTAGCTCACGAGGTTCCCGAGCTCCGCGGCCGACTTCCGGTTGGACGCGCTGCTGACCGGGTCCACGCCCCAGCACGGGAAGATGATCTGGTCGTAGTTCATGTACGACCCGCCGTTGGCCATCAGGGCCGTCTCGGCGGGCGTGCCGCCGGTGAGGCTCGCGCCGTTGCCCTCGTACATGTGGACGCGGCCGCCGTTGGCGGGCGTCGTGAACTCGCTCTGGTCGATGCCCATCTTGAGGAGCACGCACTCCAGCGAGTCGACCGAGCCGGTCGAGATGGCGGTGAGCGGGATGTCGCCCTGCGCCTGCGTCTGCGGCATCACGAGGTTGCCGATGGCCGTCGTCGTGCACGCGGGCACGTTGTTGAAGAAGAACTCGCGGCGCCAGTACCCGAGCTGGATGACGAGGTGCAGCGGGTTGTTCGGCGGCACGTTCGTCGCCGGCACGTTGGCCAGGGTGAAGGTGCCGTCGTAGGCCGTCGTCGTCTGCACGAGCGGGTTGCCGCTCACGTTGGACCCGCACTGGCTGCACTGCACGCCGGGCGGGAACGGCTGGATCGGACCGTTGGCGACGTACACGAGAACGTTCGGCACCGGGTCGGGCGTGCCGAACATCGGGATGGTGCCGGCGATGACCTTGCCGGTGATGGTCGTCTGCGTGCCGCCGTCGCAGCCGACCTGCTGCTGGCAGAGCCCCGTGCACAGGCTGTTTCCGCACGTGCTCGGGATGCCGCCGCCGCCGCAGATCTGCGGTGACGTGCACGAGCCGCACTGCAGCAGACCGCCGCAGCCGTCGCCCGCGGGGCCGCAGTCGAAGCCGAGCTTCGCGCACGTGGTCGGCGTGCAGTTCGGCGCGCCGTCGGGATTCAGCCCGTTGTTGCCGCCGCAGATGTTGAACCCGCCACCGCCGCAGTAGGCGGGCGCGGTGCACTGGCCGCACATGATGACGCCGCCGCAGCCGTCACCCTGCACGCCGCAGTCCTGGCCGTTGCTGCACGTCGTGGACGGGGTGCACGGCACGCCGCCGTCGGGGGTGAGCCCCGTGCTGCCGCCGCACTTGTTGAATCCACCGCCGCCGCAGTACTCGGTCGGCCCGCACGCGGAGCCGCCGTCGGCAGGGCCGCACTTGATGATGCCGCCGCAGCCGTCCGCCTCGAAGCCGCAGTCCTCACCCGCCGGGCACGCGGTCGCCGGCGTGCACGTGTTGCCGGAGTCGCCCGTCGCGCAGAGGCCGCACTTGTTCTTCCCGCCGCATCCGCAGCCTTCGGTCGACGGATTGGGGCACATCGTGCCGCCGTTGGCGCCGCAGTTGATCGTGCCGCCGCAGCCGTCGGCTGCCTGTCCGCAGTTCTGCCCGTTGGGGCAGGTCTTGATCGGATGGCACTGCGGGTTACCGCCATCACCCGTAGACGAGTCGTCGCCGCCGATCAGCGTCGGACCGTCGTGTTTGCCCGTGCTCCCGTCGTCCGAACCGACGTTCGTTCCATCCGCGCCGCTGTCGCCCTGGAAGACGCTCGTGTCCGAGCCGCCTCCGCACGACGCGACGGTGGTCCCCGTCAGCCAGCAGATCGCAAGCAGGCACATCCAACGGCCAACACTCATGTTGCGCCTCGACATCGGGCAGACTCCTCCTCGTTCCCGCTCCGCGCTCAGCGCGCGACCCACGGCACCTTATCTCGCAGTATGCGGGCATCGGCCCGTGGGTTCAATCAGGCTCGCATTGCTCGAATGGCCGGATCAGTGTGCGTCCGTCGCGCACCTCAGGCCGAGCATCGGGATGCGATAGCGGCCTGGATGGTGGACGCGGTTGGTCACGCGCAGGCCCTGTGCGTCGTAGTTGTAAGCCCCACCGCGGATGGAGTGCTCGCACTCGGTCGGGATGGGGTTACTCCCGGTGAATCCCTGCTTCCCCTGGGCGCGCAGCTCGTCCTGGGCAGCCATGATCTCGGCGCACGTCCCCGGAGTTCCAGTGGGAGCACCCGGCCGGCGGTACGCGTAGGGGTCGTACTCGTCCTGCATCCATTCCCAGACGTTGCCGGCGAGGTCGTCGTGACCGTAGGGGCCGCGGCCGGCGGGGTGGGTGCCGACGTCCTCGGGCTTGCCGCTGGCGAATACGGTGCGGTCGTGGGTGGGCGGCTCGCTCCCCCACGTGAACCGGCGGTCGTCGGTGTCGCGGGCGGCTTTCTCGAATTCCGCCTCACGTGGAAGGCGCTTGCCGCGCCACGCGCAGTAGGCGCGCGCGTCGTCCCAGGCGACGCCGCTCACGGGCTGGTGCGGCCCGTTGAAGTCGGGGTGCTGGGCGCGCACCGACTCGCTCTTGGGGTGGCAGACGCCGGCGGCGACGCACTCGTCCCACTGCGCGTTGGTGACCTCGGTGCGGTCGAGGAGGAACGGCGCGAGGGTGACGGTGTGCGCCGGCCGCTCGTCTTCCTGACCTCCGGCGTCCGTACCCATGGTGAACGCCCCTCCCGGCACGAGAATCATGTCCGCAGGCGCCGCTGTTGCTGCTGGTGCTGACGCTGACGCCGACGCGGGCGCCGACGCTGACCCAGCCGCCGACGCTGACGCCGTCGCCGACGCCAACGCTGACTCTGACGCCGACGCGGTCGCGGACACCGACGGAGCCGACGCGGTCGACACGGATGCGACCGGCGCCGCGTCCGTTCTCCCGCAGCCGAGGAGCAGGACGCCGAGGATCCATCCGTCGCGAGACAGCATCCGCGTTACTCATAGCGGATCGCATCGAAACGCGCGGAGTGCATCACGGTAGCGGACGCGAACGCGGCGCTCGACATCCCGATTGCACGGCGCCCGGGCCTCACCGCGCGGATCGCACGGCCGCCGACCTCGGTTCCATCCGCGCCCGGGAACCTCGGAATCGCGTGTGCGTCACGCGGAGCCGCGCCTTCATCGCTTGCGGCCTCGTTGGCAACCGTCGCGAGCCCTTTCGCATTGCTTGCCGAGCCGACTGCATGGCTCGCGATCGCGGCTGCATCGCCTGCAGGGGCGATTGCATCGCTTGCAGCCGCGATTGCAAGCCTTGCAAACCCGATTGCATGCCTTGCGGAGCCTATTGCATGCCTTGCGGAGCCTTTTGCATCCCTTGCAGAGCCGGCTGCATCGCTCGCGATCACGACCGCATCGCCTGCAGGAGCGATTGCATCGCTTGCAGGGCCGACAGCATCACTTGCACTGTCGTCTGCGAAGCTTGCAATGGCGATTGCATCGCTTCACTGCTCGTCGGCGAAGGGAGTGTCCTTGCCGGGCGTCGCGTCCGGCACGGCGTAGTACTTCGTGTACGTCTCGGCGTTCGCCGGCCCGCCGCCCGGATCGTCTGCAGGCATCTGTCCGTAGATGAACCCCTGCGCATGACCGGCCGCCGCGAGGTAGCCGAGCCAACCGAACGACGCGGGGAGACCGCCGACGAGCGACCACGGGATGACCTCCTCGCGCGTCGAGCTCGACGTGCCGGTGCACACCTTGACGGCCGTGGTGTTCGGCGCTCCCCACGCACCGCCGCTGACGACGCGCGCCTCGTTGTACGTGCTCTTGGCGTAGACCACCAAGCTGGCACTGAAGGGCAGGCCCGTGACGTCGGTTCCGTCGTAGGCGTACCCGCTCGTCAGGCCGCCGCTGCCCCCGTCGCCGGGACCAGGCGCGACGTAGACGACGCTCCCCTCGGTGACGTTGGCCTGATCGATGGCGACGTAAAGGTTGTTCGCGTCCCAGGTCAGGTACCAGACCTGGCCGGTGCCGGTGTTCGTCTGCTCGTTTGCGATGGTCCCGTATTCCCCCGCGCCGATGACGCCGTCGCAGGTGGGAGCGACGAAGCCTCCGTCGCCGCCGCCGCCCGTCTCGATGGGCGCATCGCTCCCGGTGTCCCCGGCCGCCGCTTCCATGCCGGTGCCCTCGCTCGCCGCGTCCATCCCGCCGTCGACGCCCGGCCCAGACTCGGTGCCGCCCTCGCCTCCGCCGCCGGACTCGGGATTGCCCTCGTCGGGCGAGCCGGTGTCTCCCTGCGCCCCGTCGCTCCCCCCCTCCTGCCCGAAGGAGGGCCCGTGCTCGTTGTTGGCGGCCGAAGTGGCGCATCCGGCCGCGGCGAGGAGCGCGGCCGCCGCGCCACTCAGTATAGAGTGACGGCGAAGCATCGCGCGCAGCATACCGCTCCGCGGCGCTTCGTCGAGCCACTCCGCGCCCATTCCAACGTTCCACGAGCCCCCTTCCGCTCACGCGCCGCGTCGTGTGAAGCTCCCCCTCCCCCATGCCCGAGCACCGCCTGCACGCGCGTTGCGGCTCCGCAGCGCTCGCCAGCGCCGAGCACGCATCCGGCGCGGCCGCCCGGCCCTTCACCATGCCGACGAGCACGCGGCACTTCGAGCGCGATCGCCCCTTCGCGATCGACCACCTGGCGCTCGACGTCACCCTCGACCAGGCCAACAAGTCGATCCGCGCCAAGGCCACCCTCGAGGTGCGGCGCATCGACGGAACGGCCGACGAGCTGTTGCTCGACGCCGTCGGCTTCGACGTCCGCGAGGTGTCCCTCGACGGCAAGCCGGCGACCTGGCGCTACGACGGGCGCACCCTGCGCGTCGCCGTCGACCCGGACCGCGACAAGGCGCGCGTGCTCGTCACGTACCGCGCGACGCCGCGCCGCGGCCTCTACTTCCTCGAGCCGGACGAGCACTACCCGAATCGCCCGCGCCAGGTGTGGTCGCAGTGCCAGGAGGAGGACGCCCGCCACTGGTTCCCCTGCCACGACAGCCCGCACCTCAAGATGACGACCGAGATCGTCGCGCACGTGCCCGGCGGCTGGTTCGCCCTCTCCAACGGCGCGCTCGTGTCGAGCAGCAAGCCGAAGGACGGCGACTGGACCTACCACTGGAAGATGAGCGACCCGCACCCGAGCTACCTCGTGACGCTCGCCGCGGGGGAGTTCACCGAGATCGCCGACAAGGCGAAGGTGGGCGACCGCGAGGTGCCGGTGACGTACCTCGTTCCCAGGGGCCGCGAGGAGGACGCGCGCCGCACCTTCGCCCGCACGCCGGAGATGATCCGGCACTTCAGCGAGGTCACCGGCGTCCCCTACCCGTGGAACAAGTACGCGCAGATCGTCGTCTCGGACTTCATCTTCGGCGGGATGGAGAACACCACCGCGACGACCATGTACGAGCACATCCTGCTCGACGAGCGCGCGGTCATTGACATCACCTCGGACGACCTCGTGGCCCACGAGCTCGCGCACCAGTGGTTCGGCGACTTCGTGACGTGCCGCGCCTGGTACGAGGGCTGGCTCAACGAGGGGTTCGCGACCTTCTTCGAGCACGTCTGGCGCGAGAAGCGCCTGGGGCGCGACGAGTACGACTTCGGCCTGAAGGTGGACCTCGACGCGTACCTCGGCGAGGCGCACGGGCGCTACCGCCGGCCCATCGTGTGCCAGGATTACGACGCGCCGCTCGACCTCTTCGACCGGCACCTCTACGAGAAG
>DATJYG010000367.1:0-9943 GCA_035499695.1 Polyangiaceae bacterium
AGTCGGTGGGGCTCGGGAGCAGGATGGTGCGGAAGGGGTTCAAGCCGCCGTAGAGGATCGACTGCCCGGTCCCGACGGGGCTGTTGACGGCGTCGGCGCCGTGGAACGACGAGCCCCAGTCGTTCTCGCGGTGCACCGTCATGTCCATGACGACGGCCTCGATGAAGACCTGGCGCCGCGCCATGTCGAGCTGATCGATCACGGTGCGCAGGCTGGCGAAGTCGCGCAGGCTCGAGACGACGACGATCGAGTTGGTCGCCTTGTCGGCGCTCACCTTGATCTTCGACTCGAAGACCTCGAGCGGCGCCGCGCCCGGAGCCGTCGTCGTGCCGCGCCCTGGGGCTGCGCCACCTGCGGCCGCCGCGCCGCTGATGATGTCGTTGAGCACCTTGGCGAGCTCGGTCGCGTCGGCGTGCTGGAGCGACACGACGTGCATCTCGCCTTCGCCCACCTTCATCGGCACGTCGAGACGCTTGATGAACTCGAGGATGCGCAGGTACGCCCGCTCGGTCGCGATGATGACGAGAGAGTTGCTCCGGTCGTCCGCGATGATCTTCGAGACGTGCACGTCGCTGCCTAGCGTCGACGCAGCCGCGGCAGCAGCGGCGCCCTTCTCGCCGGGCTTGCCTCCCCCGCCGCCGCCGGCGCCCGCCTTGATGTCGAACACCTCGTCGAGACGGCTCGCGATGTCCGACGCCATCCCGTAGTGGACAGGCTCGATCCAGATCTGGTCGCCGACGCCGCCCACGTCGACGTCCTCGAGAATGCGCATCATGCGCTGGATGTTGTTGCTGGTGTCCGTGATGATGAGGAGGTTCCCCGGGCCGTAGACGACGACCTCGCCGTCCTTCGACTTGAAGTGCCCGAGCACGCCCGCGACTTCCTCGGCGCTCACGTTGCGCAGGCGATGGATGCGCGTGACGTAGCGGTCCTCGTTTCCCGCGCCGCCCTGACCGGCGACGTAGACCGGCGCGTCCGTCTTGGCGTCGGGCGAGTCGACGATCTTGTAGAAGCGCCCGTGGGGGACCACGGTGAGACCGTTCGCGTCCAGGATCGAGAGGAACGCCTGGTACGCCTCGGCGACGGAGACCTTCTGCGGCGAGAAGACCGTCGCCTTGATGTTGTGCACCTTGCCGCCGAAGATGAACCGCTTGCCCGTCAGCTCGCCGATGACGCGTACGAGCTCGGGCAGGTCGACGTCCTCGAGGTTGAAGGAGACGCGATCGTTCCCGGGGCGAGGCTGGTACTCGATGCCGGTCTCGAACTGCGCGAGCCCGGTCGTGTCCGCGATCATCTTGCCGTTCGGCCCCACGACGGCTCCGCCCGCCCCCGCGGCGCCCGTCGCTCCCGCTCCCGTCGCGGCTCCGGCTCCTCCTGCCCCACCAGCCCCACCGGCACCCGGCGCGGGCGCAGGAGGAGCAGCGGTTATCGTCTGCCCCTCGACCGACGGCGGCGACGGACGGGGCGCATTCGGGTTGGTCGGCGCGGCCGGCGGGTTGGGCAGCGGCACCGGACGCTGCACACGCGGCGTCGGCTGCTGCGCCAAGGCGCTCGTCCCCACGAGCACGAGCGCGGCATTGCACAGCAGGAGCGAGTGAAGGACGTGGGATCTCATCGACAGACCGTTTGCGCTCTCTCCGGTTACCTCGGCTGCTGCTGCACCTGGACGACGGGCACCTGCCTGCCCCCGGCAAACGGCGGCGCGCCAGGCATGCTGCCGTGCACGTTGGCCGCGGGGACGAGCGTGGTGGCGCCGCTGCCGCCGCCGCTCTCCTCGGCCTGCGGCGACACGGCGTGCGACACGATCGCGTTCACGACGAGCGTGAGCGTCCCCACGAGCACGACGCACGCCCCCACCATCGCCCCCGCCATGATGAGCGTGCGCTTGAGGAGCGTCTGGTTATCGATGATCGCGTCGGCCATGTGCTGCTCTTCCTCACTTCACTTGATGTTGTAGTCCATGTTGGTGTCCTGCCCTTTGCGGTTCACCGTGATCGTGAGGTGATCCGCCGTGCGCAGGCGCGCGTACGCCTCGAGCGCCTTCTCGGGGCTCGTCATGTCGAAGCCGTTGATGGTCTGCAGGCGGTCGCCGTTCTCCAGACCGAGCGTGCCGAGCAGCGTGTCGGGCCGAACGCCGAAGAGGCGGATGCCGACGACCTTGCCGTTCTCCTGCTCGGGGACGATGCGCGCCTGGCGCATCAGCTCCGCCTGGTTCTCGAGGATCTTGTCTACGACGCCGCGATCGACGTTGTACTCGTTGGGTCCGACCTTCTGGATGCCCTTCTTGATGTCGTCGGCGACGCCGCCGGGGCCCGCGGCCGGCGCGGGAGCGGGCATCGACGCGGCGGGGGCCGGGGCGCTCGCCGAGGCCGGCGGCTTGAACATGCGCGACTGACAGAGCTGGTTGCCGCTCGCCATCCAGACGCGGTCCCAGCCGATGAACTTGACCTGCTTGCCGTCGACGTCGCTTCCGCGGCGGCGCAGCATGCTCTTGCCCTTTTCCTTGGCCGTCTCGAGCGCGGCGAAAGACCAGTCAGGATCGGCGGAGGCGGCGATGACGAGCACCGTCACGCCGTCGCAGTCCGGCGCGTGGAACGGATCGCTCATATCGAGAGGCGCGGCGTTCTCGAAGGCGGCGGCCTGCTCCGCCGCGATGACGTCGAGCGGGCCCGTCTCGGAGTCGAACGGGTTGCGGTGCAGGATCGCATCGGCGCTCGTGGCGTGCTGGCTGGCCGACGCCGTCGTCGGTGGCAGGCGTGAGACGAGCGGGGGCGAGGCGAGCTGCGCGGCGTCGGCCCCGAGGCTCGCGCCGACCACCTGCATCATCCCCTGGGCGTCGAGGAACGCAGCGACGGCCACGAGGGCGAGAATCACCGCCCAGAAGTGACGCTTGAGGAGCTTGTCGATAGCCATCGGACTCTTGGGACACTACGCCCCGCTGGTTGAATTGCGAGCCACGTGCCACGAGGGAAACACGCGAACTCCTTGGATCTTTCCGAGCAGCTCGACCGCCCGGAATCGCCAGGTTGGCGCGATGACGGCGGGGGGCCGTTCTCACGCGACAAAGTGACAATCGGTCCGGCGGCTAGTCCGGCACCCCGTCGAGCTTGCGGTAGATCGTGCGCGTCGAGATGCCGAGGAGCTGTGCGGCGAGGCTCTTGTCGCCCTTGGTGTGACGGAGCGTCTCGCGAATGACCCTGAGCTCGATCTCGTCGAGCGGCGTGCCGATCTCGAAGGTGAGCTCCGTGGGCGCGCTCGGCGTGGCGGCCCCGATGTGGTCGGGCAGGTCCGCCTCCGAGATGACTTCGCTGCGCGAGAGAACGACGGCGCGCTCGATGACGTTCTCGAGCTCGCGCACGTTGCCGGGCCACGCGTAGTCCATCATGCGCTCGAGCGTGCCGCGCGTCGGATGCAGGCGCGGGCGCGCGTTCTTGGCGCAGTAGAGGCCGAGGAAGTGGTCCACGAGCAGCGGGATGTCCTCGCGGCGCGCGCGCAGCGGCGGCGCCGTGATCGCGATGACGTTGAGGCGGTAGTAGAGGTCCTCGCGGAAGCGGCCGGCGGCGACCTCGGCGACGATGTCGCGGTTGGTCGCGGCGACGATGCGCACGTCGGCCTTCTGCGTGTGCCCGCCGAGCGGCTCGTACTCCCCTTCCTGGAGGACGCGCAGCAGCTTCACCTGCACGCTCGCCTGCAGCTCGCCGATCTCGTCGAGGAAGAGCGTGCCGCCCGCGGCGCGCGCGAAGCGGCCCTCCTTGCGCGAGGTGGCACCCGTGAAGGCGCCCTTCTCGTGGCCGAAGAGCTCCGCCTCGAGGATCGTCTCGGGGATGGCGGCGCAGTTGACGGCGACGAAGGGCCCGCGGGCGCGAGCCGACCGCTCGTGGATGTAGCGCGCGAGGAGCTCCTTGCCGGTGCCGCTCTCGCCGAGGACGAGCACCGTCGCCTGGCTGGGAGCGGCCTGCGTCGCCACGTCGATGACCCGCCGGAGCGCCGGGGACGAGCCGACGATCTCGCGGTGGGCGAGCCGCTTGATCTCGTCCTTGAGCGACTTGTTCTCGGCGACGAGCTTCTGCCGCTCGGCCGCCTTGCGGACGCTCTTGACGATCGAGATGCGCTTGAGCGGCTTCTCGACGAAGTCGTACGCGCCGTCGCGCATCGCGTTGACCGCAGCCTCGACGGAGCCGTACGCCGTCATGAGGACCACCTCGACGTCCGGCGCCACTTGCTTGACGGCCCGGAGCAGCTCGAGGCCCGTCGTGCCGGGCATCATGAGGTCCGTCAGGACGACGTGCACGCGGTGGCTGCGCACGAGCTCGAGCGCGCGCTTCGCGTCGGGAGCCGAGAGGACGCGCATCCCCTCGCGCTGGAAGATCTTCTCGAGCGACTCCACGTTGCTCCGCTCGTCGTCCACGACCAGCACCGTGATGGCGTCCGGCGAAGGATCGGGGAGCGGCCCTTCGGTGGGTACGCTGGTCACACTCGCCGTGGCGGGCGGCTCTTCCCCCGGCGGAGCCGGGAATGCGGGTACTTTTGTCACCACGCGGACAAGATGTCAGGCGCCGGACACCGTGTCAAAGGAAGCGCCGGACGTGGTAGGCTGCCATCGTGACCGTGCCCAGGCGACCGACACGGCTCGGGCCGTACGACGTGGTCGTCAAGATCGCCGGCGGCGGCATGGCCACCATCTACCTGGGCCGGGCGCGCGACCCGAAGGGCCAGGAGCGCGTGGCGGCCCTGAAGGTCATCCGCCACGAGCTGGGACACGACGAAGCGATGCAGGCGATGTTCCACGACGAGGCGAAGATCCTCGCGCGGCTGTCGCACCCGAACATCGCAGCGCACTGGGAGCACGGCATCGACGACGAGCAGCACTTCATCGCGATGGAGCTGCTCGTGGGACGGACGCTGCGCGACGTGTGGGACGCGTGCAAGGCGCGCAAGGTGTCGCTCCGTCTCGAGCACGCCGCCTGGATTGCCGCGCGCATTGCCGATGCGCTGGACCACGCGCACGATCTGAAGGACGCGGAGGGCGCCCCGCTCAACGTCGTGCACCGCGACGTCAACCCGACGAACATCTTCCTCACGTTCGAGGGCGAGGTGAAGCTCTTCGACTTCGGGCTGGCCAAGGCGACGGGCCGCCGCGCCAAGAGCTCGGCGGGCATCGTGAAGGGCAAGCTGCCGTACCTGTCGCCGGAGGCCATCGAGCAGCAACCCCTCGACGGGCGCAGCGACATCTACACGCTGGGCACGACGCTCTGGGAGATGACCACGATGCGGCGGCTCTTCAAGCGCGACGACGACGTCGAGACGCTCATGGCGACGCGCGCCGGCCTGGTGCCCGACCCGCGGGCGAGGCTCCCCGAGTACCCGGAGGCGCTGTGGAAGATCATCCGTCGCGCCCTCGCACGCAGTCCCGACGAGCGGTACCAGACCGCCGGGGAGCTCGCGCAGGCACTCGATGCTTTCGTGGAAGAGCAGGAGGCAACGGGCGACGACATGGTGTCGCTCACGAGCGAGATCCTCGACGCGCTCTTCCCGGGCGAGCGGGAGAAGCGCGCCATGTGGCTGCGGCACACGAGCGCCTCGCGTCCCCAGCGGACCACCCTACCCCCGCCCGTTCCCGTCGCCGGCGTGAGCGATTCGATCCCACCACCGCCGCCCCCGCCACCGTCGAAGCGGCCGAGCAGCAAGCACCGCCTGCGGAAGGCGTGACGTCTCACTGACTGCACGGGACGTACGCGTTCGAGATGGCGATGTCGTCGAAGTACAGATCGACGGCCGACGAAGGCCCGTTGAGACTGAGCCCGAACTGGGCGGCGAAGAGCGGCTGGAGCTCCGCCGCCCCCGCGAGCTGTGGATCGGCAGTCCCGCTCGTGTCGTCCCAGGCCGCGAGCATTCCGTTGGGATGCATCGCGTAGTTCGTGTCGATCTCGAGCTCGATGCACGTCCAGGCGTTCGTCGAGATGGTACGCGTGGATGAGTTCACGTAGTTGTTTGCGGCAGCGTTCGCGACGCCGACGCGGAACTCGCCGGTCGAATCGAGGCCCATGCTGCCCGAGGCGCTCCCGTTGGCGGTCGACAGAGCGGTGATGATCGACTGCGTCGTCCCGGCATTTGCGGTCGGGTAGACCCAGGCCCGGAAGTACCTCGGCGTCGAGCCGAAGATGGCGGTCATGTTCGTCTGGAGCGTGCAGCTCGCGTACGACGTATCGGTGATCTGCGACACGTGGACGTGCAGCGAGTAGGACCCGCGGTGCGCGATTGTCCCGATGTCCATGCTCGTCGTGGCGGTGCAATTCGGGGAAGTCCACCTGGTCGGATCCATCGAGTCACTCTCGAACCCATCGCAGAGAAGGAAGCTGCCCGGGCAGTCCGACGCGGCGTCCCCACCACCCTCGATCCCGGAGTCGGTCACTGCATCCATCACCGCCTCCGCCGCGGCATCCGTCGCCGCTTCGGTGGAGACGACGTCGGAGCCCGAATCGACCGGACCGGTCTCTCCAGCGGGTGCGTCGGGGTTCGCCGCGGCATCACCCGGCGCGAGCTCCAGGTCGTCGAAGCCCCAGACGCTGGCGCACCCGGCGAGAGGTACGGCGAGGACGAGCGCTGCCGCCTTCATCACCAGAGTCCGCGCAGGGCCAGCCCCGCGCCATCGGACCCGATTGCCGGGGCGACCGCGACGGAATCGCCACTCGGCGCGGTGAAATACAGGACGGCGCCTGCGGCGAGCAGGACTCCGCCCGCAATGAAGCCGACCGTCGAGACCATCGCCTGGCTGTGGGCGGTCTGCCCTTCCTGCGCACCCTGGGTCGAGCAGCCGTTCGTGTTGCCGCGGCAGTCCGTTTGCAACGCGTGGTCGTAGGTGCTCTTCGAGACCAGACCGAAGATGCCGCCGACGGCGAGGCCGGCGACACCCGCGCCGCCGAGCACGAGCCCCAAGAGGCGCTGCGTGCTGCCCACATTCGTCGATGCGGGTGTCTCTGGCTGCGGTCCCTCCGTGGGGACCGACGCCGCCCCCATCGAGGGCTCCGTCGACGCGGCTCGAAGCACGACGCGGACGTGTCGATCATGGTCCCCCTCGCGCACGACCACGGTCTGTTCGGCATGCGAGCGCCCGTTCGCATCGTCGAACGCGAAGCGGTGCTCCCCGGGATCTATCGAGACCGCGCTGCCGGTGACCCTGTCGACGAGCGGTTGCCCGTCCATGGCCACTCGCGCGGCGCTCACGTCGTTGCCACTCGGATCCTTCACCTCGAAGACGAGGGTCGGCATCGCCGTGTTGACGTCGTTCAAGCGCTGCGCGCAGTCCTCACGCACGGGACCGGGGCAAGCCTCCGACACGCAGACGAGAAGCTTCTCGCGAGCCTCGCGGAGCTTGCCGGCCTGCCGGAGATCCTGCGCTGCCTCGTTGGCCGCGACGCACGCTTCCTTGGTCGGTCCTGCCGCCAACGCGGCCGACGGCGACATCAGGACGCACACGGCCAAGGCGCCGACGGAACGGGTCACAGGCATTGGACCTTCCAGTGTTTGTGGCCGGTCGAATCGACGGTGTATGGCGGCGTGCAGTCGGCTCTCGGAGCAGGAGGCGCCGGCGGCGAGACGGGTCGCGGCGAGGGAGACGGCCGGGCTGGCGTCGGAGCGCTGTTCGCCGCGGCGCTGGGGAGATCGGTCGCAGCAACCTCCGGTGGCGGCGAGGGACTCGACGCAGCGGCTGGCGCACTCGTCGCGATGGCCGCCGCGCTCATGGCGTGCGACGCGCCACCCTTCGCCGTGACGACGGCGATGGCCACGGCGGCGATGGTCACACCGATGGCCGCACCCACGAAGACGATGGCGGCCAGCGTCGCGGGCCGAAGGCGCCTGCGATGACCGGCGGTCGTGAGGGCGCGCGCGTCGGCGACCGGCTGGCCCGTCGTGGGGAGACTCGGAAGCAGCGCGCCGTCCGCGGTCGCCAGCGTCCGGTTCGGCACGTTCGGCGGCACGGTCAACTTCGGGGCGGTCGTGATCTGCGCGCCGTTGCGATCGACGTATGCGCGCCGCAACACCTCTTGCATGCGGCCCGCGTCCTGCCATCGATTCTCGCGCTCGAACGCGAGAGCCTTGTCGACGAGATGCGACACGGCCGGGGCCACGTTCGTGGCGACCTCGGCGATGGGCGGGGCCGGCTTGGTCATCGCTTCGAGAAGCACCTCGTTCGCCGTGCGCCCGTCGTGCACCGGCTTGCCCGTCAGCAGGTGGAACATCGTCGCGCCGACGGACCAGATGTCGCTCCTGACATCGACCTCGTCCCAGAGTCCACGCGCCTGCTCCGGCGCCATGTACGCGGGCGTGCCCATGGAGGCGCCGGACCTCGTGGCCGTACTGGCGCTCGATACTTCGCGCAAACGGGCGATGCCGAAGTCGAGCACCTTCACCGTGCCGGCACGTGTGAGGAACACGTTTTCGGGCTTGATGTCCCGGTGGACGATGCCGCGGCCGTGCGCGGCGATGAGCACGTCGAGCAACTGATCGACGAGCCAGAGAACCTCGTCCTCCGAGAGCTGGCCCCCGAAGCGCAGGCGCCGGTCCTCGAGCGTCTCCCCGTCGAGCAGCTCGGTGACGAGGAAGAGCGAGCCGTCCTCTGCGGTGTCGTCATCGATGACGTGCACGGCGCCCTCGTGGCCGACCGAGTTGGCTACGTATCCCTCGCGCATGAAGCGGCTTCGGACCTGCGGGTGGATCGACAGCTCCTGGTGGAGCATCTTGATCGCCACGCGGCTGCCGTTGCGGTGCGTCGCCGCGTAGACGGATGCCATGCCGCCCACGCCGAGCAGGACGTCGAGGCGCCACTTCTCGCGGAGCACCTGGCCGACGCGCTGGCGCGAACGCAGGACGAGCGGATCGATGACCCCCGTCGGGATCTCGTCATCGAAGTTCGTCGACGCCATGGCCGGCGCGCCCCTTCCTGGATGGTACCCGAGGCGCAACGGGGGCCGCCAACGAACCTCGTGCGATTCCTACCGTTTCAGATCGCCGGATCCGGCTCAGCACGCTTCGAGAGCGGCCTACCCGGCGGTCAGCTGCTCGCGCAGGAACCGGATCACGGCGCGGATGGTCGAACGGCTCCCCTCGGAGTCGTCGAACAGATCGAACGAGTGCGGTGCGCCCGCCTGGTTGATCACCGTGAGAGGCAGGTCGCGCGCGAGGGCGGCGGAGACGAAGGCGTCCAGGGAGGCATTGAGAAGCGGGGTCTGGTCCTGCCCGGCGCGGACCACGAGCAGCGGAAGCCGAGGCAGGTCCTCGATCGGGCGACCCCGCGCGGGCGCGCCGATGCCGAACTGCTCGGCCGCCGGGGGCACGTCGAGCATGTACCCGTAGAGGAGGGCGGCCGCGCGGAACGCCTCCGGCGGCTGCGTCATGAGGAGGTGCAGCGCGGTCGGCACGTTCCCCGAGGCCGCCCAGATCCCGAGGCGCGACCTGTCGATGCCCAGCGAGCCCGCGTTCTCGCGCAGGTGCCCGAGCAGCGCGGCGACGTCCCGCACCGGATCGACGTAGCCGTAGGCGACGGCGTTCATGCCCGACGCGGCGAGCAGGCGTCCCCACGAGGCGTAGGCGCCCATCTTGCGCAAGCCCTGGGCGAAGCGCGCATCGGGGAAGCCGTACACGAACAGCACGGTGGGCGCCGGCGCCGCGTGCGCGGCGACGTAGAGGTCGAAGGTGCCGCCCTCGCCGTAACGCAGCTCGGTCTTCACCTCGATCTCCGCCATGCCCGGCAGCTCGAGGACCGCGGTCTTCCGAATTACTTCGGCCACGCGCCGGGCGCGCTCTTCGTCGTCGCTCATGGGTAGGGCCCCCCAACTTAGTGCAAACTGAGGTCGATGCGCGTCGCCGTTGCGTGCGTGGCCCTGTTCCTCGCGGGATGCTCGAGCAGCAGCGGCGTCGGCGCCCAACCGGACGCGGGGGTCGA
>DATJYG010000368.1:0-9089 GCA_035499695.1 Polyangiaceae bacterium
AGCAGGTCGTCGGTCATCATCGAGAGGAGCGACGGGCTGAAGCTCACGGTGATGCGGAAGTCGATGTCGTCGTGCGCGAGGCGCTCGAACGCCATGAGGAGCGGCGCGTACGTCTCGGTGATCGCCTCGAAGAACCACTCCTCTTCCATGTAGGAGGGCGCCTCGGGATGGCGCACGAAGGGCAGGTGCGCGTGAAGGACGAGAGCGAGGTATCCGTGCGCCATGTTCACCGGCCCTCCGGGCGTCCCGCCCACTTCTCGCCCATGGTCCCGACGTTCGGATCGCTCGCGAAGCGGCTGCCCGCGAAGTGCTCGCTGCCGGGGAGCCACTCGCTCGCGCCGATCTTCTCGCTCGCTCCCATGTAGAGCAGGCGCGAGGCGCCGAGCATCTCGGACGCCCCGCCGGCGACCCACTCGCTGGCGCCGATCCAGAGGCGCTCGGAGCCGCCGATCAGCAGCAGCTCGCTCGCGCCGCGCTCGAGCAACCCATGCGCCTCGGATGCGCCCATCGTGAAATGCTCGCGCTCCCAGCCGGAAAGGACCTGGCGCTCGACCACGCGCTCCCAGCGCTCGATCACCGGCGTCATCGCCCGCACCCACCGCATCGACCAGGTCGCGACCACCCGTCGCCCCGGGTCGGTCCCGAAGTCGCTGATGGTGATGCGCCAGGGCCCGTAGACGACCATCTCGCCGCCCTCGTACTGCACGTGATGCGGCTCGTCCCCGAGCAGCTCGACGGCGATGCGGTTCGGATCGAGGTGCTCCCAGCGCAGGAAGCGCAGGCCCGAGCGCCACTCGGCCCGCCACTCGTCGAGTCGCCACCAGCGCTCGATGTGGGCGACGTGGTGGCGCTCGATCGTGCGCTGCCCGGTCGGGGAAGAGTGCTCGGTCGTCACCGGCTCCTCGTGCGTCGGGGCGTAGCCCGCGCGCCACACGTCGACGTATCCGGCTCCCGCGCGCCCGGGCAGCGGCGGCTCCGGCCCCGAGTACCTCGAACGGAAGGGAGCGGCGCAGGGCGGGGCGCCGCCGCTCGTCACCGTCATCCACTCGAGCAGCGAGTTGGGCGACGGCGCGTTGCGCGGGAAGTCGGCTCGCCCCGAGCGCGCGATGGGCTGGAAGAACCCCTCGTGCGTCTTGATGCCGATCTCGGCGTGCATCGACGACGTCGGCCGCCGGATCATGAGGTAGTACTCGCGGTCGGCCCGGTCGACGCGGATGTCGAAGTAATCGTTCGCGTTCGTGCCGTCGAAGTCGCGGCCGGTCGTGTCGTAGACGCGGATGTTGCACCAGCCGTGCGGCCCGGCCTTGCCGAGACGCGCGCGCGCCGCGGCGATGCCCTCGTCGGTGACCTCCCAATAGAGGTAGGCAGAGTCCGGATCGCGCACGACCGCGGTGATGCGGTTGTCGCCGTAGGCCCAGGGCAGCTCTCCGGCGTCGATCGAGGGCTCGCTGCCGCCGAGCTCGAACTTCGCTTGTTCGACGCGCGTGTCATCCATGTGACGGAGGTCCCTCGCGAGAGGGGCGAATCTACCTCAGCCGACGTACGCCTGCACCACGCCTCGCTGGCCGTCGATGCGCCATGTTTTCGCGGCGTCGCCGGCGTCGAGCTTCTCGGCGAGCCCTTCCGGGAGGCCGAGCACCGAGTCGCTCTTCATGGTGCGCGCGCAGACGAGGGGCACGCCCATGTACGAGGCCGCTCGCGCGAAGGGGGCGCTCGGCGGCCAGATGGCGTCGCCCACGAGGCGCCGGTAGTTCGCGTCCCCCTTGAGCACGACGATGGTGGCCTTGCCGAGCATCTTCGCGATGTGCTGCGGGGCGTCCCAGAGGAAGCGTGGGCCACTCCAGTACGGATCGGGCGCGACGACCAGCCGCTTCGCGTCGAATGCCGCGTGCAGCCTGTCCGAGAGCGCGCGCGCGTCGCCGCCCCGGTCGCGCATCGCGGCGAGCATCCGCCACACGTCGGGCGTGATCGCGTCGCTCACGAAGACCGGCTGCATCTTCACGTGCAGGACCACCCTCGTCTCGGGGTCCTCGAGGAGCGCGTCGACGAGGGCGAGATCGATCGCCAGCTCCGTGCCCGTGTTGTCGGCGACGTAGTGCACCATCGCGTCCGGACGCAGGAGGAAGGGGAGAGCCAGCGCCCGATCGTCGGCGAGCAGGTCCCCCTCTTCCCGGTGCTCGCGCGCCGCGGCGACCGAGTAACTGAGGTCCACCCGGTTACCCCACAAGCTCGCCTCGAGCAGCGCGTTCACGCGTTCGTCGCGAGTAGCAGTGGACGAAAGCGTGGCGCCGAGCCTCGTCCACAGGCGATCGCTCGCCAGCTCCTCCTCCTTCGCCGGCGCGAACGGGTCACGCTCGGTCTCCCAGAAGCGACACCGCCACGCGATCTCGCGGTACACCGCGAGCTCGGCGTGAAACCACTCGGCGTCGAGCCACGATTCGCCGACGTGCTCGTCGTGCGCGCTCGTCCATGCCTCGACATCGGGTGCGGGCGGCCGCGGAAGGGGCAGGGGAAAGTCCCCCTCGATCTCCGAGGCGAGGCCCGACAGCGCCTCCTTGATGCCCGCGGAGTAGTCCGGATTGCGGTCGAGCGCGTCGCGGATGATGCGAGGCACGCGCACCTGCATGCTGTATCGCGTGAATTCGTTCGATCCATCCGTCCGGAGAGGGGGAGGCCTTTGCATCGTCGCCGAGCACTATGACGCTTTCTCCTGGATCTGTGACGGATTCCGTTGGTTCCCTCACGATTTCTGCTGGCTCTCGCACGTTCTCATCGCTCTCGCGCACACATTCATGAGGAAGCGTGTCGTCTTCATGTGAAAGCGTGAAAGATCCAGCTGGATCCGTGGCGTTTTCATCGAGAAGCGAGGCGAAGTTTGCTGGAAGCGTGGCGGATCCATCCGGATCTGCGACGAAGTCAGCTGACTTCGTCACGCTTCCAGTTGGTTTCGTGAGGCTTCCATGAGGAAGCGTGACGCTTCCTACAGAAAGCGTCCGACTTCCAGGAATCTTCGCGACGCTTCCGACTGATTTCGTCACGCTTCCAGGAGACTTCGCCACGGATCCATGAATTTCCGTCGCGTTTTCAGTCAGCGCCCGTAGGTGCCCATCAGAGACGTGGTCGCGACCTGATGGCTCGCCATCGCCTTGTCGAGTTGAACGCGCGTGGCGCCTCGAGGGAGGCCGAGATTCGGCACGTTCACGGCGTAGAGCTTGAAGAAGTAGCGATGGTTGCTGCCCTTCGGCGGACATGGGCCTCCGTAGCTCGTCTTGCCGAAGTCGTTCTTTCCGGGCGTCCCGATGCCGCTGGAAGAGCGGGGCAGCGCGTTGGTGGCGCCCGGGATGTCGTAGAGCATCCAGTGCGTGAAGGTGCCGCCCGGCGCGTCCGGATCGTCGAGGATGAGGACCCAGCTCCTGGCGTCGCCGCTGCCGGTCCAGGACAGCGGCGGGGACTGATCGGTGCCGTCGCAGGTGAACTCGGTCGGGATGCGTGCGCCCGGCTGGAACGGGAGCGTCTGGAACGTCACGGCCGAGGAGCCGGAGGCCGCCACGGGCGGATCGGCGGCGGTGCCTGACGGCTTGTCCTTGCACGCGCCGCAGGCGAGCAGGAGGGAGAGGGGGATCGCGGAGCGCACGACGCCGATGATTGCGCCGCGATCGGGGCGTCGCAACTGAGGTCAGCGGTGGCGAGCCGTCGCCCTCAGTCGTCGCTCGAGTCGAGCTGGCGAACGGCGCCGTCTCCGGTGACGGCAAGCGACGTGATGCGTGCGTCGCCGCGGTAGCGCAGGTCCCCGGAGCCGCCGATGTGCACCGCCATCTCGCCGCCGTGGACCACGGTGGCGATGTCTCCCGAGCCCTCGATCTCGTACGCGCCGCCCTCGACGGGGAAGTCGCGCGCGTTGAGGTCGCCCGATCCGTGCAAGCTCGCCTCGAGCCGCTTGCCGGCGCCGCGGAGCTCGACGTCGCCCGATCCGTCGATCTTGCACCGGACCAGATCGGCGCTGCCGGTGTAGCGGACGTCGCCCTGGCCGAGCACCACCAGGTCCACCTCCGGGTGACTGCCGGCCGCCTGGATCACGAGGTCCCCCGAGCCGCGGAGGATGGCCGAGCGCAGGGCCGGGACGTCGACCGTCACCTTCGCGTCCGAGTGGCTGCACGTGCTGTCGTCGTCGTCATCATCGTCGCCGTCGTCGCCATGGCCGTCCCCTTCAGCGGACTCGATGACCAGCGTGTCGCCCACGACGTGCGTCTGGACGTGCGCCCGGTCGTCGGGTCCGCCGGTGATGGCGACCTGCGCCACCGGACCCTCGCGGACGAGCACGTCAACCGAGCCCCGCATGTCGATGCGCGAGAAGCCGCCGGTCTCGGACGGCCGCAGCTCGGTCGAGGCCGTCGCCTCGCGGTGGTGGGCGCAGCCGGAAAGCGCAGCGAGTACGAGGGGTAAGCCGAGGGCAGCGCAGCGCGCGAGCATCATGGACGGACCTCCCGCCCACCATTCGACGCGCGCCGCCGCTTTATTTCACTGCGTCAGGCGGTACATCGCGTTGAACGCCCCCTTCGGCAGCTGCTTCGCGTCGTGCGTCGCCGCGCCCGCCGAGGACATCGCGAGCCAGATGGGGTCGTTCTTCCCGCGCGCCTCGAAGTAGAGGACGACCAGCTGCGTCTTGGCGGTGTGCGTGTACCAGAGGTCGAACGCGCTGGCCTCGTCGTTCTTGTAGAACGGCATGAGCGCCTCGTGCGCGGCGTCGAGCACGTCCGCCTCCACCTTGCCGTCGTGATCGACGTCCTGCTTCTCCTTGGGCAGCGCCTTCCACGCCGCGTGGAGCGCCGCCACCTGCGCCGCCTCGGCGGGCTTCGGCTTCGCGGCCGTGCGCTCGCGGACGCGCGTTCGCGTGGCGTAGGAGACGACGGGATCCCGCCGCCGCTCGAGGCGGGCGATCGCGAGGCTCGAGGACACGATGCCGACGAGCAGCAGCGCGCCGAGCAGCCTGGGCTCGCGGCGCCGGTGGTAGTGCACGACCGTCGTGACGATCGGCATGAGGAACATGAGCACCACCACCGTCTCGATCGCGAAGGTGCCCGCCGCGATCGGCAGGAACGCCCGCAGCCCGAGCTCCGGCGGGAAGTTCATGAGGTACTGCCCGACGAGCGACAGGAGGAGGAAGGCGAAGCTCGCCAGCGTGTAGCCCTTGAAGAGCAGGAACTCGCGCCGCGCCTGCGGCTGGAGGAGCCAGTACGGCGCGAGCAGCGGGTAGAAGACGTAATAGAGGAAGGGACGCGGCGGGTGCTCGCGGTAGAACGCCTCGTATTCGAGCTGGCTCGAGACGACGAGGTTCACGAGCTTGTGCCGGCGGGACGCCCATCGCCGCACCGCCTCCCCCGTGAAGATGCCCACCAGCCCGATGGCGACCTGCGCGAGCGCGCCCGTCACCGGGAAGATGGCCGCGACCAGCACGAGGACGAAGGGAACCGTCGCGAAGAACGCCAGTCGCAGGAGAAAGTCGAGGGCCGCCTTCACGGCGAGGACGGCCCGAGCGACACCGCGGGCTTCCCCGTGAGGCGCTGCGCGACGTGCGCTGCCAGCTCGTCCATGAAGGGGCGCTCGCCGGGGGACGTGTTGAGCAGGACGACGACCGCGAAGTCGGCGTCCGGGTTGAAGAGCGCGCAGGCGCTGTAGCCGCCCGTGCCGCCGTTGTGCCAGAAGCTCCCCGACTCGTCGACGCGGAGCCAGTTGAGCGCGATGTGCATCCCGGGCATCGCCTCGCCCTGCACGACGTGCGACGCGGCGATGGCGGCGGCGAGCGTCTTGCCCTCGGGCGTGGCGCCGACGGCGCGCGGGAGGTGGTCGGGGTGGAGCTGCGCCTCGAGGTAGGTGAGCATGTCGGCCGCGGTCGATCGGATGGCCCCGGCGCCCGCGAGCGCGTCGATGTCCCAGGCGTGCGCCGGCTTGTGCTCGCCGTCGTGTCCCGGAACGAACCGGGCGCGCATCGAGTCGGTGAGCTTGATGGCCGTGTCGTGCATGCCGAGCGGGCCGGTGATCTCCTTGCGCAGAAGCGTCTCGTAGGTGGTGCCGGCACGCTCGGCGAGCGCCTGACCGAGCAAGCCCACGCCGAGGTTGCTGTAGCCGAACTCGGGCTTCGCGGGCATCGCGACGCCGTGGGTCCCGATGAAGGCGTAGAGCGCCTTCTTGTCGTAGTCGGCGTACGGATTGGTCTTGTCGGCGGGATTGAAGTTGTCCGGCATCCGGGGCAACCCCGAGCGCTGCGCGCTCAGGTCGAGCAGCGTGATCTCGGCGCCGGAGGCCGGGGCGGCGACGGTGCCTGCGGGCAGCAGCGCGCGCACCGGCTCGTCGAGGCGCACCTTCTTCTGCTGCACCGACTGCGCCAGGAGCAGGCCAGTGAACGTCTTGGTGACGGAGCCGATCTCGAACACCGAGTCCGGCTTCGCCGTGCCGTAGGAGAAGATGCGCCGGACGCCGTGCTGGACGACTCCGATGGTCACGCCGCCGTCGGTGGCAGGGGCTAGCTCGCCGCTCGCGAGCGCGGCTGCGAGATCCTTGTCCATCACGTCCTTGATGTTCGCGACGTCCACGGGCGCCATCGCCTCGGGCGCTTTCACCTCGATTGCCGAGGCTTGTCGCGTCAAGACGAGCGGCAGCGCCATGCCCTGGCTCCAGGTGCCGTCCAGCGTGTTGCCGTCGGCGGAGAGCGTCGCCTGCAGCGAGCCGTGCACCGCGGGCACGTCGAGCTTGACCGTGGACCCCGTGACCGTCGGCGTGCACGGGATGCCGGGCGCCTGCTGATCGAGGCTGTCGATTGCACACGTCGGGGGCGTCTGCGCGAGATCGAGCCGGAGCTGCAGCCGGAGCCCCCTGCCTCCCGATTTCAGGGTGCCCAGCCAGATGCCGCTCGCCGAAGGTGGCGCAACGGCGGGCGGGGGCGAGGAAGAGGACGCCGACGCGACGGGTGCGGGGGTTGCCGGCGCGGGAGGCGGGCTACCTCCGCAAGCAATGGCGGCAACCGGCAAGACGAAGAGGGAGAGGGGGGAGAGGGCTCGGGGCTTCACGGGCGCCCATCTTACCGTTCGACATGCCTCGCGCGGCGATCAGTGAGGCGCGCAGAGGCCGCCGTCGGAACAGTAGTCGCCGCCCGTCGGGCCGCAGGCGAGCAGCGCGACGCAGACCCCGTACTTCAAGGGGTCGCAGCTCGAGGCGCAGTTCGCGGTGGCCATCGTCGCCATCGCATCGCCGTAGAGGAGGACGTTGTAGCCGGGGCCGGTGCTGGCGAAGAAGTTCGTGCAATCGTTCGCGTTCGTCGCATTGCACGCGTTGCAGTAAGCGGTCTTGGCGGCGGCTTGTGCCGCCGTGGGGGTCGCGCTCCGCATCTGCTGCTCGACGCACGTGCTGAACGACGGATCTCCTCCGGGATCCGCGCCGACGAGTCCACTGCATGGGATCGCGTCCGTGCACGACAGAAAAGCAGCGTGATAGGCGGCGCTGATCGCGCTGCCCTTCTTGGTGCAGTTCTGCAGGTTCTGCTCGGTGCAGTCGGAGCAATGCCCGCACCGGCCGTAGTAGCTCGCGAGCGCGGTGCAGAAGTCGTCCTGGGCGGGAGGTGTCGGTGTGGTCGCGCACGACTGCGCCGCCGGCGACGAGGCGCTGCTACACCCGCCGTACAGCATCACGAACACGAGGATCCCTGCGGCCCCGAAAGGAAGGCGACGGCTCATTTCGACATGCCGTAGCAACCTTCGCGCCTCTTCCGGTCGAAGCCCGCTCGCTCGCTCCGTCCCGGCGGGCACACATGTACCCCGTGCGCGACAGGCAACACCATGTCGACCGGGTTTCACAGAACGCCGTGTACGCGCGCGATTACGATCAAGCTGCGGAGCTGACCGCCGGGAGCGTGAAGCGGAACGTGATCCGCCCGGCAGGCGAGGTCTCGGCGGCGATGTGGCCGCCGTGCGCCTCGACGAGCGAGCGCGTGATGTAGAGCCCCAGACCGGTGCCGGTGATGCCCCGGAGGCGGGCCGACGACGTGCGCTGAAACCTCTGGAAGAGTCGCGACAGCTCTTCCGGCGCACGTCGTCCGTCAGACGCGCGAGCTGCCGCGCGCTGAGCGAGATGGCCCCCAGCGGCTGGCGCAGGTCGTGGGCGACGACCGAGCTCCACTCCGCGCGGAGGCGCTCGAGCTCCTTGGCCGCCGAGATGTCTTGCATCGCGATCACCACGCCGAGAACGGCGCCGCCGTCGCCGACGATGGGTGCGCATGACGCGATGACGGGAGTCAGGCTGCCGCTTGCATGCCGCACCAGGCGCTCGGCGAACGCGGGCTTCTCTCCGCGCATCGCCTTCACGAACGCGCAGTTCTCGGGAGGGCTCGACGTTCCGTCCGGGCCCAGCACGACCCCGAGGAGCTGCTCCGTGCGTTCGATGGGCTGGCCGGCCATTTCCTGCAGCCGGCTGTTGACCTCCACCCGCTCGCCGTTCGGACCGTGCAGCAGGCGCGGTTCACGCGGAACCATCGGCCGTCGAGACCACTGATGGCCGTCCCGATGGGCGAACGGTCGAGAGCCTGCAGCAGGAAATTGCCGAGGTCTTCGCGCGGGCGCACGGTTGGAGGCTACTCCCGCGGGGTGGCACCGCGAGCTCGAGCAGAGCGAGACATCGCGCGCGTCTTCCGGCTAACGTGAGAAGGATGCGCTCGACCATCGCGACGTGTCTTCTGATCTCGGGTTCGATCCTGGGCGCTTGCAACTCGTCGTCCGGCGGCGGGTCGGGAGAGACGCCCGACGCGGGCGGCGGAATCGACGGCTCCTCGTCCGGCGCCGATGCCACGGCGTCTTCGAGCAGTGGGGGTAGCTCGGGAAGCAGCGGAAGCAGCTCGGGCGGTGGGTCCAGCAGTGGTTCGAGCAGCGGTTCGAGCGGCTCGAGCGGTGGCTCCGGCAGCAGCTCCGGCAGCGGCTCGAGCGGCGGCGCGGACGCCGGCTGCGACTCGGGGACGACCTGCTCCGGGAGCTGCGTGGACCTCCAGGCCGACTCGCACAACTGCGGCGCCTGCGGTCGCGACTGCACCCTCTGCGGCGGAGCGT
>DATJYG010000369.1:0-3468 GCA_035499695.1 Polyangiaceae bacterium
GGCCGCGTCGAGAGGTCAGTGCGCGACGTGCGCGACGACTGCTTCGGCGGAGAGGTCGTGCGCGACGTCGAGCACGCCCGCGAGATCGCGCGCCGCTGGTGCGAGCACGAGTACGGCATGCGCCGGCACTCGACGACGCGCCGGCTGCCGCGCGAGCACTTCGATGCGGTCGAGAAGCCCGCGCTGCTGCCTGCGCCCACCGAGCGCTTCGACGTGCCTGTTTGGTGCGAGCCAAAGGTCGCTCGAGACCACTTCGCGCAGGTCCTCGGAGCGCTCTACTCACTGCCCACGCGCCTCATCGGCAAGAGGTTGCGGGCGCGCGCCGACAAGCAGCTCGTGCGCTTCTACGACGGCGCCGCGCTGGTCAAGACGCACGCGCGCCAGCCCAAGGGAGGCCGCGCGATCGACACGAGCGACTTCCCCGCCGAGCGCGCGCCGTACGCGATGCGCGACGTGGCATGGCTTGCGCGGCAGGCACGTGAGCACGGCGAGAGCGTCGGATTCTTGGCCGATCGGCTGCTCGCAACGGACCTGCCGTGGACCAAGATGCGCGCCGTACGGGCGCTCTTGTCGCTCTGCCGCAAGTACGGCGACGTGCGCGTCGAGGAGGCGTGCGCCCGTGCCCTGCGCGAGGACATGACGAGCATCCATCGCCTCGAGCGGATGCTGTCACTTGGCGCCCCGGCGCCCGCCGACGAAGGCGCTCGCGTCATCCCGCTGGGTCGCTTCCTGCGGCCCGCAGAGAGCTTCGCCCTCCGTCGTGGAGGAGAAGGAGGAAAGAGACAATGACGACAGACACGATCCAGCCGGAGCTGCGAGACGTGCTCCGGCGCCTCAAGCTCGGGCGGCTTCTGGACACCCTGCCCGAGCGCTTCGCCCTCGCTCGCGCGCAGAAGATGCCGCACCAGGACTTCCTACTGCTCGCCCTCGGCGACGAAGTGTCCCGTCGCGACAGCGTCGCCGCCACCGTACGTGCCGAGAAGGCGGGACTCGAGGCCGACTCGGTGCTGGAGCGCTGGGACGCGAGCGCCAACGTCACACTCGACCAGCCGCTCCTCAACGAGCTGGTGAGCATGCGCTTCGTGCAGGCGCGCACGCACGTCGCTATCGTCGGCCCCGTCGGCGTCGGCAAGACCTTCCTCGCCCACGCGCTCGGACACCTCGCTTGCCGCCGCGGCCACTCCGTCATCGCCGTGCGCGCCGACAAGATGCTCAAAAGCCTGCGGCATGCGCGCCTCGACAACAGCTACGAGGCCGAGCTGCGACGCCTCATCGCCATCGACCTGCTCGTCGTCGACGACTTCGGGCTGGACGCGATGGACCCGAGCGAGAGCCGCGACGCCTACGAGATCCTCACCGAGCGTCACCGCGCCGGCTCGATCGTCGTCACGAGCAACCGCGGCCCTGACGAGTGGCTCGCCACCTTCGCCGACCCCGTGCGAGCCCAGGCCGCCATCGACCGCTTCACCAGCAACGCCTACGACCTGGTCGTCGAGGGTGAGAGCTACCGCCGACGGCTCAAGCCGACGCTCATGCGCGCGGACGAAGAGTCGAACAAGGCTGGACAGAGGAGGAAGAACTAACCAGACTGCGCTCCGTCACGCGAAGGGACCCAGGGGGGAATGCTCCTGAGAAACGAGGGGTCCCAAGGTCGTGAGAATCGACAGCCGACCCTACCGAACGGGGATCTCGTCGAGGTTGGCTGGGATCGCGTCGTGCTTCATACCCCTCGCCGCGGGATCGAGGCGACCTTGGACGTCACCCTCGTAGGGGAAATCGGCGGGCAAGGAGCGCTGTCAGGAAGAGGCCCCCAGATGGACGCTGGGTCGTCGTGCATCCGTGACCATGGCACAATGCCTGCGGGAGCATGAGGGCCTTCTTGATCGCCGGCGCGCTGCTCGTGGGGTGTCAGAGCACTGGGAGTTGTCCCGGCGGAGGGGAGCCTCCGGCCACCCTCACCGTGGTGGACGCAAACTCCGGCATCACAATCGCCGATGCTTCGGCAGTTGCCCGGAACGGCGCCTTCAGCGAGCAACTCACTCACTGCGGATCGAACTACTGTCTGGGCTCGACGAAGGCTGGCACCTACCAGATCACCGTTACGGCACCAGGATACAAGCAGGGGCAAGCGTCGCTCGACGTATCGGTCGACTCGTGCAACGTCGTAGACTCCACGCAGCATCTCTCCGTCAAGCTTCTGCCCGCCTGCGCGTCGCTGATCATGCACGTCAACGGCATTGGTCAGCAGTGGAGTGACTGCACGCCCGAACAGACGTACGACCGGGCGCAGGCATCCGCCGCCTGCATGAACCTGCCCTATCAAGGCACCCTGATGTGTTCGAGCGTCCAATGCCCAAATCCTGATGGAGGGGTGTCGCTCGCGATCTGCTCGGACTCGAGAACCAACGAACCCACGGACTCCGGACCGCCGTGCGACTGTTGGACGTACCAGGGGCCCGGGGCTGGGCACGTCAGAGTCTCGAATTCCGGGTGTGCGTGCGGAGTCGGTGCCGATCCAGCTTGGTATTAGTGACCTACTTGGGCGCTCGCATGATTCTCCCACCCAAGTAATCGCTCCAGTAGACACTCGTTTGGTCGACGGTGACGAGTTGGAAAGCATACTCGCGAGAGCTCGTCGTGGCGCCGAGTGTGACTGGACTGCCGCCACTCACCGCTTGTTTCAAGACCGTTCCGTCCGAACCCGTGCTGCCGTAGTCGACCCAGTACACGGTGCTGCCGTCGGTGGTCAGCGAGGTCGGCATCGGCTGCCCGGATGCTAGGGTACAGGTGAATTCGTCCCGAACGTGAACGTCAGAGACGGCAGGGCTGCGTCGAGTGCGCCTCGGTTCTGTGCGAGAACGACTTGATTACCGGGGCTCGAGAAGAAAGACGCGGCTTGCGCACCAAACAAGCTCGTGAACCGTGAGTCGGAAGCGATCGCGGATGTCAGCGCGGAGAAGGCGTCGGGCGGAAGCGACCAAATCGAGGCGCCCGTATCGAAATACGTCCCGGGGAAGGACTGCGTCGCAATGGGAATGGTCGTCGCGCCGACCGAGATCGAGACCAGGTCCACCATGTAGAACCCCTCGCCGAACTGGCCAGGACCCATCAAGGTGAGTGGCGTATAGACAGGAGCGGCCGTCGTGTGGGTCGTGTCGTAGCCCCCCAGCCAAAGGAACCCACCCGAAGGGCACAGAAGGGTCGCGAAGAGGTTTGGGGCCAAGCCCGCCGCAACGACCTGATCGAAGAACCCGTTGGTGCCAGGCTGTTCGAGCGCTGCTTGGCCAAGACCGAGTACGCCCTGCGGCGCGGCCTGGCCGCAGACGCCGACGAGAAACTGATCCTGCTGCTCGATTGCTCCGAAGCGGACTTCGGCCATCTTCGGCGACGTGTTCGTGCCCACCCAGTCATCGTAGAGTTCGCCCGACCAACTGGAAGGGCCGAGCGCCCCGTAATTCGAACTGATCG
>DATJYG010000370.1:0-16175 GCA_035499695.1 Polyangiaceae bacterium
TCGTCCCTCGCCGGGGAGGCTCGCCCCGACGCGCAGGTGCTGCAGCTCGCGGGCAGCCGACCAGGTGCGTGGCGGGAGCAGATACGGAAGCAGTGCGCCGGTGAACCCCGCCACACCGGCGGTCAGGACGTGCAGTGAGCGCTCGGTCGTCGACCACTGCTGTGGATAACCGCCGATCACGATGGAATCGATGACCGGCGCGGTCGCCCCGGCAAGCAGGCCGATCGCTAGCGCGAGGGGCCAGCTGGCACGAACGTCGCCCTCACGGGCTGGGGCCGTCACCCACTGGGGGTCGCACTTGGGTAGGGCGAGGTAGCCGCCCCCCAGGGTGGCGCCCCAGGGGAGCCCGAGGGCGACGGGGCCGACGAAGTGGAGCGCCGTGGTGTCCGAGTTCTGGAGGCTCCCCTGGGCCTCGACGAGGATGCCCCCCACGTCGAGGGCCAGGAGCGCCCCGAGATACAGCCAGTCGGTGCGACTCGCCCTGTCGCAGAGCTCCGCCTCTCGCTGGCCCCTCGGCGCGACGTCCGCCGGCGCGTAGACGGCGGACTCCCCGGCGAGGGGCGCGACAACCTGCGGCGGGGGCGCGGCGTCCAAGGCGGGCGCGAGCCTAGCAGGTCACGGGGCTTGCGCGCGCGCGGCCGGACGGGGCATGTTGCGCCTCAAATGCGCCTGCCGGCCCATGCTTTTCGCGAGTACGACATCCGCGGGGTAGCCGACCGTGACCTGACCGACGACGTCGCGCGCGGCATCGGGCGCGGATTCGGGACGATGATCGGGGCGGGAGCGAATGGCGGGCGCGTCCGCGTCGCCGTGGGGCGCGACTGCCGCGTCTCGAGCGAGCGGCTCTTCGCGGCGCTGGTGGACGGGCTGCTCGCGGCCGGGGCGCACGTCGTGGACGTCGGGGTGGGCCCGACGCCGATGCTCTACGCGTCGGTCCACGCGCTCGGCACCGAGGGCGGCGTGATGATCACCGGGAGCCACAACCCCGGCGACGAGAACGGCTTCAAGATGATGCGGGGGAAGGCGAGCTTCTTCGGCGGCGACATCCAGTCGCTGCGCAAGGTCATCGAGGAGGAGCGCTACTCGCGGGCTGTCCCGTCCCTCGCCGGGGAGGCCCAGCGCGGATCGGTCGAGCGCGTGGACATGCAGGCGCGCTACGTCGAGATGGTCACGAGCGGCATCCACCTCGAGCGCAACGACCTGCGGTTCGTGCTCGACGCGGGCAACGGCGCCGGCGGACCGCTCGGGGTCGCGGCGATGCGCAAGCTGGGGCTCGCGCCGGACTGCCTCTACTGCGAGATGGACGGCCGCTTCCCGAACCACCACCCGGACCCGACGGTGCCGAAGAACCTGGACGCGCTCGTGGCGCGCGTGAAGGCGACCGGCGCGCGCGTGGGGCTCGCGTACGACGGCGACGCGGATCGACTCGGCGCCGTGGACGCCGACGGCGACATCGTGTGGGGCGACCGCCTCATGATCCTCTTCTCGCGGGCGCTGCTCGCGGACAAGCCGGGCGCTGCGATCCTCGGCGAGGTGAAGTGCAGCCAGACGCTGTACGACGACATCGCGAAGCACGGCGGGCGGCCGATCCTCTGGAAGACCGGGCACTCGCTCATCAAGACGAAGATGAAGGAGGAGGGGGCGCTCCTGGCCGGCGAGATGAGCGGGCACCTCTTCTTCGCCGACCGGTACTTCGGCTACGACGACGCGATCTACGCGTCGCTGCGGCTGCTCGAGATCCTCGCGCGCGATCCGCGGTCGATCGCCGAGATGCTCGCCGACGTGCCGCGCACCTACGCGACGCCGGAGATCCGCGTCGACTGCCCGGACGCCGTGAAGTTCGACGTGGTGGCGGCGGTGCGCTCGCACTACCGCGGGCTCGGGCTGCCGGTCGTCGACATCGACGGAGCGCGCATCTCGTTCGGCAGCGAGCGCGACCCGGCGTGGGGTCTGGTGCGTGCGTCGAACACGGGGCCGGTGCTCGTCATGCGATTCGAGGCGACGACTCCCGAGCGGCGCGACGCGATCCACGCCGAGGTCGAGGGCGTCGTCACCGCGGCGCGCGCGCGCCTCGGAGCGGCGTAGGGCGTGGCGCAACCCGCGAAGGAATGGACGATCGCGGACGTCCTCCGCTGGGCGGCCGACGACTTTCGCGCGCGCGGCATCGAGAGCCCGCGGCTCGACGCGGAGGTGCTCCTCGCGCGGGCGCTCGGGACGACGCGGATCCAGCTCGTCGTGGACGCGCGGCGCGTGCTGCCGGCCGAGGAGCTGGCGCGCTTCCGCGAGATGGTGAAGCGACGGCGCGCGCACGAGCCGGTCGCGTACATCCTGGGCGAGCGCGAGTTCTGGGGGCGCGTCTTCCGCGTCGACCGGCGCGTCCTCGTGCCGCGGCCGGACACGGAGACGCTCGTGGAGGTGGCGCTCGAGCGCACGCGGCACGTCTCGATGAGCATGCGGGCGCTCGACGTGTGCACCGGCAGCGGATGCGTCGCGGTCACGCTGGCGAAGGAGCGCCCCACGTCGGTGGTGTACGCGACCGACGCGAGCGAGGACGCGCTCGCGGTGGCGCGGGAGAACGCGCTGCGCCTCGGGGCGTACAACGTGTCGCTGCGCGCGGGGGATCTCTACGCGGCGGTGGATCCGGCGCTGCGCTTCGACGTCGTCACGGCGAACCCGCCGTACATCGCGCGCGGCGAGATGGCGACGCTGATGCAGGACGTGCGCGACTTCGAGCCGCGGCTGGCCCTGGAAGCGGGCGACGACGGGCTCGACGTTCTCCGGCGCGTCGTGGCGGACGCGCCAGCGCACCTCGTGGCGGGAGGCGTGCTCGCCGTGGAGGTCGGCGCGGGGCAGGCGCCGGCCGTGGCTGAGCTGCTGCGCGGCGCCGGGTTCGATTCGATCGAGTCGCGCCGCGACTACGCCCGCATCGAACGCGTCGTGAGCGGCGTGCTACGTAGCTTGTGAGCGTCGCACGCGATGTTCTTCTTGGTCACTGCCGTCATGTCGGCCCTGCTCCTCGGGGTCGTCTACTTGTGGGGCGTCGACGTGAGCCCGTGGCTCGCGCGACACCGGCGCGCCTTCGCCCTGGGGCTCGTGGCGCTGTTCCTCCTGCAACGTGCGACGCGCTGGTCCGAGGTGCACTGGCACGTCGGGCAGCCGCTGGAGACGCTGCTCATCGGCGTCCTCATGACACTGGCGATCGGCGCCGTTCCCATCGGCATCATGCGCCTCGCGTCGTGGGTCGTGCGGCGCGCGATGCGCGGGCGGAAGGAGGCCGACCTGGCGCCGGCCGGCATCACGCGCCGCCAGATGATCGAGGGCGCGAGCGGCACCGCCCTGCTCGGCGCGACCGGCTCGATGATGGGCTGGGGCATCGCGCGCGGGCGGCTCGCCTTCGAGGTGCACGAGGTGGCCGTTCGCATCCCGGGCCTGCCGCGCGTGCTCGACGGCTACACGCTCGTCCAAGTAAGCGACATCCACACGGGCCTGTACGTCGGCGAGCGCGAGCTCGACGAGGGGCTCTCCCTGGCGCGCGCGGCCAAGCCGGACCTGCTCGTCGTGACCGGCGATCTCGTCGACCTCGAGTCGAAGTACGCGCCGCTCATCGCGCGCAAGCTCGCCGACATCGCGCCGCCCGACGGCGTGTGGGCGTGCCTCGGCAACCATGACTACTACGCGGGCGCGAGCGCCGTGGGGGACCACCTGCGCGCCGCCGGCGTGAACCTGCTCGTCAACGACGGCCGCATCCTGCGCGAGCGCGACGGCGGCGGGTTCGCCCTGCTCGGCGTGGACGACCAGTGGTCGGCGCGATACGGCGCGCCGGGCGCGCGGCTCGACCTGGCGACGTCGCGCGTGCGCCCCGAGGCGCCGCGCATCCTCCTGTCGCACCAGCCGCCGACCGTCGAGCACTGGGCGGGGCAAGTGGCGCTCCAGCTCTCGGGGCACACGCACGGCGGGCAGATCAACCCGCTGGGGCTGCGGCCGGCGGACCTCTTCTACAGGTACGTCGCCGGCCTGTACCAGGTGCGCGGCACGGCCCTCTACGTCAACCGCGGCTTCGGCACCGTCGGCCCGCCGGCGCGCGCGTGGGCTCCGCCGGAGATCACGCGAATCGTACTCGTCGCCTCCTGAGCGCGATAAGCTGCGCGCACGATGCCGGCGCCGCGCCTGCTCGCTGCACTCGTGCTGCTCGGCGCCGCTGCGTGCGTCGAGAACGAGACGCACGTGTACACGTCGAGCGACGGCGACGAGATCCACGCGAAGGTGAAGCCCAGCCTCGAGTCGGCGCGCGAGCTGGATCAGGAGGGCGTGCGGGCCTTCAAGGAGGGCCGCTTCGCCGACGCCGTGCGCTACTTCTCGATGGCCTACCGCATGGGCGGCCCCCCGAGCGAGCTTTGGAACATGGCGCGGGCGCGCGAGCGGATGGACCAGCCGGAGGAGGCCGCCCGCGCGATCGAGGAGTACCTCGGCCAGCGCGACCTCTCGGCGTCCGACCGCGCCGACGGCGAGCGGGAGCTCCACGCGCTGCACGCGCGGCCGTCGATGCTCACGGTCACGACGAACCCCCCCGGTGCGGTCGTCACGGTGGACGGCAAGCAGACGGTGGGGCCGACGCCCGTGTCTGTCGCGGTCCGCGCCGGGCCGCACACGATCGCCGTGCATCACGAGGGGTACATGACGGTCACGCGCCCCCTCGAGGCCAGATTCGGCCGCGCCGTCATCGTCTCGCTCGATCTCCCGCAGTGACGACCGTTCAACATGGGCACTCGCTCCGCGGGACCGGGGGAGCGGCCGCGCTCCCCCGGAGAGCATCGGCTGCCAAGTGATTGCGCAAGCGGAGCGCGCCGAGCGCGCGGAGCGAGCGCCCATGTTGTACTGTCGCACCGCCACTCAATGAAGTTCGCCACGCTCATCGACTTCGACGGCGTGCTCGTCGACAGCGAGCTCGTTCACCTGGCGGCGTTCAACGACGTGCTGGGCCCGCGCGGGATCACCATCGACGAGAAGGAGTACGTCGAGCGCTACCTGTCGCTCGGCGACGCGGCCGTGTTCCGCGCGGTGCTCTCGCGGCGCGGCAAGACGGTGCGCGAGGAAGAGGTGCGGGCGCTCGTCGAGGAGAAGAACCCGCGCTTCATGGCGCGCTTCGAGGACGCGTTCCGCGTGTGGCCGGGCGCGCCCGAGCTCCTGGCGCGGCGCGCGGCGCGCGGGCCCGTCGGGATCGTGAGCGGGGCGCTCGAGCGCGAGATCGAGTACGCGCTGACGAAGATGGGCACGCGGGCGCACGTCTCGTTCATCGTGAGCGCCGAGCGGTCGGCGGCGTCGAAGCCCGACCCCGCGCCCTACGAGATGGGGCTGCACGAGCTCGCGCGCCTTCGGCACACGGGGCGCATCGTCGCCATCGAGGATGCGACGGGAGGCGTGCGCTCGGCCAAGGGCGCCGGGCTGCGGTGCGTCGGCGTGGCGCACTCGTACACGGCGGCGCAGCTCCTCGAGGCCGGCGCCGACGCGGTGGTGCCGGACCTCGCGTCGCTGACGGACGCGTTTCTCGAGGGGGCTTGAGGGATGCCCGGCGCGCCGGCGGCGGCGCTGTCTCTCGCGGCGCAGCTCGCGCTCGCGCCCGCCGGACCGCACGCGTGGCACGACGCGGAGCTCGGCGGCGTGCGCGGAGTCACCGTCGGCCCGATCGAGAACGCGTACCACCCGGGCGTCGGCTACGGCTCGCCGGCGTACGACCGCACGCTGCTCGAGGCGCGGGCGCTCGGCGCGACGTGGGTCGCGGTCACGCCGTTCGGCCGCGTGCAGGACCTGAGCGGCACCGGCGTCGATCCGACGTTCGAGGCGCCCTTCGCCGAGAACCGCCGCGCCGTCGCACGCGCCATCGCGATGGCTCACGCGCGCGGACTGCGCGTGATGCTCGTGCCGCACCTCTGGGTCGAGACCGGTGACTGGCGCGCCCTCATGGACCCGCGCACCGACGACGGCTGGACGCGCTGGGCCGACAGCTACGAGCGCTTCGTCCTCCTGTGGGCCCAGGTCGCCGAGGCCGAGGGCGCCGACATGTTCTCGGTGGGCGTCGAGCTGCGCTCCTGGGTCACCGGCCCGCGCGCTCCCGCGTTCGCGCGCGTCGTCGACGACGTGCGGCGCGCGTACCACGGGCTGCTCACGTACTCGGCGAACTGGGACGACGTGGACGACACGGTGATCCTCGGCGCGCTCGACGTCATCGGGATCAACGCGTTCTACCCGCTGGCCAGCGAGAACGAGGCGTCCGAGAGCGAGCTCGCCGAGGGAGGCCGGCGCGTGCGCGACAAGGTGCACGCGCTCGCCGAGCGATGGGGCAAGCCGGTCCTCTTCACGGAGACGGGATACACGACGCGCCCCGATCCGGCGGTGCGCCCGTGGGAGTGGCCCGACAAGATGACGAAGGTGCGCGTCGACGAGGCCGCGCAGGCCGCCGCGTACCGCGCTCTCCTCGCGCCGCTCCTCGACGAGCCCGACTTCGCCGGCTTCTTCGTGTGGCGCGTCTACGCCGACCCTGACGACACGTCGCAGGAGGCCCCGTGGGGCTTCTCGCCGCGCGCGAAGCAGGCCGAGAGCGTCGTGCGCGACGCGTTCGCGGCGCGCTGGGCCTGCGATCCGTGGTGGCGCGCTTATTAAGCGCAGCGCCGATCACTTGGCCCCGCCAGGGGCTCGGCTCCTACGATCGCGTGCAGGCCGATGTCTGCTCTCTCGCGCGCTCTGCTGCCCGTCGTGGCGCTCGGGGTTGGAACGTGGCTCGGCATGGGGCGGCCGCCGGCGAACGTCGCGTTCGCCGCCGGTGCTCGGGCGCTCGCCTCGGCGGCCCACGCGGCGCGCGAGGCGACCGAGCCCGGGCGCACGTCGATGCAGCCCGACGTGCCCGGACCTCCTCTGGATCGACCGCCGCCGCAGGTCGCCCCGTCGGCGCTGCCTGATCCCGCGTTGCCGTGGCCTCAGCTCAACCCCGAGGAGACGTCGTCGCGCGCGTGGATCGTGGCGAACGGCCCGGCGCACGCGCCTGACGACGGGCATCGCTACGTCACCTTCACGTTCGACGACGGCCCGTTCCCCGAGACGGCGCCCACGATGCTTCGCATCCTGAGCGACCACCACATCCGCGCCACCTTCTTCCTCATCGGCAAGTACCTCGAGGGAGACGACACGCGCGCCGAGGAGACGCGCGGGTGGGCCAAGCGCATCGCCGACGCCGGGCACTTCGTCGGCAACCACACGCGCGATCACCGCCTGCTCACGGGCCTGTCGCACGCGCAGGCGCTCGAGCAGATCGACGACGCCGCCGCGGACATCGAGCGCGCCACGGGCCACCGCCCCGTCCTCTTCCGCCCGCCCTACGGCGAGATGGACGCGTTCCTCGAGGGCGCGGCGCGCGACCGCCACCTCGAGCTGGTCCTCTGGAACGTCGACGTCGAGGACATGAAGAAGCAGGACCCCGACGAGATCGTCACGGACCTCCAGCAGCAGCTCGAGTACCAGCAAGGCGGCATCGTCCTTCTCCACGACATGCACTGGCCCACGGTGAAGGCGTTCAACCGGCTGGTCCGCTGGCTCGAGAGCAACCGCTGGGACCCCTCGCACCCCGACCACCTCGGCTGGGACATCGTGGATCTCCCGACGTACCTCAAGGCGACCGCGGCGGCGCCGCAGCCCTACGCGACGCGCGAGGATCTCGAGGCCGCACGAAAAGCCTTCGCCGCGCGCCACGGGCACTAGCGACGCGCGAGCCCGCGTTTCGCGTCAGGGTGAAGCGGCCTGCACGGCCTTGAGCAGCGTCTCGATGAGCAGGTCCCTGAGGGTGTCTTTCTTCACGTGGCGGCGGGCGTCGATCCATTCGATGGTGGCGGCTTCGACGAAGCCGATCCAGCCGCGGAGCACGATGCGCAGGAGCGAGCCGCCGCTCGTGACGTCGAAGGGAGCGCCCTCGAGGAGGCGCGCGCAGAAGGCGTCACGCGTCTCGTCGACGATGGCGGCGACCTCGGCGTCGGAGCCGACGCCGCCGCGAAGGAGCGACGCGTACGGCTTGCCGTGCTTCACGACGTAATCGAGGTACGCGTCGAGACCGGCGCGCACGCGGTCGAGCGGATTCATGCCCTCGGGCGTCGCCGTGCGATCGAGGAGCTCCTGCGCCGCCTGCTTCACCGTCGCGACGTAGAAGTCTCGCTTCGTCGGGAAGTAGTGATAGAGCAGGCCCTTGCTGATGCCGGCGGCGTGCGCGAGCTCGTCGATCGACACGTCGTCGTAGGTGCGCTCGGCGAAGAGCTCGATGCCCAGGGCGACGAGCTGCTTGCGCCGCTCCTCCACGTCGAGGCGCGTACGCGGTTCCTCCCTCGCTGCAGCCGCACGTCGACCTGCCACGAGGTAGGAATAGCGCGCCATTGACTTTCGTTCAATTGACACCATGCTTCACGGCACCGGAGGTCCACCATGGACGTAGCGCCGAGCGCGCCCTCGCCCCGCCGTCCCATCAAACCGCGGTCCCCGAACTTCGACTTCGACGGCGTGCCCAGGCACTGGCTCGGCGGCAGCGCCGTGGCCACGCACATCGCCAACGGGCTGAACCTCCTCTTCCCCGAGGGCGAGCGCTTCTTCGTCCGGAGCGTGCACCGGTATCTCAAGCGCATCGACGACCCCGAGCTGCGCGAGGCGGTCCGCGGTTTCTCGCAGCAGGAGGGCCGCCACGCCAACGCGCACGAGAAGTACTTCGAGACGCTCGAGAAGCAGGGCTACGAGATCCGCGGCTTCCTCCGCTTCTTCTCGCGGGTCGCGTTCCACGTGCTCGAGGACGCCGCGCCGCCCCAGCTGCGCCTCTCGGTGACCGCCGCCGCGGAGCACTACACGGCGACGCTGGCCAAGGGCGCGCTCGGTACGGGGCTCCTCGACGACGCCGACCCGACGATGCGGGCGCTCCTCAAGTGGCACGCGGTCGAGGAGGTGGAGCACAAGTCGGTCGCGTTCGACGTCCTCGAGCGCGTCAACCCGAGCCACAGGCTGCGCGTGGCCGGGATGATCTTCGCGAGCGCGCTGATCACCCTCTTCGGCATCGGGGCGACCGCGATGCTGCTCCGTCAGGACAGAATCCCGCTCTCGCGCATCATCCGCGAGATCCGCGAGCTCGGGGATCACAACCCGTTCGGCCGGCGCGTCTTCGGCTCGGCCGTCGGCGGCTACATGCGGCGCGGGTTTCACCCGAACGCGGAAACCGAGGACATGAAGCTGGCGAGCGCGTATCTCGCGCAGGTGGGGATGGCATGAAGGGAACACTCGAAGGCAAGCTGGCGCTCGTCACGGGCGCCGGGAGCGGCATCGGGCGCGCGACGGCGCTCGCGCTGGCGGCCGAGAAGACGCGCGTGGCCGTCGTGGACATCGACGCCGAGCGCGTCGCGGCGGTCGAGCGCGAGCTCGGGAGCGCGTGCGTCCTCGCCAGAGCGGTCGACGTCTCGTCGAAGGACGAGATGCGCACGCTCGCCGCAGACGTGCACGACAAGCTCGGCGCGCTCGACGTGCTCGTGAACAACGCGGGCGTCGGACACTCCGGCGGCATCCTCGACACGAAGCTCGAGGACTGGGAGTGGGTCGTCTCGATCAACCTCTGGGGCGTCGTCTACGGCTGCCACTTCTTCGTCCCCGAGATGGTCGCGGCGCGGCGCGGCGGACACGTCGCCAACGTCGCGTCGGGCTTCGGGCTGCTCGCGGCGCCGGGCGTCGCGCCGTACTGCACGACCAAGTTCGCCGTCGTGGGGCTGAGCGAATCGCTGCGCGCCGAGCTCGCCCCGCACGGCATCGGCGTGACGGCCATCTGCCCGGGCGTCATCAACACCGACATCATCAGCCGCGGGCGTTTCGCCGACGAGCGCGTGCGCGGATCGTCTCGCGAGTTCTTCGCGAAGCGCGGTCACCGTCCCGAGAAGGTCGCGAGCGCCATCGTGCGCGCCATCAAGCGCGACGAGAGCGTCGTCCCCGTCGGCGCCGAGGCGTGGGCCTCCTGGATCGGCAAGCGCGTCGCCCCCGACATGATGGGCCTCGTGGGCCGACGCATCGAGCAGCGCGCCAAGAACGGCCGCATCTGACGCGGCGCCTAGCAGCCGCTGGAGGGACAGCAGACGTGCACGGCGACCGCCGAGCATCCGGTGCCCTCGCAGCACCCGCTCGCCATCGTGCACGTCGTCCCGACCGGACAGGTCGACACACCACCCGCCGAGCAGGCCTGGATGCAGGTCTGCCCGCGCGACGTCTGCGTGCACGCCTGCGCCGAAGAGCAGGTGGGCTGCTGGGTCCCTCCGCTGCTCGACGATCCGCACGCGGCGAGCACGAGCACCAAGGCGGCGACCGGCGCGCCTGCTTTCATCCAGTCTCGAAGCATCGCGCGATGATGCCACGCTGCGGGTCGTAGCGGTGCCCCTGCGGGCCGCAGCGACGCTCCTGCGGGGGGAAGAAGCGTCGCTGCAGCTCTCAGCGACGTCGCTGAAGGCCAAAGAAGTCCCCCTGCACGCCGAAGAAGCGCCGCTCGGCCCCGCAGAAACACTCCTGCGCCTCGCAGGACCGTCGCTGAAGGCCGAAGAGACGCTCCTGGGCGCGGAAGAAGTGCCCCTGAATGCCGAAGAATCGCCCCTGCGCGCGGCAGCGACGCTTCTGCAGGCTCCAGCGGTCTCGCTGCGAGCCGCAGCGACGGCGCTGCACGGTTCAGAAGTGCTCCTGCGGAGCGCAGCGGCCCTTCCGAACGAAGTGCGACAAGAACTGGGAATCGGCCGGTCCCGACTCTGCCCGCGCCTCGCTTTTGTCCCACATCCCGAGGCCCCCGAAACGACGACGGAATCGGCGCGTGCGGCCCACGCGCGAGCGCCGGGGCGCAAAGAAAAAACTGCGACAACTGCGACATGTCACGAAGAGGGGTCGAGAGGCACGCGACGAACCGCGTGCCTGGCTCGAACCACGAAGAGGAGTCCATCATGTCCAACCCCAGCTACAGCCGCGCCGACACTCTCGCTTCCGACCAGACGCTGATCGACGGCATCAACAAGAACCTCGCCCTGCTTCCGCCGTCCTTCCGGGTCAACAAGCAGCAGATCACGCCCCAGGTGGTCATCACGACGCTCCAGGGGCGGATCACCACCGGGAAGGCCGTCGTCGACGCCGAGACGGCGCACACCGCCGCCGTCAAGGCCGACAAGGACGAACGCGTCCAGACCAAACCGGTGGTCGACGGCTTCAAGCACATGGTGATCGCCATGTTCGCGAACGAGCCAGGCGTCCTGAAGGACATGGGCCTGAGCGCGCCGAGACCCGCCGAGAAGTCCGCGGCCACGAAGGCCAAGGCGGCGGAGAAGGCGCAGCAGACCCGCCAGGCGGTGGGCACCAAGGGCAAGAAGCAGAAGAAGGCGGCGATCGCCGCGGAGCACGCGACGCAGGCGAACCCGGCGCAGGCCGAGCCGCCCGCTACGCCGGCCGCACCGGTCGCGCAGCCCGCGCCGGCCGGCAAGCCGCAGAGCTGACGCATCGCGCAAAGCGACGGCGGCCCCGAGCAGTCGGCGGGGCCGCCGTTCGTGCGTCGAGGCCGGTGTAATCTGCCGGTCATGCGCGCGCTGCTCGAGCTCATCGAGATGGGGGCGCTCATGGCTCGCACCGAGGACCTCGAGGCCAAGCTCGACGCAGACTCGCTCGCGGCGTTCCGCGGCGCCGGCATCCTCCGGCCGACGGACTACAAGGCCCACGAGGAGATCTCGCCGTCGGACTTCATCCGTACCCTGCGCGCCCTCTACCGCATCGAGGGGCGCGGGCTGCCCGTCGCGGGCGTCTTCGACAGGCACTTCCAGTCCATCGGGTGGGTGCGCGACGAGGACGGCGACAGATCCGTCGTGCTCGTTCCACAGCCGGCGCGAGGACTGAACATCGCGGTCCACCATCCGAATCGTGCCCTGCTGCTCGTTCCCACGGCGCGCGCCGTCACGGCGAAGCACCGCGAGCATCACGGCCCTGGGCGATGGGTGCACATCGAGGTGCTCGAGGAGGCACTGAGCACCAAGGGCGGGAGGCTCGCGCGGGGGGACGTGCTTCTGCCCGGCGCCGCGGCGTCTTCGGCTCCGCCGCCCCCCGCGCGCGCGAAGATCGAGGGAGCCGAGCGGTGGAACCAGGTCCGCATCTGCAAGGTGCACGGCAAGATGGTGCGCATCGACATCGGCAAGAAGCGTCACCGGCGCACGCACGTGGACCTCGGCATGGCCCACAAGCGTTCGCGCAAGCCCAAGCGCCAGTGGGCGCTCCTCATCGAGCTCTGCGAGGGCCACGGCTACTTCAAGAGCTGGAAGTTCGGAAACGCCGAGGCGACGCGCAAGCTCGTCGAGCGCCTGGGCAACGATCTGTGCGCGATCCTCGGGCTCGAGGACACGCCGTTTCACCGGTACCGACGCGACTCGGGGTGGCGCACCAAGTTCGTCGCCCGGCCGGACCTGCCCGACGGGATCTCGGAGGGCGAGGACGCGGACGACTGACGCTCGCGTGCTCTCGCGCGGTGGGGCGCGAGTCGGCGCGAGGAGGATCGCGGGTTATCCAGCGGCGCGTGCGATATCGTCGCGATTTTCGCGGCTCCGCGGGCGCGCAGCGCAGGCACACCATGTGCTCCTCGCGCCTTCATGCTCGCTCGCGTCGCCGTCTCCGTCGCGTCGCTCGCTCTCGTCGCGTGCTCCGGCGCGCCCGGTGAAGACGTGGCCACTTCCGCCGAGGAAGCGCTCTCGGTGCGTCACGTCGGGAGCATCACGACCATCTCGTACGCGCCCAACTCCTTCGTGATCGGCAACGCGTACCCCGGCTGGACCGACTTGATCCAGGGCAACCCCCAGTTCTCCGCCGGTCCCGGCAACTACGGCGGCGCCTCCTACCGCTGGGGCTTCCTCTACGGCGAGGAGTTCGACCGCTGCGCGTGGGTGAACGACGCCGACATCGGCTCGGGCGCGCATCAGAGCGGCGCGCACTGCGCGTCGCCGCAGCAGATCGACGACGCGTACTTCTTCTCCACGTTCACCAACGGCGAGCACAACGAGCTCGCCGGCGACGGCTCGGACACGCGCATGCACTACGCCGGCTCGGGCTGCGCGAGCACGCACGGGTACGGCAACGTCGAGCCCTGGCGCGTGCCGGCCACGCCGAACAACGACGTGGGCGTCGTCCCCGACGGCAAGCTGCTCAAGTGGCGCTACGTCTCGCGCGACGGCCACTGGGTGCTCGTGCGCGATCCGGCTCCGCCCGCCGCCGCGCCCAACTGGTACTTCGTGCACCGCGGCTGCGTGAGCGTGGCCAACCTGCACTAGCTACTAGGAGCCGGCGAGCTCCTCGCAGATCTTGCCGGCCTTGCCGCTCAGGCCGCGCCCCTCGATCTTCACGGGGCAGTACTCGCCGCTCCGGAGGCCGTCGACGAAGTTCACGTAGAGAGGGTTGGTCCACTCGCGGGCGCCGTCGAAGCGCGCGCGGATGACGCCCTGCTTGTCGATGAACCACGTCTCGGGCACCAGGTGCTCGCCGTACTTGCCCTGCATCACCTTCGTGTCCGGATCGAAGAGCACCGGGAAGGGCGCCGCCGACTTGAGCACCGTCTTGAGCGTGTCGCGCACGTCGTCGGGGCCCTCGTCGGTCGAGATGGTGAGGACGACGACGTCGCTCTTCGGCGCGAGCACCTGCGTGAACTCGGCGAACTCGGGCATCTCCTGCATGCAGGGGCCGCAGCTCTTCGACCAGAAGTTGAGGACGACCACCTTGCCCCGGTAGCTCGAGAGCGACACCTGGCGCCCCGTCATGTCGGGCAGCGTGAAGTCGGGCGCGGTCCGCTCGGCCGCGAGGTAGTCCGGGTGCAGGTAGCAGGGCGTGCCGCACTCGCGGCGCGTCTCGCCCTCCTTGCTCACGCTGACGAAGCCGTAGACGAAGAGCGCGGCGACGACGACGAACGCGAGCTGCGCGACGACGACGCCGGGGCGCTGGGGCGGGGCCTCGTGGGCAGGCGGCATGCTGGTAGTCTAGTCGAGGTGCGCGCGGTTTCCTGCGCCTCGATTCTCGCATCGCTCGCGCTCGCCGCCGGCTGCGGCCACGGGTCGAGCGCGACCGCTCCGCCGGGCGACGCGGGCGCCGAGGAGGCTGGCGACGGCGGCATCGCCGAGGCGCCGCGCGCGCCGTCGACGCTCGCGCTCGCGGACGTCGTGGGGCTCTCGACGCACATCCAGCTCGGCAGCGACGCCGCGTCGGTCGCCGAGCGCGCCTTCGAGTGGAGCAAGCTGGCGGAGCTGGGCGTCCACAGGCTGCGCGCCGACTTCACGTGGTCCACCATCGAGCCGTCGCGCGGTTCGTTCGACTTCTCGCAGTACGACACGCTCGTCAGCGAGGCGCAGCAACACGGCGTGAACCTGCTCGCGATCCTCGACTACGGCGTGACGTGGGCGACCACAGCCTCGGGCGCCGACGACGACTATCCGCCGGACCACCCGAGCGACTTCGCCGCGTTCGCAGTCGCCGTCGCCAATCGCTACGCCGGCAAGGTGAGCGAGTACGAGGTGTGGAACGAGCCGAACAACGGATTCCGCTTCTGGCAGCCCACGCTGAACGGCGACCCCGCCGGCTACGGCGCGCTCCTGCTCGCGGCGAACGAGGCGCTCCTCGCGGCGCAGCCGCAGATCCACGTGGCGTACGCCGGCACCGTCTACAACGACCTCGTCTCCGGCCCCTCCTTCGTCGCGCAGTCCTTCGAGAAGACGCCGGGCCTCGCCGCCTCGCTCGGCACGTTCGCGATGCACGCGTACGAGACGTACCCGCCGTCGCGCGGACCCGAGAGCGCCGTCGGGCAGGAGGTGCCGCTCGCCGACAAGGTGGCCACGATGAGCGGCGTGCTCGCCGCGGCCGGCGCGAAGGCCGTGCCCATCTGGATCACCGAGATCGGCTGGCCCGTCACGATGCAGGTCCCGGTCGACGCGCAGGCGCGGTACACGGTGCGCGCCATCGTGCTCGCCGCGCTCGCCGGGGCCGACCGCGTCTACCTCTACACGCTGCTCGACGGGCCGAACCCGAGCGCGTTCCCGCCGGAGGACGCGTTCGGCCTCTGCACGTACAGCGACTTCTCCGGCGACGCGGGCACCCCGAGCGAGAAGCCCGCGTTCGTCGGCGTGAAGGCGCTCCTCGGCGCCGTTGGTACGTACGGCGTGCAGAAGCGCCTCCCCGCAAGTCCGAGCGACGTCTACCTCGTGCAGCTCGCCGGCCCCGGGGGCGCCCACGCATGGGTCGCGTGGCGCGCGACCGACGGCGCGTCGCCGACCGCCGTCCCCGTCCCCGCAACGGGGAACGTCGCCGTCACGGCCATCGACGGCACCGCCACGAATGCGTCGGCCGGGGCGAACGGCTACACCGTCCAGGTCGGACCCGACCCGGTCGTCGTCGCGCCGCGCTGATACCCTCTCTCTCTCGCGATGCGCCGCAAGTCCCGTCTCTTCGCCCTCGCCGAGTACCTGCGCGGGCGCCGCACGGGCGTCACGGCCGAGCAGCTCGCCGAGCGCTTCGGCGTCACCGTCCGCACCATCTACCGTGACCTCGATGCGCTTCGCGACGCGTCCCTCCCGGTGCAGGCCGAGCGCGGCCCCGGCGGCGGCTACGCGCTCGACCGCTCGTACACGCTTCCCCCCGTCAACTTCACCCCGCGCGAGGCGGCGCTCCTCGTCGTCCTCGGCCGCTTCGCCACCGAGACGCGCCTGCTCCCGTTCATCGACACGCTCGAGGCGGCCCTCTCGAAGGTCCGCGGCGCGCTCACGGCTGGCCAGCAGCGCGAGACGCTCGCGCACGCCGACAAGATCGTCTTCGCCGCGGTCCCCGCCCTCCCGGCGCTCCCCGCCATTCGCCGCATCGTCGAGGAAGCCTGGTTCGAGCAGAAGGCCGTGCACCTCGTCTACCGCCGCGGCGACGGCTCCTCGAACGCCCGCACCGTCCACATCGTGCGCGTCCTGATGGAGCGCACCATGACCGTCATCGAAGTCCGCGACCTCGAAAGCGGCGAAGTCCGCGGCGTCCGCCTCGACCGCATCGACGTCGCCCGGTTCGTGTGACAGACGCCAGAGTGAGACAAGAGGAGAGGGAAAGAAGATCAGAAGATCAAAAGATCAAGAAGGTGTGTTTGT
>DATJYG010000371.1:0-17167 GCA_035499695.1 Polyangiaceae bacterium
GAGGCTCAGAACCGCAGCGTAGAAGTGCACGTAGTGCGACAGGGTGCGGGGATCTTACCGACCCTGACGAATCGGCGCCTCCAGTAGCGATGTCCTGTCCTCCGTCGCGCTATTCCGCCGCGCCCGCCGCGACGAAGGCACCGAGTGGTGAAGATTCAGCAAGGCGATGTCCGCTGGGTCAGCCTGCCGGAAGCACGTGAGGGACACAGCTCGAAGCGCTGGCGCGCGGCCATGTCACGTCACGTGACATGACATGACATGGCGACCGTGGCGCCAGGGGGTGGACGCCCAGCAGCCTGCCCATGAGCCCTGCGCGCAGCCGGCGTCCAAGTCGAGATACACGACGATGCCGATGGCGGGGCCGACGTGGAGATGCGTCGGAACAGAGCACCTGTGCAAGTGAGAGCGGCGCGCGTCTTGACGCCGCGGCACGACGAGTGCGACCCCTGGAGCGGTGACTCCCTACCCGCAGCAAGGCCCCACGCCCCCTGGGCAAGCGCCGCAGACGGGCGGGACGTGGCTCGTCCTCCTCTTCGTCCTCGTGGGGGTCGGCGCGATGATCACGATGGGCGGCGCGTTCTACTGGCTGGCCCGCAAGGGGCAACGTGCCCGCGCCCTCCCGGCGTCCAGCGTCCCCGTGGGAGCCACGGGCACCGTCGCGAGCCTTCCCCCGGTCACACGCCACGTCCCGAATCACCCGCTGTCGATCCTCGACGGCTGCAGCGATGCCGACGTGGACACGCTCATGAACGGGATCGAAGACGCCATCGACATCGGCGCGCCCCTCTACAACGGCGGCAACTTCGCCGGGTGCTACCACCTCTACGACGGAGCCGCGGGAGACCTGGAGCGCAAGCTGCCGCCGGCGTGCGCGGGCCCCGTGCAGGCGCTCGAGAACGGGCGACAGCGCGCGGCGTCGCTGGCGGACGCGTCCAGTCAGGCCTGGGCGATGCGGGACGCCTTCGACGGGTTGATTCACGTGGTGGAGCGTCGGAACTCTCGCCGCTAGGCTGCGACGTGCCCATCGCAAGGATCGCCCTGCTCGCGGTCGCTTACGTCCTCACGGCCCGTCTCGAGCCGTCCTCGACGGGCACGTGCGCCGAGAGCGGCGTACGATCGGGCGCATGCGAAGCCTCGCGTGCATCGCCGTCGTCACGCTGGCCAGCGGCTGCCACGGTGGCTCTCCGTTCTCGAGCTCGCACGCGCCGTTCCCCGCCGTGCGCCCCGCGAACTACTCCTTCGTGTACGGCGGCTCCGCCGGCATGACGCCGGACTTCTCGCGGCTCGAGTGCACGGCAGCGGCCTGCTCGTACGAGTCGGGAGGCGAGGAGGCGGCGAAGCTCTCGTTCGCGCTGACGGCGGCGCAGCAGGACGACCTCTACCGCTTGTTCCGCGAGAACACGCGCCCCGGCGAGTTCAACCCGCCGCCGCCTACGCAGCCTCTGCCCACCGACGTCGGATCGGCGACGCGTCAGGTGCAGGTGGGCCTGGAGACGTACAACGACACGACCGGGAAGCCCTTCTGGGACGCCGTGCAGAAGATCCTCGATGCGGCGATCGCCGCTCACGCGGTTCCGGTCACGCTCGACTTCGACGGCTCGCTCGCAGGCAAGGCAGCCTGGGTACGCGCGTGCGGTCGCATCGTCGCCGACCAGGTGAAGCTCGGCCCGGGTGGTGACGCGGGCGCCATCACTCTCGCGACGACCGCGCTTCCGGGCACGTGCACGATCCAGGTCGGCGTGGGGGAACAGAGCGGCAGCGCGCGAGTCGCAATCGACGGACCGCGAACGGTGCGCGTGCGCCCATCGTCCGCCAAGTCCCTGACCGTCGACGGCGACACGCCCCGCTAGCGGGGTGGAGCCGGTGGCCGCGAGCGAGGCCGCGATTCGCGCGGCGATCGAGCGGCGCTACCGGGTGGAGCCGTGATGCGAGGCGCTGCAGCCCGAAGCGCGCGGCCATGTCACGTCACGTCACGTGACATGACATGGCGACAGTGCCCCAAGGGCTGGACATCCAGCAGCCTGCCCATGAGGCACCCCTGTCCTGGGACAGGCTGGGCGTGGCACGTGCCCTGCTCTTGCCGGGGCCCGGAGCTAGACTCGAAAGGAGATGAAGGTGGGACTCACGTACGTGACGGTGAACCTGCGCCCGCTGGCCGGCTCGAAGCGCGCGCTCGAAGAGAGCTTCCTCGTCGATACGGGGGCCATCGACTGTCTCGTGGCCGAGGGCAAGTTGCACAAGCTGGGCATCAAGGTCGAAGGGAAGGACGTCCACGAGCTGGCCGATGGGACCACCGTCGAGCTGCCCTTCGGCTTCGCGCGCGTGAGCTTCATGGGCGCCGAGGCGGTCACGAAGGTCACGTTCGGTCCCGGTGATGCCGAGTCGATCCTCGGGGTCACGGCCCTCGAAAGCACCGGGATAGGCATCGATCCCGTGACGCGCACCTGGAAGCGAATGGCGGCCAAGCCGCTCAAGGCCTGTTAGGCGTCAACGCAGCCGGTGCACGAAGGAAACTGCGACTTGTGCTGGCACGCGACCCGGACGGCGGTGGCCGGAGCGTTGAACTCGGAGGCAACAAACTGTGACTTCAAGTTCGCCAGGGCGCGCGCCACGCCGGCGCCTCGAACGGATCGGCGAAGTACTGCGCCTCGTGCGCGACCTTCCCGTCGCGGAACTCCATGATGCTCACGGTCGGCACCGGCCGCCCGTCGTAGAAGATCACGTACTCGACGACCCACAGGTCGCCGGAGCCGAGCGTCCGGCGGATCTCGAAGCGACGCTTGGCCGGGTTGTTCCCGCGTGACTCGAGCACGTTGCGACGGCCGCTGAAGCGTTCACCCGATTGCGGATACTCGAGCTCGACATCGTCGCGGTAGATGTCGACCTCTCCCGCATCGTCTCCGGCGTTCGATGCGGCCCAGTGTCGCTCGAGCGCAGCCCGAATCTCCGCGTCAGCCATGCCCCCACGTGCATGCGCGACGCGTGCCGCCGTCTACCGAGGATCACTCCGCCGGCGCCGCAGCAGCAGCCCGAAGGCCGCGGCCATCGCGAGCCATGCGCTTCCGGGCTCGACGTGCGCGAACGAACAGCCGCAGCCCGACGACGAGCTCGAAGCGCCGGCGGGCGAGCCTGCGTCCCCTGCGTCCGATCCGGATCCACCGCTGTCCGATCCTCCGCCACTCGAGCTGCCATCGGCGGCCATGGACGCGTCAGCGCCGCCTCCACCGTCGCGCGCGCCTCCCTCGTTCGCACCGGCGTCGCCGGCGTTCATCCCTCCGTCGCCCGTGCCCGCGCCGGCGTCGGATTGCCCGAAGGGCGCGATGGCCGTGCCGTTCGGCGTCCCCCAGCCCGAAGGCCCGTCGTACCCGGTCTGCGCAGTGCAGTAGTACGGGTCGAGTGCGCACCCGCCCGAGTCGTTGCTCCCCGACGTCACGTCGAAGAACGCGCCCGAGTGCGCCCACGGGAACGAGGGCCCCTGCTCGGCGACGCCGAGCGAGGCGAACGCTCCGGCGACGATCGCGGCAGCGCTCGTCGTGCCTCCCACGGTGGTCCAGCCGCCCAGGGTCGCGTCGTAGATCGCCAGGCCCGTGTTGGGATCGGCCACGGCGGCGACGTCGGCCGTCATGCGCTTGGTGCAGCTCGGATCGTTCTGCCACGCCGGCTTGGCGATGAACGCGCTGCACCCGCTGCCGGTGCTCGACCACGCGGTCTCGGTCCAGCCGCGGCCTCCCGCGGACATCGTCAACGTCGTCCCGCCGACCGCCAGCGTGTAGGCCGACGTCGCCGGGTACTGCGGCAGGCCGGCGTAGCCGCTGTCTCCCGCCGGAGCCGCGATGAGCACCCCGGGGTGATTGAAGTGCGTCTCCAGGGTCGTGACCGTGGACGTCTCGGCGCTACCGTAGCTCAGCGCGATCGAGCGTGCGCCGAGCTGCACGGCGACGTCCACGGCCACGTAGAGCGAGTCGTCCTGCTCGTTCGCCGCCTCGACCACGAGCAGCTTGCACTCCGGGCACATGGCGGCCGCGAGCTCCGTCGAGAGCATCTCCTGCACGTCCCAGTCCTCGCCGGTGGGCGACGGGGGAGGCACCGTGGTCGTCTGCCCGTTGTTGTCGGCGTAGGCCACGGTGAGGCAGCCGCTCGCGCTCGAGCACGCGGCAAGACCGTACTGGGTCCGGTAAGCCGCGAGATCCGCCTCGAGCCCGCTGTAGTGGTAGGCGACCACGATGCCGAGGGTGGGCGTGGCCGCGCCGGGGGCGGGCATCGCGTAGGCCGTGCGCAGATCGGTCGCGCCGTAGCCCTTCGGCGTGGCGAGGGGAGTGGGCCGCACGACCTGTTTGCCGAGGCACCGGTTGCGCCCCGGCGTGTTGCCTGCGGCGGGCGGACAGAGATCCACCACGACGGCCTGCCCCGTCGCGCCAGCGCCGAGGGCCGTGGGCGACATGGTCGCCACGACACCGAGCACCGAGGCTGAAATGAAGGAAACGAGGAGGTTCGGCTTCATGTCAGTCGTGACCCTTCCTCCCCTTATTACGCAGCGGGTGACGGGGACAGGACACGAAAACACCGCGTAAACTGAGACTCATGCTCAGACCGGCGCTCGCCGTGATTGCGCTCGCACTGGCAGCAGCGTGCGGCTCCTCCTCGCAGCGGGCGGCCGACGATGCCGGGAGTCCGATCGACGGGGGAGGCATGTCCGGCAACATCAAGACGCTGGCCAGCACTCCAGGCGAATCAGCCGGAATCGCGGTGCAAGGGACCAACGTCTACTGGCTGGTCTCCACCTCCGACAGCAACGCTGGACCCTATGGTCTGCTGACCATGCCCACGACCGGCGGGGCCGTGACGACCCTCGCCACGGAGCCGCGTCCCCACGCGGTCGCAGCCGATGCGACGAACGTGTACTGGACGACCGACAATGACGACCCGACCGCCACGACGGGGGACGGTTTGCTGCGCATGACGCCGCGAGCGGGCGGACCGACGACCACGATCGCGACCGGGGTGCAGCCGGAAGTGAACCAGATCGCGCTGGGTCCCACGGGCGTCTACTGGGTCTCTGCCGGGGGGACGATCGCGGGGACGATCCTGATGCAAACGCCCCTCGGCGGTGGCACGGCGACGACAATCTTCTCGCCGCCCTATGCCGTCCAGGTTGAAGCCTTCGCTGCGGACGCGACCAACGTGTACTGGGCCGAGTCGAACAGTCCGGTGGGCAAGAACGCGGTGGCCACGGTGGACATCGTGAAGATGCCGCTCGCAGGCGGCACACAGGTGACGCTCGCCTCGACGTCACCGTGCACGTGCACCGCGCTCGTCGTGGGTTCCTCGTCCGTCTTCTTCTCGGACGGCGCGGGCGTCGAGAGCGTGCCGATCGCCGGCGGTTCGGTGACCACCCTCGTGCCCCGCCAGAACGTGAAGCCCGTCGCGGTCGACTCCGGCTTCGTCTACCTGGCGGAGTTTGCGCAGCAGGTCCCGTTCGCGCAGCTGCTGAAGGTGCCGCTCTCGGGCGGCACCCCCAAGCTCCTCGCTTCGCTGTCGGAGACCCTCGATTACCTCACGGGCGTCGCCATCGACGGCACCAGTCTCTACTTCGCGACGACCGAGTTCTGCACGGACGGCGGGAGCGCCCCTTGCGCCGTCGTGAAGAAGGTCACGCCGAAGTGAGGCTCACGGTTGAACGAACGGCGTGCCCGCGTCCGAACGCGCCTTCGCCGGCAGACCCGAGCCGCCGCAGCTGTTCGTCTGGATCGGACTCGAGCCGGTCGGCGTGACCTGCGGCCACTTGTAGACGCAAGATGCGCCGGCGCCGAAGAACGACGGAGCCGATGACAGGTAGAACGAGTTCGGCAGAGTGTGATCCGACGTGCCCGTGTCCCACGTCACCGAGCCATTGACGTAGTCGTAATTGCCGTGGCGGAAGATGTACGAACCGCTCGAGCCGTTCAGGTTCGGATCCGATCCTCCCGGGCCGTCGTTCCACCCCAGCATCCACATGCGGCTGCCGCTCCAGTCGCCCTGGTACGTCCAGCCGTTCGCGGCGGTCGTGAGGCCAGCCTCGCCGAGCACGTTGCCGACGTACGCGTTCCAGTAGTTGTACGCCGACGGACCCGCGGCGCGCAGCGGACCAGGAGCCGTCGGATAAGGCTGGCCGACGCCGTAGCCCAGTCCCTTCGCATCGTTCACCGCATCTCCGTTGCTCGGATCGGTGAACGGCGTTCGCAGCCCGGTTCCCTGGTTGCGGAAGTACGTCTGGTACTCGCCGCTCCCGTGCGTGTGGTCGACGTCCAGGTTGTCGGCCCAGTTGCCCTCGAAGAGCACGTGATGCTGGCCGACCCAGTGGCTCGCGCCGAGCGACATGTCGACCCAGTAGTCGCCGATGCCCGACTGCGCGTCGTACATCGTGTCGTCCATGTAGTTGTAGCTGACGACCGATCCGGCCCCTCCTGCCCTGCCGACCATCCCCTTGCCGGCCTCGAGGGTGATGCTGTTCGTGACGAGGATCTCGGTCGAAGCTTCGTCGATGGCGATGGGATACTCCCCGCCGTTGTTGACCGAGTCCCAGCACAGCTGGACGAGATCGGTGTCGAGCTCACTGCGCACCGACTCCGAGACGTTGATCCCGCCGCCGTACCAGCCGGAGACCTCCACTCCTTTGATCCAGCAATAAGCGCAGAACTCCATGCTCACGCCGCCGTTGACGGCGCGAGTCACCGAGAGGTTCTCCAGGCCGGCGTTCTTCAGGAACGAGACGGGCGTCGTTCCGCTCTGGTCTTGATACGGCCCGTCGTACACCTGCGCGGCGTGGTTGCCGCTCATCCGGAACGCGATCGTGAGCGGATCGTCGAACGTGAGCGTGCAGTTGGCGCCCGGGCAGGGCCCGGATCCAATCGACGCGACGAGATGGATCTCCGAGGTCGGGCGATCACAGTAGGAGTGCCAGCAACCGGTGCTGTTCGCCTGATACGGATACTCGGTGGCCCCGAAGTCCCACGTCCCCATCTGCGCCTTCGGCCACACGAAGCGCCCGGTCGCGGGGCTGCCGGACTTGTCGAGCCAGTCGGAGGTCGCCCATATCTGGCCGAACCCGGTCGAGGAGCTCATGGGATCGGCGACCCAGCCGGCCGCCGACGCCTCGTCGATCCGCACCCACTGGCCGACCGAGAACGGCGTCGTGCTGTGGACCTGGACGGTCATCTGCCCCTGCGCCGCATCGGCGTCGAGCGGCGTTGCGCCGCAGCCCGTCCCGACGTTGGCCCCGACGTTCCCGCACTGCGCCCAGCTCCAGTTGTACGCGGGAGACACCGGCATCATCTCGATCACGGCTGGACCACCGTTCGGGCACGCGACTTCGTGCCCCGTATCGGTTCCGCACATCCCGCCCGTGTAGGCGAGCGCGCCGTCCGCCACGCTGATCACGGTCTGGCAGTAGGGCGAGCTCGAGCCGCCGCAGGTCCCTGTCCCGCGCAGGACGATCCCGGTGCCTATCTGGATGGGCAAGTCGGCAATCTTGACGTTGAAGGTCCCGGCGCCGAGCTGCACCACTTGCCCTGCGGGGCAAGCCTTGATGGCGTTCTGGATGTTGGTGAAGTCGTCCGCGCCCCCACCGACCGGATTGACCGTGGCGCACACCGTCGTTCGGTTCGGGATCCCTCCGACCGATTGCAGCCCGGCGTTCGCCCAGTTGATGTGGGCGTCGTCGTAGCCCGGCAAGATGCCCCCCGTCGGATCACCCCCGTCGGAGGTCCCACCGCCGCTGGAGCTCGAGCTCGCGTCTCCCCCAGCCCCCGAGCTGGATCCTGCTCCGGATCCAGATCCCGACCCTCCTCCAGATCCTGATCCCGAGTCACCGCCATCGGCGGTGCCCCCGTCGTTGCTGGACGTCGACTGCGACGACGAGCAAGCCGCCGGTAACGCGGCCGCCACGATCAACAGCGTCAGTGCCCGCTTCACGTACCCATCCTGCGGGCCCGGAGGCCCGCGCGCAACGAGTAGGACAGGGTGCGGGGTCCTTACCGTCCAAGCGAAAGCGCTCGCCCCCACGCCGATCGGGGGCGACAATTCAATGCTGGGGAGACTGTGGACGGAGATCCGTTCGGCCTGCTGGGCACTGTCCTCGACGGGAAGTTCCGCGTCGACGCGCTCGTCGGCGATGGCGATCTGAGCGTCGTCTACAAGGGCTACCACCTGGGGCTTCACGCTCCGGTGGCGATCAAGTGCCTCCATCTTCCCGAGACGCTCGATGCGGCGCTGACGCGACCCGTGCTCGAGGCCTTCGAGGACGCGGGACAGCTGCAGGAACGACTCGGACGAGACAGTCGTCACATCGCGCAGACGCTCGCGCTCGGGCGAACGATCGCGCCGCGCAACGGCATGACCGTGCCGTACCGCGTTCGCGAGTGGTTCGAGGGCGAGTCGCTCGCTTCCGATCTCGCGCGACGCAGGCGCCAGGGTGTCCCGCCGCGAGGCGTGAAGGAGGCGTTCGCGCTCCTCGCGCCGGCGATCGACGGGATCGCCCACGCGCACGAGCAAGGATTCGCGCATCTCTCGCTCGACCCGCTCAACCTGTTCCTCGACCACGAAGAAGGTCCGAGCTCGCTGAAGGTGCTCGACTTCGGCACCGGCCACGCGAGCCATCGCGCGGACGCGAGGCCGACGCTCGATTCGGAGCTCACCCGCGGGCTGCACCTGCTTCGCCCGGCTTACGCGTCGCCCGAGCAGCTCGACATGGACCTGGGCGATCCGGGCACGTGGTCGGACGTGTACTCGCTGGCCCTCATCATGATGGAGGTCCTCGCGGGCCGCTCCCAGGTGGAGGGGACGAGCGACACCGCGGCCCTGGTGGAGCGCGCGCTCGATCGGCACTATCGCCCGACTCCGCAGGCGCACGGATTGAAGCTGGCCCCCGCGCTGGATCTCGTGCTCACGCGCGCCGTCGCGCGCAATCCGAGGAAGCGCCAGGAGAACGCGCGCGTCTTCCTGGACGAGCTGAAGGCCGCCGTGACCCAGCGCGCTGCACCCAGCGTGGCGCCGAAGCCTCCCGCCGCACGACCGCTTCCGCCGAAGCCCGCGCCGGTGGCAGCTCCCCTGCCCCTGCCCGTGCCTCCGCCTCCGCCGTTGCTCCCTCTCGCACCTCCGCCTGCGCCTTCGATCCCTCTGGCGCCTTCGCCTTCACTCCTCGTTGCGCCTTCGCCCGCGGCATCGGGCGGAAACATCGTCGCGATGGGGCTCGGTCCGGAAGACTCCGCGATCGCCCCGGTGCGCCGCCGGTTCGCTCGCCGAGCGATCTGGCTCGTCGCGTGCGCTGCGGGCGGGGTCGCCTTCGCCGCCATCGTCACGGCCCTCGTTGCGCACTTGCATGGGCACCAACCGTCCGCGAATCAGGTGGCGACGCCATCCGCCGTGGCTTCCGTCACGCCCCCCACTGTGACCGCCGTCGCGCCCCCTGCCCCCTCGCCACCCGCCCCTGCGCCCACTGCCCCCGCGCCAGTGGCGCCCGTCGCGAAGACCCCTATTGCGAAGACGCCCATCGCGAAGACGCACGTCACGAAAGCACCGTTCGCGAAGGCGCCCGTCGCGAAGGCATTCCTCGCGAAAGCTGCTCCAAAGCCGCCCGCCGCGACGCGCCCCACCGCGCCCGGCATCGCAGTAGCCGCCACGCACGCCGCCAGCCTGCACGCTGCGGCCGGCCCTGCGCTCCCTCGCTTCTCGCTCTCGGCCGCCCAGCACGCCGTGAGCTCCGTCATCGGCAAGGTGCGCAAGTGCCGCCAAGGCCGAGGAGTCTGGGGCTCCGGCTGGGCCACCGTCGTGTTCGGGAGCGACGGATCGGTCCAGCGCGTGCTCGTCGATCCCCCGTTCTCGATGACGATCACCGGCAAGTGCGTCGCCGTAGCGCTGAGCGCCGCGCACATGCGGTCCTTCGTGGGCCACAAGGGCTACGACCGCGTCCGCTTCTACATCGCTCCGTGATCCCGGGCGAGTAGACCCGAGCCCCTTCGGCCTCCCGCTATGTCACGTCACGTCACGTGACATGCGCGCCCAGGTTGCTACGCCGCTCGCGTCGAGCGCTTCGCCTTCGCGCGCACGCCAGCACGACGCCGACCATCGTGAGTCCAGCACCCGGCCCGATCGGCGTGGCACCCGCCGTCATGCAGCCGCATCCGGAAGAAGAGCCCGGCGATGCTCCTTCGGCGCCACCGTCTGCGCCGCTGCTTCCTCCGCCGCTTCCGCTCCCTCCCCCGCTGCCGCTACCACTGCCGCCACCGTCGCCTCCGCCAGCGCCACCGTCCTTCACCCCGTCCCCGAGCGGCCAGCCAGGGTTGGTCCCCTCTCCGCTGTAAGCCCCGCGGTAGGTGAAGTCCCTCTTCGTGCCGTTGAAGTCCAGGTCGTAGTCCGTGTCGCTCGAGACGCTGGACAGATCCATGACCGACCCGTGAAGGGCGCTGCCCGTCTTCGGATAGAAATTCATCGTTCCGAGAGTCAGTCCGGGGCTGACGACGTAGTTCCCCGCGTTCGCCACGGTGTCCGTCACGTTGTCGACCTGCGTGGCGACCATGCCGGAGAAGGCCGTGGTCGCGAAGATCGCGTTCCCCACGGCGAAGCCGGTGCCCGACGGCGCGCTCGAGAACGCAATCCCCGTCCCCACTCCATAGACGGTGTTGTCGTACGCGATGGCGTCGATGACGCTGTACCCGTCGTGGTCCGTGAAGTCGACGCCACCGTACATCGAGTCGTCCACGAAGATGTTGTCGTGGACGTGAACGCGGCCGGTCGCCTGCAGCAGGTAGTCCTCGTCGTCGTGGAAGAAGAGGTTCCCGTAGATCTCGTAGTGGTTCTGCGTGCCCGCCCCGGTCGTCGGGAACCCGTCCACGAGGACCTGCGGCCGGCCGCCGGACGTCGTCGCCGCGTGGTCCTTCTTGATGAACACGTTGTTCGAGATGAGCGTCGCCGTCGGCTGCGTCGGCATTCCGGCGACCGTGGGCCACGGGTTCTGTTGCTTGATCTCGATGCAGTAGCCGGTGGGCGCCTCGACGAGGTTGTCGTCGATGATTCCCTCGACGAACGGATCGCTGCCGTCGCTGTTGCCCAGGTACATGCCCGTGCCTGCGCCGAGGATCTGGTTGCGGTGGATGATCCAGCCCCAGGTGGGCGTCTTGGTGGAGATCCCATCGTCTTGCTGTCCGAGGTCGGCGGGGTCCCCGTCGTTGTCGATGTTCACGAACGTGTTGCCGTCGACCCGGATGTCGTGGACGAGGTTCGAGGTGCCCCCCTTGGCGCTGATCCCGAACGCGCCGCTGACGTGATTGCCGTCGATGTACAGGTTCTCGATGGCCAGGTAGCTCGAGTTGGTGATCTCCACGATGTCGCAGCACCCGTCGGGCGAGGCTCGAAAGATCGCCGTGGGCGGCTCGGCCGCCGGCCCCTCGACGGTGATCCACTGCGAGGCCGTCCCGTTGAGGTTCGACAGTGAAAGCGGAGTCGACCCGCTGGGCGCGTACGTGCCCGCCGCGAGGTGCAGGGTGTCACCCGGCTTGAGCGTCGCGAGCGCCTGCGTGTAGTTGCTCGGATCGGCGTTCACGTCCGCAGCGCGAGCCGGCACCGAGACGGAGCCGACGATCGCCGACGCGAGCGCCGCGGTGAGAACGCCCTTGAGCTTGCGGACCGCGTCGCCCATTTGCCTCGCCCGTGTCGATCCGTAGCCGAGCACGAGACCCGGTTCTCTGGAAGCGTCGCCGGCGTAGCACGACGACAGCGGCACGACCGAGATCCCGCTGCGCGCCGCGCGCACCGCGATCTCCCGGTCGCGTGCACCCTTCGGCAGCACGAGCACCAGGTGCATCCCCGCGTGCTCGCCGACCACGCGCAGCGAGGGCAGCTCCCGGGCCAGCGCCGTCTCGAGCGCGCGACGGCGCTCGGAGTAGATGACGCGCATGCGGCGCAGGTGCCGCGCGAAGTGCCCCTCCGCGATGAAGTCCGCCAGGACCGCCTGATGGAGCGTCGCCGGGAAGACGTCCACCGCCTCGCGCACGCGGCGCAAGCGCGCAACGAGATCGCGCGGGACGACGAGGTAACCCACGCGCACCGCCGGGAACAGCACCTTGCTGAACGTGCCGACGTAGAGGACGCGCGCATCGCCATCCAGGCCGTACAGCGACGCCAGCGGCTGGCCGTCGTACCGGTACTCGCTGTCGTAGTCGTCCTCGAGCAGCCATGCGCCGCGCCGGCGCGCCCACTCGAGGAGCTGCAGACGCCGCGGCGCGCTCATGACCATGCCGAGCGGATACTGATGCGACGGCGTCACGTACGCCGCCCGCGCCTTCGGAGCGCGACGGATGCCTGCGGCGACGTCGAGCCCATCCTCGTCCACCGGCACGCCGACGACGCGCGCCCCTGCGAGGAGGAACGCATCGCGCGCCCCGCCGTACCCTGGCTCTTCGGTCCAGACCGTGTCGCCGGGCGACAGCAGCGCATGGGTGGCGATCGTCAGCGCCTGCTGCGAGCCGGCGACGACGAGGATCTGGTCGGCGGTGCACGCCACCGAGCGCACGGTGCCCAGGTGGTTCGCGAGCGCCTCGCGCAGCGACGGCAGGCCCATGCCGTCGCCGTACAGCATGTGGCGAGCCGACATTCGTCGCGCATGCCGGGCGACGAGGCGCGCCCATAGCTCGGCGGGAAACTCCTCGACCGCGGGTTGATTGGTGCGAAACGCGCCCTGGATGGCGTGCCATGGCGCATCCCAGTCGGCGAGCCTCGACCTGGGAAGGCGGCGCGCTCCCGGTGTGCGTGAATCGCTCGTCGCGCGCGCGGGCCGCGGCGCATCGGGCAGCTCGTTCGACACGTAGCTCCCCGCGCTGCCGCTGCTGACGACGTACCCCTCGGCGACGAGCTGCGCGAACGCCATCACCGCGGCGACGCGTGAGATGTGCAGCTCCTGCGCCACCGCGCGCGTCGACGGCAACCGCTGCCCCGGCTTGAGCCGTCCCTCGAGGATCGCCTCGCGATACCCGTCGTAGAGCTGCCGGTAGATCGGCGTCTGCAGCCGGCGGTCCACGGCGACGACGGGCGACAGGCCATCGGGGGGCCGCTTCACGCCCCCGATCATGTCACGTCAGCTTCGCGGCCGGACGCCGTCGCAGATCTTCGACGGATCCGCGCGCGTGAGCTCGTTCACCCAGTTGACCTCCCACGTCTTGCCGTCCAGGGAGAACGCCTGCTCCCAGTGCGCGTGGTCGGGCCCCTGCTTGATCCAGAGGAAGCGCACCTTCACCGGGCGCCCCTCGTCCTCGTCCTCGCCGTAGAACTCGCCGCGGTCGCCGGAGAAGCCTCCCATGACGGGCGGAGTCACCCGCCCGGCGCGGCTGCTGATCCAGTAGATGGACCACTGACGCTTCTCGAGATCGAAGTTGCGGAACGTGATGCCGGCCCACCCCTTCGTGGGGAAGTGCAGCTCGTCGACGTTCACGACGTTCCCGAGATAGAGCTGCGCGCAGTCGGTCGCGGGGAACTCCTCCCAGTCGTTGCTGCCGGCGAGGCGCTTCTTGAGCCGCCGGTTGCGGAGCGTCCACGCGCCGGCGAGGAAGTCGAAGTCGTGGATGTCTCCCGTGCGCGCCGTCGAGTACACGTACTCGCCGGGGTTGGGCACGGGCATCGGCCCCGGCGCATCCTGCTGGGCAACGGCGGCGCGGCATCCCGCGAGCGAGAGCACCGCGCCGACGCAGAAGGCTCCTCGTACGTCGATGATGGCCATGGCCGGAGCGTGGCATCGCCCTTGGCCTCGCGAAATGACCAAATGCCGTCAGATCGATAGGACCATCATCAGCCGCACTGATCCGGATGACTGTCGCAACAGTCCGCGTGCGACATCCCCGTGGCCTCGCAGCGAGCGATCTGTCCGCCTTGCATCGGGTCATACGCCGGGCGGCAGTAACAAGTCCGCGCCATGCAGCCGGAAGCCGCGCAGGCAAGCATGGCGAGCAAGAACGAGATCCTAAGTAGCCACATGCTGCTCACCCCTTGCATCCCTCGTGCGCGGCAGGGATCCACGGGGTGACGCCGGGAGGTCGCCACGGTCGGGACTCGCTGCCCAGCCGCCCATGCGCGAGCCGGGGCATTCGTGACGGAGCAAGGCCGTTGCGGCCATCTTGCGATTGCGAGAGAATGCATGGATTGCTCGGCGTCTCTCGCTCTCGAAGAGAGCCGACTTACCCCGTAGGAGGGCGACCGCAATGCTGGTTCGCAATGTGGGCAAGTGGGTGCTCGTCACCCTCGTGCCCTTGGGCACGGCTGTAATTGCCGCTTCGTGCGGTGGGTCGAACGACACCAGTGTGTTCAACGGCGACTCCGGCGCGTCGGACGACGCGACATCCTCGGGCGGCGATGGCCAGATGGGCCGCAGCGACAGCTCGTTCGGCGGAAGCAGCGGCGGCGACGGACCGACCGGTTGCACGCCCAAGACGTGCGCGCAGCTCGGCTTCAACTGCGGCAAGGCCGTCACCTGCGGGATGCTCATCAACTGCAACGCCAACGGATCCGACGCGGCGGCGGATTGCCCCGGGGGCGAGGTCTGCGGCGCGATGATGCCCAACGTCTGCGGCACCGGATCCTCGTCGTCGGGCGGCGACGGCGGGAAGGGCGACGGCGGCAACACGTGTACGGCAAAGACCTGCATGCAGCTCGGCTACGACTGCGGCGAGGCCGTCACCTGCGGCATGGTCATCAACTGCAACGCCAACGGATCGACCACGCCCGACTGCCCGCCGGGCCAGATCTGCGGCGGCAACGGGATGGCGAACCAGTGCGTCGGCGGCGTCAGCCCGGACGGCAGCGTCAACTGCACGCCCAAGACCTGCGCGGGCCTCGGCTACACCTGCGGTCTCGCGAGCGACGGCTGCAACGGCACGATCAACTGCAACGCCAACGGCTCGACCACCACGCCGGATTGCCCCACGGGCGAGATCTGTGGCTACGGCGGCGTCCCCAACGTGTGCGGTCCGTCCTCGACGTCGTCCGGCTGCGAGGGCGGCACGACGACCCTCACCGGCTACGTGTACGACCCGGCCAACCACCTGCCGGTCTACAACGCGCTCGTCTACGTGCCGGCGGGCGCCGTGCAGACACCGCCGACGGGCGTCAACGGGATGTGCGGCTGCACCTCGCAGCCCGCGTTCGTGTCGACGTTCACCGCCGTCGACGGCAGCTTCACGCTGACGAACCCGCCGGCGGGGGCCAGCGTCACCGTCGTCGTGCAGCTCGGCAAGTGGCAGCGCAGCTTCACCGAGAACATCACGGCGTGCCAGACGAACACGCTGGGCTCGCACCTGACGCTGCCGAGCACCCGCGCCCAGGGCAACATCCCGCGCTTCGCGATCGACACGGGCGCGGTCGACGCGATGGAGTGCGTCCTCCTCAAGATGGGCCTCGATCCGACGGAGTTCGCCGATCCGAGCATCACGGCGGGCGTGCCGACGGCGCCGCAGCGCATCCACATGTACGAGGGCAAGATCGTCGCCGGCGGCGCGATCATCGACGCGAACACCCCCGCCGAGTCGGCGCTGACCGAGAACATCACGACGCTCGACTCGTACGACGTCGCCCTCTTTCCGTGTCAGGGCGCAGCGGGCACGTACAACGCCGCGAACGGCTACCCCAACACGCTGGCGAATCTCGAGACCTACGCCAACGCGGGCGGGCGCCTCTTCACGACGCACTACCACTACGACATGCTCTACAACAACGGCTCCTTCGCGGGGACGGCGACCTGGAACACGCCGTTCGCCAACGACGGGGCGTGGGGCAACTACTACGGCGACACCAAGTACAACAGCGACATCATCCAGACGTTCGGGACCGGCGCCGTCCTCGCCCAGTGGCTCAACCAGCCCGTCGTGTACGGAGGGACCCTCGGCGTCATCCCGGTCGGCGTCATTCGCAACAACTTCAAGGCGGTCACTGCCCCCGGGCAGCTCTGGCTGGAGTCGGCGGGTGGCGGCGGCGGTCCGCCCAAGAACACGCCGCTCCACTACACGTTCGACACGCCCTTCGTCGCGGGCGGGGCCGACGGGACGTGCGGGCGCGTCGTCTACAGCGACTTCCACGTCGAGAGCCAGCCGAACGCCGCCACCTTCACGGGCGCCACGTTCCCGAACGAGTGCCCAGGCGGCACGGCGCCTACTTCGATGACGCCGCAGGAGGAGCTGCTCGAGTTCATGCTCTTCGACCTGACCTCGTGCGTCGCCCCGCCGACGTGCACGCCGCTCACGTGCGCGGACTATCCGACGGGCACGTGCGGTCAGCAGAGCGACGGATGCGGCAATCTGACGATGAACTGCGGAACGTGCATGGCTCCGCAGACCTGCGGCGGCGGCGGCACGCCCAACATGTGCGGCGCGCCCGACGCCGGGTCCTGCACACCGAAGACGTGCGCGCAGCAGGGCATCGCGTGCGGGCAGGCGGGCGACGGGTGCGGTGCCATCATCCAGTGCCCGGCGTGCCCGATGGGCCAGACCTGCGTCTCGGGCCAGTGCTACGCGCCCGACGCCGGCCCGCCGAAGTGCATCCCGAAGACGTGCGCCCAGCAGGGCATCCAGTGCGGCCTGGCCGGCGACGGCTGCGGCAACATCATCCAGTGCCCGGCCTGCCCGACCGGCCAGACCTGCAACTCCTCCGGCCAGTGCATGTCCGGCTCGCAGTAACCCTCGCGGAAGCGTAGGCCGTCATCTCGAGGTCACAAACTGTCCCGGGACACCCGGCGATCTGTCCGGGCCACCCCTCGGCTGCGTGGCTTCGCACGTTTTCGCTCACTTGCGCGTGGCACGCGGACTGCTCTGACGCCGAGCGCGAGCGGGCCGCTCTCGAGCCCGGAGCTAGACTCGGAGGAGATGAAGATGACCGTGCACGCTCACGTGAAGAACGGCCGACTGCTAGTCGATGAGCCGACGGACCTACCCGACGGCACGGAGCTCGTGCTCGTCCCGGCGGGCCCGGCGGGAGAAGAGCAGCAGCCGGGCGATCGCATGCCTGCGGGCGAGGTGCATGCACGGCTCGCTCGAGCCGGTGGAACTGGCCCTCGCGCCCGTGCCCCCAAGCGTTCGGCCTGGAAACGGTGAACGAGCCGCTCCCCTTCCACGACCGCGCCGAGCCGTGCGCCGAGGCGGCCATGGAGGTGCGCGCC
>DATJYG010000372.1:0-26078 GCA_035499695.1 Polyangiaceae bacterium
AGACCGGCGACGACGGAGGCTCCGGAGGAAGCAGCGGTGGCAGTGGATCGAGCAGCGGCGCTGGCAGCTCCAGCGGCACAGGGAGCAGCGGCGGAACGGGGAGCAGCAGCGGCACCGGGAGCAGTAGCGGGACCGGGAGCAGCAGCGGCGGAGGCAGCTCGAGCGGGGGTAGCAGCGGCAGCTCCAGCGGCGGCGGGGGCGGCAATCACATCAAGACGATCTTCCTCATCCTGATGGAGAACAACAATTGGTCCTCTATCAAGGGGAGCAGCTCGGCCCCGTACATCAACGGGTTGCTCACGAACACGCAGTCGTCGTGGTGCTCCAACTACTACGACAATCCGGACGCGAACCATCCGAGCGAGCCGAACTACATCTGGCTCGAGGCAGCGACCGACACGTTCCCGGACGACATGGACACCTGGGCGTGCGACTGCGACCCGAGCGCGAGCAACAGCACCTCGTCGAAGAATCACCTCGCGACGCTCCTCTCGATGAACGGCAAGACGTGGCACTCGTACGCGGAGGGCGTGACCGCTGGCACCTGCCCGATCAAGTCGAGCGGCCTCTACGCGGCGAAGCACGTCCCGTTCGTCTTCTTCCAGGACGTCTCGGGCAATCCGCCAAGCGCTAGTTCGCAGACGTGCACCGCGAACGTCCTGCCGTACACGCAGCTGGCGACCGACCTGCAGAGCGGCATGGTCGCGAACTACAACTTCATCACGCCGAATCTGTGCGACGACATGCACGGCGCGACTGGCTGTCCGGCCGACCTGATCAACGCGGGCGACACGTGGCTATCGACGGAGGTCCCGAAGATCATGGCGTCGAACGCGTACAAGGACGGCGGCGCCATCTTCATCACGTGGGACGAGAGCGAGGGCGGAGAGAACCCGATCGGGATGATCCTGCTGTCGCCGCTCGCCAAGGGCAACGGCTACACGAGCAGCATCAAGTACTACCACTCGTCGATGGTGCGCACGGTGCAGGAGGTGTTCCTCCCGGGCGTGGCGCTGCTCAACGATGCAGCGAATCAGCCGCCTCTGTCGGATCTCTTCCAGACAGGGATGTATCCGTGACGCGGGCGTAAGCGCGCCTCCACGGCCCACGCCTCCAGCGAACCGAGAAGAGAGTCGCGGAGAGCGTCGTCTCCACGACGAATCCGCACCAGCCACCCACGGTGCCCCAGCCGGCCCAGCGGCCGAGGACGAGGGCCGCGGTGGGGATGCACGTCCACACGATGCCGATGCCGAGCGCCATGGGCACACGCACGTCCTTGGCGCCTCGAAGGGCGCCGCGGAGCACGAGGTTGGCGGCGTCGAGCACCTGGAAGCCCGCTGCGATCCACAGCAGGTTCCGGGCGACGTGGGCGACCGCCGGGTCGCTGGTGAAGGCGCGAGCGATCACGCCGCCGCCGACGGCGAACACGACGCCGCAGGCGCTCATGAAGCCGATGGCCAGGAGGAGCGCCGCGCGGGTCGTGCGGTCGGCCTGCGCGATGGATCGCCGGCCGAGCGCCTGGCCCACGAGCACGCACGCCGCTTCGCCGAACGCCATGCCGGGGAGGAACGACGTGCGGATCACGGCCAGGGCGATCTGGTGCGCCGCTATCTGCTCGGCGCCGAGCGTGCCCAGGATCGTCGTGAACGTGGCGAACGCCAGGGTCTCGCTGGCGAACTGCATCGCGGTGGGCAGCCCGAGCGACAGGACCTCGCGCGTCGCCTGCCGCAGGGGCAGCTCGGCGCGTGCGCGCTCGTAGCCGCCGCGGCGACGCACGTCGCGCACGAGCAGCGCGAGCAGCACAGCGGCCTCGAGCCACTCGGTGGTCGCCGTGGCGTAGGCGCTGCCTCGCACGCCGAGCGCGGGCAGGCCCAGGTGACCGTAGATGAGCGACCAGCCGAGCAAGCCGTTGAACACGTTGCCGCTCAGACCGACCACCATGGGCGTGCGCGAGTCGCCCTCGGCTTGCCGGTGGTGCGTCAGCGCGCACACGACCGCCGTGCCGGGCGCACCGAAGGTGAACGCCGCGAGGAACGCGCGCGCGGGCGCGACGAGACTCGCGTCGATGCCGAGCAGCGTGAAGAGAGGCCCCACGTCGCGCGTGCACGCCGCGAAGACGACTCCCGCGAGCAGACCGAGACCGATGGAGGCCTGCGCGTAGCGCACGGATCTGTACGCGCGCCCCTCGCCCACGGCGTGCGCGACGCACACCTTCATCCCGCGCATCAGGCCGAAGACGACCGTGTAGAGGAGGAACACGATCATCATGGCGACGGCGACGCCGCCGAGCGCCTCCGGCCCGAGCCCTCCCACGAGCTTCGTGTCGACGAGGCCCAGGAGCGTCTCGCCCGCCATCGCCGCGGCGATGGGCCAGGCGAGGCTCGCCACCTCGCGCATCGTCTTGCGTCGCCCTCCCGCGCGGCGCACGGCCGTGCGCAGCGCGTGGGCGACGCGTCGTCTCAATCGATGTTTCTTGCGGTTCATCACGTTGCTCCTGTTCCGGGAATCCCCTCGTCCGGCTTCGCTTGCCGGTGACGCGGGGACTCCCTCAGGAGAACGTCGGACCGGCGGGTCTAATCCGTCGAAACCTCGACGAACGTCGGCTGCTTGCGGCAGCCGTCGTCAGCGCCATTCCACGGGCGCTGGATGTCGAGGTGGAGGATCGCCGCCATGGTCACGGTCACAACCTGACGCGAAAGCTCCGGCGTGTCAAACGCCGAGCCGAACGCTTCAGAACCTCGCGCCCAGCGTGAGCTGCCAGCCTTGTCCGCTCGTCGGTGACGGGCCGATCCCCACGCTCGGCTCGAACGCGCGCACGCGATCGAGGTAGCGCGACGCGCGCGCGTTGTTGAACGTGTCGATGACGACCAGAGGCAGCGCCAGCGAGCCGACGCCCACGCCGGTGCCTGTCCACACGTCTTGCTTGGCGGCGAGGCCGTAGCCAGCCATGCCGGCGCCCGCGAGCGCGAGCCCGATCTCGACGGCGCGGTAGACCACGAAGCGACGCGACGTGCCGGCGATGTGGTCCATCTCCTCGGTGCGATACGCCGACGGATCGCGCGCGAGGATGCCCTCGTAGTGCGTGATCTCGCCGTCGACCTCCAGCGCGTAGAAGATGGCGCCGATCGCCTCGAGGCCGCCGAAGCCGACCCACGCCCAGCCGAGGCCCCGCGAGAAGTCCTCGGGCCTCGTCGCGAGGTACGCGCCGGCGCCCGCCGCCGCAGCGCCGGTGCCGCCGATGACGTACGCGGCGATCTCCTCGCCGTGGTAGTAGCCGCGCAGGTCGACGTCGATCGCCGGAGTCATCGCCGCCCTACTGCAGCTTCGAGAAGTCGATCGTCCCGAGCCAGATGCTCGTCGGCGCGAAGATGCCCGTGACCCACGGCTGATCGAGCGCGAGATCGCCCGAGTACCAGCTCGTCACCGCGTGCGAGGGATCACTCATCGCGATTCCGGCGTATGACGTGTCGCCCGCGCTCGGGAGCTGTCCCCACTCCTTGATCGTGAGCGGTCCGCCCTCGAGCGTCCCGCCGATCTCGAATAGACTCGTGCGCTTCTTGCCCGTCCCGACCAGGTGCTTGCGCGCAATCACGAAGAGCCGCCCCTGCCAGAAGAAGGACAGCGGGCCGTCGAGCCTCTGGGTGTCGAACTCCTGCGGGCACGTGAAGCTGGAGTACGGCGGATCGCTCCAGCAGATCTTCGTGCGCAGCGGCTCGACGTCCCCGAGCAGCTCGGCGTCGTCGCCGTCCATGCGCACGAGCGCCAGCAGCTTGCCGCTCGGCATGAACGTGAGCTCGGTCTCCAGCGGCGTGTCGGCGCTCACGCCGTAGATCTGCGGGCCCGCCGTCCAGTTCAAGCCGTCGGTCGAGTGATAGAGCACCACCTGCAGGTCGCCGTCCTGGTACGCGGCGCTGTAGTAGACGCCCGCGTTCTCCTTCACGCGCCAGAAGCTCCAGCCGTGCGGCGCCACCACCGTGTCGGGGGCCCACGTGACTCCGTCGGCCGACGTCTTCACGGCGCTCACCGTGTCGACGCCCGTGTCGCGCGTCATCGTCGTGTTGGGCAGCCGCTCGAGCGCCTTCATGTACAGCTTGCCGCCCACGATGAAGAAGCAGGGGTCGCGAATGTCTCGGTCGGTCGGCGCCGGGATGAGCGCCTTCTGCTGGAACGTCTTGCCGTGGTCGGTCGACTCGTAGACGTGCAGCGCGCTGTTCGGCCCGAGCTGCTGGCTGATCGCGGTCCGGTGCACCAGCCAGATGCCGCCGTTCCACGTGATCATGTCGGTGTTCTCGTTGTGGCGGCAGTAGTCGGCCGCCAGGCGACAGTCGGCGCCAACAACCTGGTCGTGCGCGGGCCCGTTCACGAAGATCTCCGCCTGCGGCATGAAGGGGGGCAGGGGAGGCGGCGGCTCTGCGTCGCCGCTCCCCCCGTCGGCAGGGCCCGCCCCGCCCCCGCTCGACGACGAGCACCCGGCGGCCCAGCACACGCACGCAATCCAGAGAGCGACCCCCTTCACGGCGACGCCCTTCAGTCTACACTTCAGCTCATGGGCACGCCGTGGGACCGCGCCGCGGAGGGGTACCTCGAAGAGTGGGTGCCTCGGTTCGTTCCGTACCACCTCGATCTCGTCAACACGATGGCGCTCAAGCCCGGCGAGCGCGTCCTCGTCACGAGCGCCGGTCCCGGCGCCGAGGTCCTCGCCGTGGCCCGGGCCGTCGGCAGCGAGGGCTTCGTCCGCGCCACCGACAAGAGCGACGAGATGGTGCGCATCTGCCGCGAGCAGATGGATCGCGCCAAGCTCGACGTCCGCATCGAGTGCGCCGCGTCCGACGCCATCGACGCCTCGGGCGGTCCCTGGGACGCAGTCCTGTGCGCCTTCGGCCTCTGGCAGCTCCAGGGACGCGAAGTCGCCCTCAGCGCCTGGTCCAAGTCGCTCGCGCCCCGCGGCAAGGTGGGCATCATCACGTGGGGACCCGGCGATCCGAGCGAGCCGTTCGAGGTCCTCGCCAACTGCCTGCGCGAGATCGAGCCGACTCTCCACGTGCCGAGCCCCCACGTCCACGCCGCCCGCGACGCGATGCAGGCGATGTTCCTCGAGGCGGGCCTCTCGATGGTGCGCCACACGGTGGTGCGCCACACCCTGAGCTTCAAGAGCGCCGAGGCCTTCGTCCGCGCCATGCGCGAGGCGTGCACCTGGAGGCGCATCTGGGAGGAGCTCGGGGACGCGCGCCTCGAGCGCGTCGCGGCCCGCTTCTACGAGCGCGTCGGCGGACCGTCGGCGCCCCTGTCCTTCGATCCGCCCGCCACGCTGGCCATCGCCGCGCTGCCCGGCGCCGAGGTGGAGCTCGAGCACCGCCCCAGCGTGCGCGCGCCGATGCTGTGAGGCCACGCCGTCACTGGCAGCCGTAGCTGGAGCACGTGTACGCGCCGCCACCGCTGCTCAGGCACTCCTCGGTGCCGCTGCAGTCGCAGCAGAGGTAGCCGCTGGTGCACGTGGAGGATCCGCACGTCTGCCCCTCGAGCGACGAGCAGTAGCTCGTGAGGTCGGCCGAGGCCGTCGAGCAGTCGCTGCAGCTGTTGCAGTAGTAGCTCTGGCCGTCGCTCGTCGAGTAGTAGATCGAGGTGCAGCTGCCGCCGGTGCTCGTCTCGCACTCCTCGTAGGTGACGCCCGTGTTGCCGCACGCCGTGGCGCTCCCGCACGACGTCGTCGACGACTGGCTCGCGCAGTGGCTCTCCATGCTCGACGACGCCGACGAGCAGTCGCCGCAGCTGTTGCAGTCGTACGTGTAGCCGTCGCTCGTCTCGTAATAGATCGACTCGCACGAGCCGTTGAGGCTCGTGGTGCACGTCTCGTAGGTGAGGGAGCTCGTCCCGCAGGTCGCCCACGAGGTGCAGGTCGTCGTCGAAGTGCCCTGGTTCTGGCAGTACGTGTCGAGGCTCTGCACCGCGGCGGTGCAGTCGCTGCAGCTCGCGCACGTGTACGCGACGCCGTTCGACAGCTTGTACTGGATCGACTCGCACCCGCCCGTGTTGCTCGTGGTGCATTCCTCGTAAGACATGCCGCTCGATCCGCAGGGGACCGACGAGGTGCACGACGTGCTGCCGACGCCGCCGTCGCCGGGCGCCGTCGCGCAGTAGTTCGCGAGCTGCTGCGCGGTCCCCGTGCAGCTCGTGCAGCCCGGGCAGGTGAAGGAGTGCCCATCGCTCGTCTTGTAGACGATCGCCTGGCACTGCCCGTCGGGCGTCAGGTCGGTGCACTCCTGGTAGGTGCGCCCGCCGGTGCCGCACGCCTCCGGCGTCGAGCACGCACCGTTGCCGCCTCCGGAGCTCGATCCCGAGCCGCCTCCGGAGCTGGAGCCCGTCCCGCCATCGTCCACCACGCCCTCGCACGCCATGGCGACCTGCTGCGCCGCCTCGCTGCAGTCGCCGCAGGAAGCGCAGGTGAAGGTCTGCCCGCCGATGGAGTAGCTGACGCCGGTGCACGCGCCGGTGCCCGGATCGGTGGTCGTGCACGCCTGGTACGACTGGCCGTTGGGGCACGCCGCCGACGCGCAGGTCTGGTGGCCGTTGCCCCCAAGCCCGTTGGAGGCGCTGCTACAGCCGGCGAGGCTGGCGAGAGACAGGGCCAGGGCGCCCAGCGCCGTGGCCAAGAAGGAGGAAGCTCGGGGACTCATCGACAGGGGAATACGGCCGCGGCGCGCCGATCTTCCCCACCGGACTCATTCCCGCTTGGCCTTCGCCTTCTTCCGCAGCTCCACCAGCTCCTTGGGCATGTCCTTCTCGCGCATGAACAGCTGGACGCTGTCGCCCGCGCTCGAGGGGGGCTCGCGATTGGAACTCGCAGGGTTGCCCGTGTCGGCGATCTTCACGGGGGCGAGGGGCTTGATGTCGCCGGTCCCCGGGGGCTTGGCGGCGGCCGCCCCGGCGCGCATGGCGGGATCGGACTCGGTCGACGGCGGCGTCTCGTAGGCGGAAGGGGGGCCGAGCTGCGAGATGTCCGTCGGCGCCGCGATGTGCGTCGTGAACGACGGGCGCTGCCCGGCGTCCGGGAAGACGTCGAGCAGCCTCTGGATGAACGCCGTGGCGTTCGGAATGCGCTTGTCCCGGTCGCGCACCAGGCCCGCGTCGATGACCGCCGCCAGCCCCTTGCTGACCCACGAGGCGCGGCTCGAGAGCGGCGGCACGTCGGTGCGCACGATGCGCTGCATGGCGGCGATGTGACCGCCCGCGTCGGAGATGGCCGGCTCGCCGGCGATCATCTCGTAGAGCACGGCGGCGAGGCTCCACACGTCGGTCCGCACGTCGAGCTCGACCTTGCCCTCGCACTGCTCGGGGGACATGTACTGGGGCGTCCCGAGCGTCGTGCCGTGGGCGGTGAGGGTCGGCTCGACGAGGCTGGCGGGGCCCGCCATGGAGGAGGTGCTCGGCTCGAACTTGGAGATGCCGAAGTCGAGGATCTTCGCGAGGATCGACCCGTCGTCGCGCTCGGTGAGGAACACGTTGGCGGGCTTGAGATCGCGGTGGACGATGCGGGCGGCGTGCGCCTTGGCGAGTCCGCGCGCCACCTGCAGGCCGATGGTCGCCGTGTCCTTCTCGCTGATCCATCGCTCGCGGGTGAGGCGCGCCTCGAGGTCCTCGCCCTCGAGGTACTCGATGACCATGTAGAGGCCCAGGCGGTCGTCGCGCCCGAAGTCGTAGATCTGGGCGATGTACTCGCTCTCGACGGCGCTTGCGGCGCGGGCCTCCCTGCGGAAGCGGGCGACGACCTCCTGAGACTCGCAGAACTCCGGGAGAATCAGCTTGATGGCGAGGCGCTTGCCGATGTCGACGTGCACCCCCTCGTACACGGAGCCCATCGCCCCGGTGCCGAGGACCCGCTTCAGCTCGTACTTGCCGGCGACGCGCTCCCCGATCATCCGCTCCCCGGAATGGCTCTCCCCGGAATAGGACTCGTCCCGCGAGACACAGAGTATACGGTACTTGCCGAGGTGGTGGCTGGATTTGCGGCCTCCGCCATAGTACAGGCACCCGGGGCACCACCCCCCCGCACGTACAGGAGCCATCCCGAATGTCGCGTTACCGTTTCACGTCCGAGTCCGTCACCGAGGGACATCCCGACAAGCTCTGCGACCAGGTTTCGGATGCGATCCTGGACGAGATCCTCAAGCAGGACAGGCGGGCGCGCGTCGCGTGCGAGTCGCTGGCGAAGACCGGAATGGTCGTGGTCGCCGGCGAGATCACCACGAGCGCGAAGATCGACTTCCCGCAGGTCGTCCGCGAGACGGTGAAGGAGATCGGCTACGTCGACTCGTCGATGGGCTTCGACGGCAACACGTGCGCGGTGCTCGTCGCGGTCGAGCGCCAGAGCCCGGACATCGCCCAGGGCGTGGACGAGGGCGAGGGCATGCACAAGGAGCAGGGGGCCGGCGACCAGGGCCTCATGTTCGGCTACGCCACGGACGAGACGCCCGAGCTCATGCCGGCTCCGATCCAGTACGCCCATGCGCTCGCGAAGCAGCTCTCGGTGGTGCGCAAGAAGAAGGTCGGCGGCGTGGACTTCCTGCGGCCCGACGGCAAGACGCAGGTGACGTTCGAGTACGAGAACGAGGTGCCGGTGCGCATCGACGCCATCGTCGTCAGCACGCAGCACGACGAGCGCGTGAAGCACAAGCAGCTCCGCGAGGCGATCGTCGACCTCGTGATCGACAAGGTGCTGCCGAAGAAGCTCTTCGACGCGAAGACGAAGATCCACGTCAACCCGACCGGGCGCTTCGTCATCGGCGGACCGCAGGGCGACTGCGGGCTCACCGGCCGCAAGATCATCGTGGACAGCTACGGCGGCATGGGCCGTCACGGCGGCGGCGCCTTCAGCGGCAAGGACCCGAGCAAGGTCGACCGCAGCGCCTGCTACTACGCGCGCTACGTCGCGAAGAACGTCGTCGCGTCGGGCCTCGCCAAGCGGTGCGAGGTGCAGGTGGCGTACGCCATCGGCGTCGCTCAGCCGGTCGGCGTGCACGTGAACACGTTCGGCACCGGCAAGGTGAGCGACGAGGCGCTCGAGAGGTACATCCTCGCGAACTTCGACATGCGTCCGAAGGCGCTCATCGACCAGCTCGGCCTCCTCGCGCCGATCTACAAGCCGACGGCGGCGTACGGGCACTTCGGCCGCGCCGAGTTCCCGTGGGAGAAGACCGACCGCGCCGCCAAGATGGCGGACGATCTCAACCGGGTGCGCACCAAGGCCGCAAACGGCAACGGCAACGGCAACGGGCACACGAAGAAGCCCGCTGCGAAGAAGCCCGCGCGCCGGACGTTCGCCGCCGAGGCGTGATCCAGGCGCCCGCGCCCAGTCGTCAGGCCGCGTTGGAGGGCATGAGGCTCATGGCGCGCTCGGCCATGGCCGTGATGGTGAGTGAAGGGTTGACGCCGGGGTTGGCCGAGACCGCGGAGCCATCGACGACGAACAGTCCCGGGTAGCCGTACACCTCGTGCCGATGGTCGATCACGCCGTGATCCGCGTCAGCGCCGATGCACGCGCCGCCCAGGATGTGCGCCGTGGAGGGAATGCCGAGGAGCGTCTCGGTGGCCATGTTCCAGGCCACGCCCTGCACCTTCTTCGCGAAGCGCTCGGCGATCTCCGTCGCTTCCGGGATGAACGCCGCGGGGGGCGTCGCGCCGGGCGCGAGCTCCGAGGCGAGCCCCTCGGCGAGCCCGGTGCGCACGCTGCGGCCGCGCCGGAGCGTCAGCGTTCCCTCGAGCGACCGCATGTAGAGGAGGATCTGGCTGCGCTTGGCCAGGTCGTCGACGAGCGCCGCCTTGAGCATGCGGATCGGGTCCCCGAGGAAGGTCGAGATCGCGCGGCCGACGCGCTCGGCGATCGTCGCCCCGGGCGCGTGCGGGGCGATCAAGAGCCGGAAGAAGCCCGACCCGGCACCGTAGCGCACGGGCTCGACGTGCGAATGCTCGTCGGTGTGGAGGATCGATCCGATCGCGACGCCACGGCTGAGATCCAGATCGCCGCGCTCGGTGATGACGGCGATGAGGCTCTCGCTGTTGGTGCGCACCAGCTGCCCGGTGCGGGGCGACAGGCGCGGGAGCCCCTTCGGATCGGCCTTCATCTTCAGCAGCAGATCGACGGTCCCGAGCACGCCGCCGGCGAGCACCACGCGATCCGCGGTGAAGCTGCGCGCCACCTTGCGCGGACCGAGGCCCTCGCGTGCTTCGACGAGGTAACCGCCGCCGTCGCGCGCACGGACGGCCGTGACTTCGGTCTCGGCGAGCAGCTCGAGGCCCAATCGCTCGGCGAGGTAGAGGTAGTTCTTGTCGAGCGTGTTCTTCGCGCCGTGCCGGCAACCGGTCATGCACGCGCCGCAGAAGGTGCAGCCCGCCCGATCGGGGCCCTTGCCGCCGAAGAACGGGTCCTTCACGACCTTGCCCGGCTCACCGAAGAACACGGACACGTCGGTCGGCCCGAAGTGATCGCCGCGTCCCGTCTCCTCGGCGATGTCGCGCAGCAGCTCGTCGCCGGGCATCAGCCGCGGGTTCGGGGTGGCGCCGAGCATCCGCTTGGCGGTCACGTAGTGCGGCGCGAGCTCGCGCTGCCAGTCGCGCAAGGCGGCCCACGAGCCGCTCGTGAAGAACCCAGCCTTGGGTACCGGCAGCGTGTTGGCGTAGACGAGGGAGCCGCCGCCGACGCCCACCCCGGAGAAGATGGTGACGTGCTCGAGGAAGGTCATCTTGAAGATGCCGCGCAGCCCGAGCTGCGGCATCCACAGCCACCGGCGCAGGTCCCAGTTGGTCTTGGCGAAGTCGTTCTGCGCGAAGCGGCGTCCCTTTTCGATCAGGAGCACGCTGTACCCCTTCTCGCAGAGCCGGAGAGCCGAGACGCTCCCGCCGAATCCCGAGCCGACGACGACGACATCGTAGTGCGGAGGGGGCTTGAACACGACCGGAGGCTACTCCTCCGTGCACGGCCTTGCACGCCGCGGCGGCATCGCCTCCATGGTGCTCATCCAGGCGACCGCACTGCCTCGCACGACGCGTGCAGCACTCCGGCCGCATGGCAGACTGGCTGCTCGTGCTGAACGGCGCAGGGCTCATGCTGTGCGTCGGAATCGTCGCCGTCACGGGCGTGGCGGCACTGCTGTTCCACCGCTGGTGAGCTGAGGCGCCTGCGCGCTCCCGCCGTCGTTCTCGCTCTCGTGCTCCCGCTCGCGCTCCCAGATGCGTGCGGCCGCGACGAACAGCGACACGATGACCGGGCCAACGATGACGCCGGCGACGCCGAAGACCGAGATGCCGCCGAGGAGCCCCACCAGCATGAGCAGCGGGTGCGCCTCGGCGGAGCCGCCTCCGCCGACGAGCCTCGGGCGGATCACGTAGTCGTTCATCGCCATGACGAGCACCAGGCACCAGATCGTGAGCCCGATGGCCCGCGCCGGGTGCCCCGTCGACAGGAGCCAGATTGCCGCCGGCACCCAGACGATCGGGACGCCGATGACCGGCACGAAGGAGAGCAGCGCGAGCAGCGCCGCCCACGTCACAGCTTGCGGCACTCCGAACATCGCGAACCCGACGCCCGCGAGCACGCCCTGCACCATGGCCGACAGGACGCTGCCGACGAAGGCGCGCCGGCCCACGTCGCGGAACTCTTCCACCAGCGCGCGCGTGTGACGCGGGTTCAGCGGGAGCAGGTTCTCGAGGTGATGCTCGATGCGCGGCCAGTCGCGCAGCACCGAGTTCATCGTCCACAGCGCCACCACGATGGTGAGCACCAGCTCGGCCGACGCCTGCACGAGGAACCCCGCCGCCTGCGCCGCGAGGTTGGCCACGCGCCCGAGCTGACCCTGCAGCTTCTCCTGGATCGCCTGAGGGCTGACGCCGAGCATCGCGAGCCAGTGCGTCGCGCGCGGGCCGAGGAGGGTCGGCCCCTCCGGCCCCAGCAGGTGCTGCCCGACCCGGATGGCCTCGGCCACCTCGTTCGCCACGATCCACACGGCGAGCACGCCGCCGCCCGCCATGGCGAGCCCGCCGAGCAGCGTCGTCAGGGCCGAGGCGAGGCGCGGGCGATTGCCCAGCTTGCGCGTGAGCCATCCGTCGAACGGCTGCGCCGTGAAGCCCATCACCGTCCCGAGCGCGAGCCCGACCAGGAGCGGCGAGGCCATCCACGCGACCACGACGAATGCGAGCAGCAAGAGCACGCCGAGCGCGATGCGTTGTGACGGCTGCATCGAGAGGTACGTCGGTTGCAGCCCCCGTGCTCGCATGCGCGCGTACCTGAAGCCGCTGCTCGTCCTCGGGGCCACCCTCGCGCTCGGTGCCTGCAGCACCGCCGAAGAGCAGGTGGGCTCCGTCGGTCCGCAGACGCCGCATCCGGTGGCGCCCGAGACCGTCCAGGGCCCCTACGTGCAGGCGGGCACCATCTTCTCGATGAAGCTCGACGAGCCCCTGGACACGTTCTACACGCCGCCGGGGACGCACTTCACCGGCACCGTCGTGACGCCGCTCCGCGGGCTCGACGGTCGCGTTCTCGTTCCGTACGGCGCCAAGGTGCGCGGGACGATCGCGTCGGTGGGCGACCCCGAGGTCCCGCGCATCCGCGTGGACCTGCAGAACGTCGACACGGTCGCCGGCACCGTCCCGCTGCGTGCCGCCGTGCGAAGCGCGCAGCACTACGACTGGGCCGGCCCGCCCACGCCGGAGCCGTACGCGGGGTACATCTACCCGTACGACTTCCTCGAGTACGGCTCGGACACGTCGGCGCCGGGCACGTCACCGCCGGGCCACCGCGTGGAGGGCGCGACCATGATGCAGCCGCGCGAGGTGCGCGTCCCCGCGGGCGCCCTCGTCGAGCTGCAGCTCGTGGACCCCCTGATGCTCCCGGGGGCGCGCCTCGTTCACTGAGCCGCGGCGGCGGGCGGCTGCGACGGCGGCTTGATGACGCCGATCTCGGTGAGCAGCTCGACGCCGTTCGCCCACGACTGCAGCCGCGCGACCTTGCCGGCCTTGAACTGCAAGATGTCGACGAAGTGCAGGCTCACGGGCTTCCCGGTCGCCTTGAACGGGCCGATGGGCCCCTTGTGCGTGCCCTGCAGCACGCCCTCGCTCACGACGTAGCCGCCGATGGCCCACTGGTTGGTGAGCGGGAGCTGCTTGAAGTCGGGGAACGCCGTGACGAACTCGCGGTACATCCCCTTCCACTGCTTGAGCCCCTTGATCGAGGCCGGCGCCTCGTAGTCGTCGCCGGTCGTGTCCTCGGTGGCCGCCGCCACCACGTCCTTCTCCTTCTTGTCGTCGAGCGCCTGGTAGAACGCCCTGGCGAACCCGAGGTTGCCGTCCTCCTCGGGCGAGCCGCCTTTGGTGGTGTCGAACGACGTCGCGAGCGTGGGCGGCGGGCGGAAGCTGCTCTTCTTCGCCTTCGGGTCTAGCTGCTGCAGGACCGTCGCGAAGTCCTGGTAGATGTGGAGCTCCTTGATGAGCCCATCGTCGCCGTAGAAAGCGATGGTGACGCCCGTGAGCCCGACGGGGCGGCCCGTGGGCTTGGCGCCCATGAAGCCGGTGCCCGAGTCGGTGGCGGTCCAGTCCCAGGTCGAGACGCCGACGTTGCCCTGGAGCCACACGTGGCTGAAGGCGAACCTCGTGTCCGGGAACATGCCGAACCACTGCTTGGTGCTCGCGACGATGGCGTCGCGCCCGACCGAGTCGGGCATGCCCGCTTGCTTCTCGACGCCGTCGGCGGCGAAGACGGACGCGTACTTCGCCGCGTCGTGCCCGTTCAGCGCGTCCGCCACCGTCTGGATCGACGCCTTCTGCATGTCGACCATCGGCGGCTTGGGCGGCGCCGGGGGCGGCGTCGTGTCCGTCGGAGCGGGTGCCGGCGCCTCCGCCGTCGCGGGGGGTGGCGGCGGAGGAGGCGGAGGTTGCGGGGGAGGCGTCTGGTCTGCGCACGCCGCGAGACCCACGAATGCGGCGAGCACTGCGAACGACGCGGACGTGGCGCGGATGCGCATGACGACTCCCTCCCCCTTGCCCCCTACGCGCTCACTTCGCGGCCGACGGTGCCGCGGGCGCCTTGATGACGCCGAGCTGGGTGAGCAGCTCGAAGCCGTTCGCGTACGACGAGATGTGCGTCACCTTGCCGTCCTTGAGCTGCACGATGTCGATGAAGTGCAGGTTGACCGGCTTGCCCGTCGCCTTGATCGGGCCCATCGGTCCCTTGTTCGTTCCCTGCACGACACCCTCCGAGACGAGGTACGGACCGATGGCGACCTGGTTGGCCAGCGGCTGCGAGTGGAAGTCGGGCATCGCCTTGACGAACCCGTTGATGTAGTCGCTGCACCCCTTGGAGCCCTTGAAGCCGACGGGCATCGAGTAGTCGTCGATCGCCGCGTCGTTGCTCGCCATCGCGGCGCAGAGGTCCTTCACCTTGTGGTCGTCGAGCATCTGGTACATCGCCTTGCCGGCGGCGAGGTTCTTGTCCTCGTCCGGCCCGCCTGCGCTGACCGTCTCGATCTGCGTGGCGAGCGTCGGCGGCGCGCGGAAGCTGCCCTTCTTGGCCTTCGGGTCGAGCTGCTGCATGACGTTCGCCTGGTCGTCGTAGATGTGCAGCTCCTTGATGAGCCCATCGTCGTTGTAGATGGCGACCGTCGCGCCGCTCACGCCCACGGGCCGGTTGGTCGGCTTGGCGCCCATGAAGCCGCCCGTATCGGTGCCGTTCCAGTCCCACGTGGAGACGCCCATGTTGCCCTTCCACATGGCGCGGCTGAAGGCGAACTTGAGGTCGGGGAACGCGGTGAAGAGGTTCTTGATGTCCGCCGCGATCGCGTCGCGTCCGCTGATGTCCGGCTGACCGCCTTGCTTCACGACGCCGTCGGGAGCGAACACCGCGGCGTACTTCGCCGGGTCGTGCCCGTTGAGCGCGTCGGTCACGTTCTTGATCGACGCCGTCATCATGTCGCTGAGCGACGGCTTGGCCGCCGGGGGCGGCGTGGTGTCCGCGGGCGGGGGAGGAGGCGTCGCCTCGGCGGTGGCCGGCGGCGGCGGAGCAGGCGGCGGTGCCTGCGGTGCGGGAGTGTCCTCCCCGCAGGCAACCAGGGAGAGCGTCGAGGCGAATAGCGCTGCAGTGAGGATTGTACGCATGGGGCCGGCATTAAACGGTGAACCCTGCCCGATGGGAAGCCGCGACGTGCATCGAGGACGTGACGCCTTGGACCCGGCCATGAGGCGACACGACCCGCAGGCGGAGGCGACATCTTTCGAGGGCAGAGGCGTCACCTTGCGGGGGCGAGGCGTCACGGTCGGAGGGGTGAGCCGCCTGACGCCTGCCGGAGTGGCGCTTGGTGTGCGGCCATGTGACGCCTCGAACCGGGGTACGAGCCGACACGACCCGGGGGCGGAGGCGACATGCGCCGATGGGGGAGGCGTCACCATGCGTGGGGCAAGGCGTCAGCGTGGGCGGGTTGTGTCGCCTGACACGAGCAGGGATGGCGCTTGGCATGCTGGGGTGTGTCGCCTTGCCCGCGGGGAGAAGGCGACATCATCGACCCGCGCTGACGCCACTTGGCCGGATTCTTGGCGCCTACGTGCGGAGGAGAAGACGCCCCATTCCGCGATGGATGTCGCCGTCCAGGGCCGAGGAATGCGTCACGCCAAGCCCGGCGTGACGCCTTTTCCCGTGCAGTGTGACGCCTTTCATGCACAATCGTTGCGCCATGGCGCGACCCAGCAACGCCCTCTTCATCCTTTCGGCCCAGGCCATCGGCACGTCCGTGCAGGGACTCGGCAGGATGATGGGCATCTCGCGACGTACCGCCCAACGCTGGTCGGATCGAGGATTGTCCTCGGACTATCACTACCCACAGCTCGCGGGGCTCGTGCATCCACACGACCCGGCGCTGGCCCGTGAGATCGCCGAGGCGGCGGGCACGACGCTCGAGGAGATGGGCATCGTGAAGCCGCCCCAGCCTCTTCCTCCGGCGCCACCGCCGCCGCCGCCGCCGCCCGCGGGGCTCGTCGACGCCGTCGTGTGCGCGGCAGCCGATGCGATGAACGTCCTCCCGCGCGATGCGAGGCCCGGCGTGTACGCCGCCTTCGCGCGAGCCGCCGAGATAGGAACGAGCATCGAGTTCGTCACGCGCGTGCTCGCCGCGAGTCTTCAGGTGACTCCGGCAGGCGCCGAGGACAGGAAGAAGAAGGCGTAGGGAGGGGCGGAACGGGGCGGCGGGTCGTTTCGACCCTGTGCTTCGTCGCTCGCATGCGCCGTTTCGCGCGTCGATCGCGTGGACCGTGAAGTGCATGGTGCGCGCGCGGAGGTCGTGTGTCGATGCGGAGCCCGCGTTCGTCTGCCTTGATTGCGTGCGTCGTGGTGGGCGGCGCGCTCGCGGGTTGCTCGTCGAGCAGCGGCTCGTCGGTGGCAACCCAGAGCGGTCCGGATGGAGGAGTGGCGGGAGACACGGGCGACCCCGAGGCAGCGAGCCCCGAGGCCGGGTGTCCCCCCGCCAGCGTCTGCGGATCCCAGTGCTGCGACTCGTTCCACACGTGCACGAAGGACTCCGAGGGCAACACGTCCTGCGTCCAGACGTGCACGACGAGCGCAGAGTGCCCGACCGACGCGCCCTGCTGCATGCACGTCAGCGGCACCGGCCCCGCGCTGTGCATGGCCGATCCGCAGGTGCCGCAGACGTGCCTGTGCGCCAAGCCCACCGACTGCTCCTCGCGCGCGTGCGCGCCGGCCGTGAACGCGGCGGGCGAGCCCACCGGTCCGCTCGTGTGCGTGCCGGACGACGGCAGCGCGTATCAAGGCTGCGTCGGCATCGCCTCGTGCAGCCTTCCTTACTGCTGCGTGACCGACAAGAGCGGCAACCAGTACTGCGCGATGCCGTGCACCAGCGACTCGACGTGCGGTCCGGGCCACTGCGCGTCCTTCGACTTCAGCGCCGCCCAGGGCTGCGGTGGCGACACGAAGGCGTGCGGCAACTGAGACGGTCAGCCCTTGTAACGGGCCTCGGTGCCGGGCGGGGTGCCGAGGGGCGGGGGGCTGCGGGTGACGATGTCGGCCACGAGGAGCGCGATCATCAGGGCGAAGAGCGAGAGGCACGCGGCGAAGGCGAAGCGCACCGTGGGCTTCTCGACGGTGATCTCCATGAAGACGAGCCCGACGAGGACCGCCTTGATCGCGGCGATGCCGAGGGCCACGGCGAAGCCGAAGTCGCCCAGGTGCGCGAAGCGGAAGGCGAGGCTCACGCCCGCCAGCACGAGCAGCGCGACGAGCGTGAGCAGGAGCGCGCGCGGGGTCGGTTCTCTCATCGGACGCGGCCCGTCACGAGGTAGAAGAGCGGCCAGAGGAAGATCCAGATGACGTCGATGAGGTGCCAGTAGATGGCGCCGATCGCCAGCGGGTGCGGCGCCCACGCCCCGATGCTTCGCGTCGCCACCTTGTAGAGGAGGAAGGCGAGCACGCCGCAGCCGACGAGCACGTGGATCGCGTGCAGGCCCGTCATGCAGAAGTAGAGGGTGAAGAACATCTTGAGGCCCGGGTCGCGGTGCTCCTCGAAGAAGCGTCCGCTGCCCCCGGGGTAGATGCCCTCGGAGAAGTGGTGGAGGTACTCGGCCGTCTTGATCCCGAGGAAGGCGAGCCCGAGGAGGATCGTGATCCCCACGAGCCACGCGCTGAGGCGGTTGCGCCCGAGGCGCAGCTCGTGCACGCCGAGGGCGACGAAGTAGCTGCTGACGAGCAGCACCGCCGTGTTCACCGAGCCGTACACGAGGGTGTTGTGCTCGACGCCCACGTCGAACCCGCGGGGGTGCTCGACGCGGTAGCCGATGTAGAGGGCGAAGAGGCCCGAGAAGAAGAGGATCTCGGTCCCGAGGAACACCCACATGCCGAAGCGGGCGGCGTGCGCCTGCTTCTCCATGTCCTCGAAGTGCCCCGCCACGTGCTCAGGCATGCACTTCCTCCGCGGGCACCGTGTAGTCGTAGGGATCGCGCGTGAAGACCGGCTCGCGCACGAAGTTGTGCTTGGGCGGCGGCGACGGCGTGAGCCACTCGTAGCTGCGCGAGTCCCACGGGTTCGCCGGCGCGCGCTCGCCGCGGAAGAGGGCGACGAGCAGGTACGTGAGCGTCCAGATCATCGCCGCGCCGAGGATCCACGCGCCGACGGTCGAGACGACGTGCAGCGGCTGGAAGCGCGGCGCGTAGTCGTAGTAGCGCCGAGGCATGCCCGCGTTGCCGAGGAGGAACTGCGGGAAGAACGTCATGAAGAACCCGGAGAAGACGAGCGTCGCTCCCACGTAGCCGAGGCGCTCGGGGTACATGCGGCCCGTGATCTTCGGGAACCAGTAGTGCAGCGCCGCGAGCCAGGCCGTCATCGTCGAGCCCACCATGATGAAGTGGAAGTGGGCGACGACGAAGTACGTGTCGTGCCAGTGCACGTCGAGGCTCTGCGTGGCGACGGCGACGCCGGTCATGCCGCCGAAGACGAAGAGGAAGAGGAACGCGAAGAAGTAGAGCATCGGCGTCGTCACGACGACCGAGCCGCGCCGCATCGTGAGCACCCAGGTGAACACCTTGATGGCGCTGAAGATGGCCACGAGCATCGAGAGCACGCCGAAGGCGGCCGCGTCGAAGACGCTGATGCCGGCGACGAACATGTGGTGCCCCCACGTGGCGAAACCGACGAAGGCGATGCCGAGCGTCGAGTACGCGATGGCCTTGTACGACGCGGGGTTCTTGTGGCTGAAGGTGCAGACCACCTCGATGATCACCCCCATCGCCGGGAGGATCATGATGTAGACGGCCGGGTGCGAGTAGAACCAGAACAGGTGCTGGTAGAGCACCGGGTCGCCGCCGCGCGCCGGGTCGAAGAGCCCCCAGTCGAACCAGTGGTCGATGCCGACGACGAGCAGCGAGATGGCGAGCACCGGCGTCGCCAGCGTCTGGATGATGCTCACGCCGTACATCGCCCAGACGAAGAGGGGCATCCGGAACCAGCCGAGGCCCTTGGCGCGCATCGTGTGGATCGTGACGATGAAGTTGACGCCCGTGATGATGGTCGACCATCCGAGGATGAAGATGCCGAACACCGTGGGCACGACGGCGCTGGGCGAGTGCGTGCTGTAGGGCGCGTAGAAGGTCCAGCCGGTGTCGCAGCCGCCGGCCCAGAGGGCGATGAGCACCCAGATCGAGCCCAGGAGATAGATGTAGTAGCTGAGGAGGTTGAGCCTCGGGAACGCGACGTCCTTCGCGCCGATCATGATGGGCAAGAGGAAGTTGCCGAACGCCGTCGGGATCGACGGGATCATGAAGAGCCAGACCATCGTGATGCCGTGCATCGTGAAGAGGCGGTTGTACGTGTACGCGTCGACGATCGTGGGGCCCGGCGAGAGGTGCTCGGTGCGGAGGACGAGGGCGAAGACGCCGCCGAGCGCCATCCCGAGGATCGTGGTGACCAGATAGAGGATGCCGATGCGCTTGTGGTCCGTCGTCAGCGCCCACGACTTCACGGTGTGCGCGACGTTCAGGTACGACTCGCGCGGCGCCGGGCGGCGCGCCGGTACCGGAACGGCGATGTCGACGGTGGTCATCGCGGCTGCTCTCCTGCTGATGGTTGGGGCCCCTCCCCCAACCGCTGCGCGGAGCCGAGCGGCTGCGTGCGCGGCAGGACGATGCTCGGCGCGATCGGCTGATCCTTCAGCGACACGATGAGCTCCACGATCGCCGCCACCTCGGGCTCCTCGAGGATGCCGCGGTACGTCGGCATGACCGGCTTGTAGCTGTCGACGATCTGCGCCTGCGGATCCATCATCGAGCGCGTCAGGTACTCGACGTCGGCGGTCACGACGCTGCCGTCGCTGAGCTTCACCTGCGAGCCGTAGAGGCCCGCCCAGCTCGGGCCGATGTGCGGCTGGCCGTCGAGCGTGTGGCACGAGAGGCACCCGCGCTTGGCGGCGATGTCGCGCCCGCGCTCGGCCAGGTCGCCGGTCTGCGGGTGCTCGAGCCAGCGCGCGTAGTCGGGCTGCGACAGGACGCGCACCTTGCCGAGCATGCGCGAGTGGCTCACGCCGCAGTACTCGGCGCAGTCGATGTCGAACTCGCCAGTCTGCTGCGCCTCGAACCACGCGGTGTAGTAGCGGCCGGGCACCACGTCCTGCTTCATGCGGAAGGCGGGCACGTAGAAGCTGTGGATGACGTCGCGCGACGTCATGACGAGCTTCACGGGGCGGTGCACCGGCACCGTGAGCACGTCGATGTCCGAGCGCCCGTCCTGGTACGCGAACTTCCACATCCACTGCTTGCCGGTGACGTAGACGGGCATCGCGTCGTCCGGTGGGTGCTGGATGTGCGCGTACTCGGTCGCGCCGACGACCCAGAAGAGGAGGAAGAGCGAGAGGATCCCGCCGATGATGAGGATCTCCGTCGGCATCGACGTCTGCAGGCGCTGCGTCGTCTCGCCGGGCACGCGCCGCCGGTTGGTGGCGAGGAACCAGAGCGCGAGCAGGAAGATGAACGTCGCGCCGAGCATCGTCGTGCCGATGACGAAGTAGTGCAGCAGGTCGACGTCGAACGCGTAGGTGGAAGCCTGCGGCGGCAGGTCCAGGATCTTGAGGAGCAGGTCGTTCATCGGCGCTTCGCCTCCTGCTCCACGACGATGTTCATCGCGTCGTCGATCGGGATGCGCGCGATGTGGTGCTCGCGGTTGGCCCATCCCCAGCGTTCGAGCTCGGCGCGCTGCGCGTCGCGCAGGTCGATGCCGCGCGCGGTCTTCCAGATCTGCGTCTGCTCGATCTCGTCGATCTCGCGCGGCGCCGGCCGCGTTCCTCCGGGGCCGGCGACGTGCGGGACGATGTTGCCGGTCGCGACGATCACGATGAGCGCCGCGGCGAAGACGCCGATCGCCCCGACGAGGACCGAGACGACCGAGGTGCGCACGAGCGTCCCCGAGGGCACCAGGTCCTCTTCCTGGTGCGGCTGGAAGTCGTGGGCGCTCATAGGGCCGCCTCGTACGAGAGCCCCTCGGCGAGCTCCGGTGCATGGCGCGGAAGCGGAGGAGCGCCCGCCCAGCGTCGCGCGATCCAGGCGCACGACACGCCGCCGACGAAGAGGATTGCCCCGAGGTCGAGCCAGTCGGGGGCCGCGCCGCGCACGTCGTGCACCGGCAGCACGAGCCAGTACACGTCGACGTAGTGCATCATGAAGAGCCACGCGCCCACGAGCGCCAGGTAGTCGCCGCGGCGCTTCCACTGCCGATTGAGCAGCAGGAAGAACGGCGCGACGAAGTTGCCGCAGACGAGGAGGTAGGTGACGCCGCTCCAGCTCCCGCGCGTGCGCGCCACGTAGAACGGGATCTCGGCGGGCAGGTCGGCGATCCAGTAGATGAGGAGCTGGCTGAAGGCCATGTACGCCCAGAAGGCGACCATCGCGAAGAGCAGCCGGCCGAGCGCCTGAGCGTGGTCGGGCGTCGCGTGCACGAGCGCGCCGACGCCGAGCGCAGGCACGTAGAGGACGATCGAGACGAGGGCGACAGCCGCGACGAAGGCTCCCGCGAAGTAGTAGAGGCCGAAGATCGTGGACCACCAGTGCGGGTAGAGCGACATGGTCCAGTCGAAGGACGCCCACGTGAGCGTGAGGCCCACGAGCGGCAGCGCCCCGCCGGCGAGGCGACGCATGCGCAGGACGCGCGCCATGCTCGGGTCCTCGTCGTTGCGGCGCGACCAGCGACGCAGGAGGGCGCCGATCGTGATGAACACGAGGAAGTAGACAGCCGTGCGCGCGATGAAGAAGCCGGAGCTGAGGTAGTGCGCCTTGTGGGGGTCAGGATGGTCGATCCACGGGTACAGCTGGCGGAGCCCGAAGCAGATGGGCACGAAGAGCAGCGCGAAGAGCGGCAGCGCGCCCACGATGGCCTCGGCCGGGCGGAGGGTGACGACCATCCATCGGCCCTTCGAGGCGTGTCCGACCATCACGAGGAGCAGCGCACCGACGCACACGGTGACGCCGAAGGTCCACGCGGCGAGGTAGGCGAACCAGGTGCGCGACGGCTCGACCAGCAGCCCGATGAACAGGACGACCACGCCCAGCAGCGCGGCCGCCAGCGATCCGACGACGAGCGTGCCTCTCTTCACGGGGCCTCCTTGGCGAGCTTGTCGCGCAGCGCGGGCGGGAGCCGATAGACCGAGATGCCGCGGGCGATCTGGAGCGCGCGCACGTAGGCGACGACGCCCCACGTGTCCCTCTCGGTGAGCTGCACCGAGTACGAAGGCATGAGGCCGTAGCCCTGGCGGATGCTCTGGAAGATGCGCCCCGGCGGGTAGTCGCGGGCGTCCGCGTCGGTCAGGTTCTTCGGCCGCCGGAGGGACATCTTGTCGGCGACGACGCTCTGCCCGTCGCCGAGCACCCCGTGGCAAGCGGCGCAGTAGTGATCGAAGTCGCGCCGCCCGTGCTCGACCATCGCGCGGTCCACGGGCACGGGTATGCGGTCCACCCACGCCCCCTCGGCCACGCCCGTCCGCACCGCGGGATCCTCGAGCGACGCGCTCGCCGGCAGCGTCCCGTCGGGCGGCTGCATCATGGGCTGCCCGTACGCGACGACCTTCGGCTGGTAGAGCATCCGCTCGAGGTGCGGATCAGGATTCACGAACGTGTCGCGCGTGCGGCACGACGACAGAAGGAGGAGGAGAAAACAGGAAGAGGGGAAGACGGGAAGGTTTGTGGGCCTCCACGACAAACACTTCCCGCCTTCCCGTCTTCCTGTGAAAATTCTCATGGGCGTTCTCCGATGCGCTCGCACCTCAGCGCGCCCATCTCGGTGAGCTCCTCGCTCACCTGCTCCTTGTAGGCGGGGTCGGTGTCGTCCACGCCGATCCAGAAGCGGTCGACCATCGCGCGCTCGAATCCCTCGATCTCGAACACCGGGTGATGGAGTCGCGGCATGCCGCAGAACCCGAGCAGCACGAAGAACCCCGTGACCGAGGCCGCGAGCACCGCCGACTCGAAGGTGATCGGGATGAACGCAGGTGCCGAGTGCAGCGGCCGCCCTCCCACGTCGATGGGGAAGGAGCGCGCGCTGCACCACCACTGGATGATGTAGCCGGTGCCTCCGCCGAGCAGACCCGCGCCGAGCATGATCCACGGGACCATCGACTCCGGCAGCTTGCGCAGCACCTTCTTCACGGGGAAGGGCGTCCACGTCGTCAGGCGCTTGTACCCGGCGCGCTCGAGCGTCTCGTACGCGCTCTCGAGGGACTCCACCGTCTCGAACTCGGCCACGATTCCGCTACGCATGCTGCACCTCCGGTTCCCCGCCATCGGACCCGCCCACCGCGGCGCGTCGCGCTCTCGCGCGCTCCGCCGCCATCGCGTGCCGCATCTCCTTCAGCTCCGAGATCGGGATGAACGGCACGAAGCGCAAGAAGAGGAGGAAGAGGAACAGGAAGAAGCAGCAGGTGCCGCCGAGGATGGTCCAGTCCACCCAGCTCGGCACGTAGATGCGCCAGCTGGAGGGCAGGAAGTCGCTGTGCAGCGACGTGATGATGAGCAAGAAGCGCTCGCTCCACATCCCGAGCTGCACCAGACACGCGACGACCCAGAGACGCGAGGGGCTGGTGCGCCAGCCCTTCAGCCAGAGCGACTGCACGGCGACGCAGTTGCAGAAGATGACGCCCCAGTAGACGAACGCGTACGGCCCGAACGGGCGGTCGACGAGCTGGTCGTACATCTCGTACGTGTCGCCGCTCCACCAGGCGATGAACGGCTCGACGAGGTACGTGTACGTGACGACCCACCCCGTCACGAGCAGCATCTTGCCCATGTTGTCGAGGTGGTTGCGCGTGATGATCTTCTGCAGTCCGAAGATGGCGCGCGCCGGGATCATCAGCTGCAGCACCATCGCGAATCCCGAGTAGATGGCGCCCGCGACGAAGTACGGGGGGAAGATCGACGAGTGCCAGCCCGCCAGCTGCGCGATGGCGAAGTCGAAGCTCACGTTCGTGTGCACGCTCAGCACGAGCGGCGTCGCGATCCCCGCGAGCACCAGGTACGCGATGCGGTAGTGCTTCCAGTGCCACGACTCGCCGCGCCACCCGAGGGCGCAGATCCCGTAGATGCGGCGGCGCAAGAGCGTCGGCGCGCGGTCACGCGCGGTGGCGAGGTCCGGGAGAAGGCCCGTGTACCAGAAGAGGAGAGACACGGTGAAGTACGTCGTGACGGCCACGACGTCCCACGGCAGCGCCGACCGGAACTGCGGCCACACGTTCATCTCGGACGGGTAGGGGATGAGCCAGTACGCGAACCAGGGCCGCCCCATGTGGAAGATGGGGAAGAGCCCCGCCTGGAGCACCGCGAAGAGGGTCATCGCCTCGGCGAAGCGGTTGATCGAGGTGCGCCACTCGACCTCGAACAGATAGAGGATCGCGCTGATGAACGTGCCGGCGTGGCCGATCCCGATCCACCAGACGAAGTTGATGATCCCGAACGCCCACGCGACCGGGATGTTGTTGCCCCAGAGCCCGATGCCGGTGAGCACCGTGTACGTGAGCGCGAGGAACAGCACGAGCGTCCCCAGCGCCGTGACGCCGAGCGCGTACCTGAACCACGGCCACTTGCGCCAGAGAGGTCCGAGCAGCCGATCTGTGAGGGCGAGATCGCTCTCGTCGGTGAGGAGCACCTCCTCGCCGCCCGTCGGCTCCTCGCGCAGCAGCGGCAGCGCGCCCGCGGGCATCTCGGCGTGAGCGGTCACGTGTCGAGCTCCGGGTTCGGGTTGACGATGCGCGCGAGGTAGCGCGTGCGCGGCATGGTCCCGAGGTCCTGCAGCACCTGGTAGACGCGTCCGTTCGCCATCTGGGCCGACACGCGCGTGCCGCCGTCGGCGATGTCGCCGAAGACGATGGCCCCCGTGGGGCACGTCTGCTGGCACGCGGTCTGGATCTCGCCATCGCGGATGGGCCGCTGCTCGCGGCGCGCGCGGGTCTCGGTCTGGCGGATGCGCTGCACGCAGTAGGTGCACTTCTCCATCACGCCGCGGTCGCGCACCGTGACGTCCGGATTCATCGCGAGGCGCAGCGACTCCGGCTTGTCGCGGTTGTACTGGAAGAAGTTGAAGCGGCGGACCTTGTAGGGGCAGTTGTTGCTGCAGAAGCGCGTGCCGACGCAGCGGTTGTAGATCATCTCGTTGAGGCCGTCGGAGCTGTGCACCGTCGCGTTCACGGGGCACACGTACTCGCAGGGCGCCTTCTCGCAGTGCTGGCAGAGCATCGGCTGCGCCACGGTGGCTCCGCCTCGAATGTCGCCGACCGCGTAGCGATCGATGCGCAGCCAGTGCATGACGCGCCCGAGGGCGACGCCCGTCTTGCCGACCACCGGGACGTTGTTCTCGGCGATGCACGCCACGACGCACGCGCTGCAGCCCGTGCAGGCGTTCAGATCGATGGCCATGCCCCACTGGCGCCCGCCGCTCGGCTGCAGGTCGTAGAGGGTCGGCGGCGTCTCGTTCAGCTCCCGCGCGAAGCCAGGGTCCTTGCGGTACTCGTCGAGCCGCTTGTGCAGCGCGATGGGGCGGCCCTCCATCGACTCGTGCTCCTGCACGCGCGCGAGCTCCCACGTTCCGGAGACGGCGCCCGGCCGCATGTCGTCCGCCCAGGGCGCCTTCGCGCGGCGCAGGGCGTAGGCATTGGCACCGACGCCGGTCGACACCCGGTCGGGGATCTCGTGCCCGTAGCCGAGGGCGAGGGCGACGACGCCTTCGGCCATCCCGTCGAGCACGAAGAGCGGCGCGCGCACCGAGCGGTCACCCACCTCGAGGTGCACGACGTCACCCGTGCTCGCCGGGATGCTCCTGGCCGTCGGCGCGCTCACGAGCGCGGCGTTGTCCCAGGAGATGCGCGTCACCGGGTCGGGCAGCTCCTGCAGCCACTCGTTCTCCGAGAAGCCGCCGTCGTGGACCTTGGCGTCGGCGAAGTAGACGATCTCGAACGGCGCCGGCGGAACGGTGGGTGCGCCGAGCGCTCGCGTCACCGGCGCCCAGCTCACGCGGGCGTCGACCGTGGCGGTGCCCTCTCCCGGCACCACGCCCTGCACAAGGGCGCGT
>DATJYG010000373.1:0-4350 GCA_035499695.1 Polyangiaceae bacterium
AGCTTCGAGCCAGCCGCGGGCAGCCGCGCTCAGCGCGCGGCGTGGAAGCTGCGCGCGCGTATGCAGTCGGTCGTCCTGGTGGGAGGACCGGCGGCGGCTCGACTCGTGGCGTTCGCGACCGCGCGCCTCATGGGCATTCCCACGCGCCTGGCGGACGAGATGCCCGAGCTGTAGGCTCGCGCCCGCCTGTCGTGCACCTGCCCGTCTCGCCGCCCGTCGCGCCGATGCTCGCCAAGCGCGTCGGCGCGCTGCCGGACGGTGAGGGCTGGATCTTCGAGCCAAAGTGGGACGGGTTCCGCGTGCTCGTCTTCCGCGACGGGGACGAGGTGCTCATCCAGAGCCGGGACGAGAAGCCGCTCGATCGCTACTTCCCGGAGCTCGCGGCGCCGCTGCGGGCGCAGCTTCCGCAGCGGTGCGTGCTCGACGGCGAGGTGGTCGTGGCGCGCGCAGATGCTCTGGACTTCGAGGCGCTGCAGCTGAGGATCCATCCGGCCGCATCGCGCGTGAAGCTCCTGGCGAGCGAGATCCCCGCGTCGCTCGTCTTCTGGGATCTGCTGGCGATCGACGACCGCAGCCTCGCGGGGACCCCTTTCCACGAGCGGCGCTCCGCGCTCGAGAAGACGCTCGCCGGGGCCACCCCGCCGCTGCACGTCACGCCGGCCACGACGGACCGCACGCTCGCCGGCGACTGGTTCCATCGCTTCGAGGGAGCAGGGCTCGACGGCGTCATGGCCAAGCCGAGAGACGGCGTCTACGAGCCCGGCAAGCGCGTCATGCTCAAGGTGAAGCACGAGCGCGAGTGCGACTGCGTGGTCGCCGGCTTTCGCTGGCACAAGGGCGGCAAGGGAACGCTGGTCGGGTCGCTGCTGCTCGGGCTGTTCGACGGCGAGGGCCGCCTGCAGCACGTGGGCGTGTGCGCGAGCTTCACCACCGCCAAGCGCGGTGAGCTCGTGAGTTTCCTGGCTCCCTATCGCAGCGACGCGCTCGCGGACCACCCGTGGAAGGAATGGGCCGGCGACGGCGACGGCGGCGTGGAAGCATGGGAGGAAGGCAAGCGCATGCCCGGCGGGAAGAGCCGCTGGAGCCAGGGCAAGGACCTGTCCTGGGAGCCCCTGCGCCCGGAGCTCGTCGTCCAGGTGGCCTACGACCACATGCAGGGCCGCCGCTTCCGGCACACCGCGCAGTTCCGCCGGTGGCGACCCGACAAGCCGCCCCGCGAGTGCACCTTCGCGCAGCTCGAGGTGGTGCCGGCACACGAGCTTGCCGCGATCTTCGCCCACCGCAGCGCCTGAGCGCTGGTGGGTCAGGGCAGCTTGATGAAGGCGCGAACGTACCCTTTCGCGCGGAGTTGCTCCTCCTCGCGGGAGCGTTCGTCAGGGTCGGTGGCCAGCACGCGAGCGCGAAGCCGCCGACCGCGTTCGGCGGCGACGGCGACCACCCTCAGGACCGATGGGCCGTCGCCGGTGATGCGGAGGTCGTAGATGCGCATGTCATCGTCGACGATGCACACCGCGACGCGAAGTACTGTCCGCACGCCTGAGCCGGTGATCGCACCGCGGAGCTCCGCGACGCGCGCGTCTTGACCCTCGTCTTCACGAGCTCCCGGCTTGCTGTCACGCGGCACGGACGCCTCCCACGCTCGATGGTGCGTCGCCGGGCCGGGCAGGGTCAACGGTCGCTGCGCTGACCAGTGCCAGGCGACTCGTGCGGCGCGCTGTTGATTCTCAACGCGCGAGAGGACGCGCGACCGGGGCTGCAACTACGGACGTCGGTGGAAGCCTCGATGCTCCTGGGAGGAGCATGCCTTACCCCGCGAGGAACATGCCTTCCTCCTGGGAGGAGCATGCCTCACTCCCGGGACGAACACGCGCCGCTCATGGGAGGAACGCTCGTCGCTCCTGGGAGTAGTGAACGTTGCGCCAGGCGCGACGCTGCGCACACCGGGGACGAATGCCATTCGCACCCGGTGCAAGCGACGGCCCACCGGGGTCCCTCGTGAATGACTCCTCGTGCGGCTCACGTTCGCTCGCAGTACCGGCCCGCATGCACCCCGGGCGCCGGCACGCTGCTCCCACCCGTGGACCCGATCACTCCTGGGTCCCCTGACGCTTCTTCCCCTTGCGCACCATGTTGCGCCACTCGCGCGTCGGATCGTCGTCCGGGTCCGGCGTCTCCTGCGGCGGGCGGATCGCCTCGGGCACGTGGCGGAGGTTCACCCGGATGCGCGTCCAGGTCGACGAGCGGCCGCGCATGGAGTCGACGAGCACGTCGTCGATGGCCAGCTGTCCGGCGGCCTCGGGGTGCCTCGCCTTCCAGCGCTCGAGGCCGGCGAGCGCCGCCTCCTTGTTCGGCGAGTTGGCGACCGTGACGAGCGGCATCTTCGCCCGTGAGGGTGCGACGCGGGGTGCCTCGCCATCCATCTTGCGGAAGTGCGGAGGCCAGGGCGCATCGGCGAGTCCCGACGCCTCGTCTCGTGCGGCGAGCTCCAGGAGCCCCTCGAGCGACCCGGCCGCTTCGTCCATCTGTGCGTGCGGGTCGCCGATGTTCGCCAGGCGCGCGGGCACGGTGAGCACCGTGAAGTCCGCCGGCTCGCAGGCGGGCACCTCTTCCCAGGTGAGCGGCGCGGACACGCGCGCGTCCGGTGTGGGGCGCACCGAGTAGGCGGAGCACGTCGTCCGGTCCTTGGCGTTCTGGTTGTAGTCGAGGAACACCCCGCGCCGTTCCTCCTTCCACCACTTGGAGGTCGCGATCTCCGGCGCACGGCGCTCGATCTCGCGCGCGAGGGCGAGCGCCGCTCGGCGCACCTCGGCGAAGCTCCAGCGCGTGTGGATGCGCACGAAGACGTGAAAGCCTCGGGAGCCGCTCGTCTTGGGCCACCCGCGCAGCCCCATCTCCGCGAGCAGAGCGTTCACCTCGAGCGCCACGCGGCGCACGTCGCTCCACGGCACGCCCGGTCCGGGGTCGAGATCCACGCGCAGCTCGTCGGGGTGCTCCAGGTCCGCCGATCGCACCGGGTGCGGGTGCAGCTCGATGCAGCCGAGGTTGACGATCCACGCGAGCCCGGCGGCATCGTCGACGACGATCTCGTCGGCGGTGCGCCCCGAGGGGAACGACAGCTGCACCGTGCGCAGCCAGGGCGGGCGCTTCTCGGGCGCGCGCTTCTGGTAGAAGACCTCGCCCTCGGCGCCCTCCACGAAGCGCTTGAGCACGATGGGGCGGTCGCGGATCCCGCGCAGCGCACCCTCCGCGACCGCGAGGTAGTAGCGGACCACCTCGAGCTTCGTCAGCTTCGTCTCGCGCGAGAAGTACGGCTTGCTCGGGTGCGTGATCGCGACCTCGTGCCCGCCGACGACGAGGGTCTCCGGTGCCTCTTTCGTCGCCACCGCCGGAAGGCTACTAGACAAGCGTGTGAGCGACACGAAGCAAGACGTCCTCGACATGCTGCGGGAGCTCTCCGAGCTGACGATGCTCGAGGAGGGCGATCCGCAGTCCTTCCGTGTGCGCGCCTACGAGAGCGCCGCGCAGGCGATCGCGGCCCAGGCCACCGACCTCGGGCGCCTCACCGCGAAGGAGCTGCAGCAGATCCAGGGGATCGGAAAGAGCACCGCCGCCAAGATCCGCGAGCTCATCGAGACCGGCCACGTCGAGAAGCTCGAGGGCCTCCGGAAGAAGCACCCGGCGAGCGTGGTCGCGCTGCTCAAGATCCCGGGGCTCGGGCCCAAGACGGTGAAGAAGCTGCGGGCCGAGCTCGGCGTGCAGTCGCTGGAAGACCTGCGCGCCGCCATCGCCGACAAGAAGCTCCGCGACCTGGCCGGCCTGGGCGCCAAGGCGGAGGAGAAGCTGGCGCAGACGATCGCGCGCCTCGAGAAGCAGGGGGCGATCGGCAGGACGCCCATCTCGGTGGCCCTGCCGCTGGCCGAGCGCATCGTCGCGCGCCTGCTGGAGGTCCCGGGGGTCACGCACGCGTCCTACTGCGGGTCGCTGCGGCGGTTCTCCGAGACCGTGGGCGACATCGACGTCGTCGTCGCGTCGACTGCGCCGGCGGCAGTCATGGAAGCGCTCGTCTCGATGAACGTGGTCGACCGGGTGCTCGGCCGCGGAGAGACCAAGACGAGCGTCGTCACGCGTCGCGGGACGCAGGTGGACGTGCGCGTCGTCGAGCACGCCGCGCTCGGTGCGGCGCGCCTCTACTTCACGGGGTCCAAGGGGCACAACATCAAGCTGCGCCAGCGGGCGCTCACGCGTGGATGGACGCTCAACGAGTACGCCCTCTCCGAGGTCGAAGGAGGCCGCGTCGTCGCACGCGAGACCGAGGAGCAGATCTACGAGGCCCTCGGGCTGCCGTGGATT
>DATJYG010000374.1:0-3735 GCA_035499695.1 Polyangiaceae bacterium
CAAGGCGGGTGCGAGGTCATCGAAGCGAGCAGCGGCTTCGACGCGATGCGCCTGCTTCCGCGCGGTCCGTGGGACCTCATCGTGACCGACATCAACATGGGGGACATCAACGGCCTCGAGCTGGTGCGATTCATCCGCAAGTCGGAGCACCACCGGTCGACGCCACTGGTCATCATCTCGACGCAGCGCGCGGAGCAGGACGTCGAGCGCGGCCTCGCCCTGGGCGCCGACGCCTACCTGCCCAAGCCGTTCACCCCCGAGCAGCTGCGGCAGCTCTGCGTGAAGCTGCTGTCCGCGCCGCGCGCCACCCCCCGGACCAGCGAGCCTCCAGCCGGCTCGGCGTAAGCCATGGTCGAAGGCGGCGGCCGCGACGGCGGGGACAAGGCGCGCGACGAGTTCCTCAGCGAGGCACAGGAGCTGGTGGACGGGCTCGGTCGCGACCTCCTGCACCTGGACGAGGGCGTCAAGAAGGGCAAGGTCGACGCAGAGCTCATCAACGACGTGTTCCGCGGCGTGCACACGCTCAAGGGGCTCGCGGGCCTCTTCGGCGCCACACGCATGGCAGGCCTGTCGCACGAGCTGGAAGACGTGCTCGACGACCTGCGCCTGGGGCGCGTGGAGCTCTCGCAGAACGTGCTCGACCTGCTCTTCCAGGCCGTGTCGCTCTACGGGCGCATCCTGGCCGCCGAGGGCGGCAAGGCGCCCGATCCGGACGCCGAGGTGGAGAAGCTCCTCATGGCGCTCGGGGAGCTCTCGCAGCGGCGCGCCGGCGGCGGCGCCGGTGTCGTCGCGCAGTACGACCTCGATCCGGGGCTCTTCGGCGTGCTCACCGAGTACGAGGAGCACCGCCTCCGCACCAACATCCAGCAGGGGCAGAGCCTCTACCGCATCCGCGTGCGCTTCTCGCTCGCGACGATCGACAGCGCTCTCGACGACCTGAAGGCCAAGGCGCGCCCGCACGGCGAGATCATCACGTACCTCCCGACCGGCACGGGCGCGGACATCGACACGATCGAGCTCGAGATCCTCATGGCGAGCCGCGCGTCGATCGAGCTGCTGCGAAGCTCCATCACCGGGCCGAACGTGACCATCGAGGAGGTGCGTCGCAGGACCGCAGCCGGCGGCGACGAGCGGCCGGTGCCGATGACTTCACCTCCTCCGCCGCTCGAAGAAGGCGAGGCCTTCGCGCCGCCCACCAGGGCGCTGACCCCCGTCCCGTCGCGCGACACCGGGAACGTGCGCGCCGCGGAGCGCGAGGAGAAGCGCAAGACGGTGCCGTCGGTCGCGCCCCCTGCGGCGGCGGCACGCCCGGCTCCGGTCGCGGCGGTGCCTCAGGACCTGTCGCTGCGCTCGGTGAGCCAGACCGTGCGCGTCGACATCCGCAAGCTCGATCGCCTCATGACGGTCGTCGGCGAGCTGGCGATCGTCAAGACCGCCATCGCGGCGCTGGCCGACCGCGTGCGCGGGCGGATGGCCGACTCGCGCGAGATGGCCGTGGAGCTCGCGCGCCTGAACCGCACCTTCGAGCGACACCTCGCGCAGATGCAGAGCGGGATCCTCGAGGTGCGCATGGTCCCCCTGGGCCAGGCATTCGACAAGCTGGCGCGCGTCGTGCGGCAGATCTCGCGCGAGCACGGCAAGGAAGTGAACCTCGTCATCACCGGCGCCGAGACCGAGATCGACAAGCTGATCGTCGAGGAGCTGAGCGATCCGCTCATGCACATGATCCGCAACGCGATCGATCACGGCATCGAGACGCGCGACGACCGCATCCGCGTGGGCAAGCCGCCGGTCGGGACGATCGCGCTCAACGCGTTCCAGAAGGGCAACCACGTCGTCATCGAGGTGGAGGACGACGGACGCGGCATGGACCCGGAGGTCATCCTGGAGGCCGCCGTGAAGCGCGGTGTCGTCGCCGAGGACGAGGCGCGCGAGCTCCAGCCGCGCGAGCTCCTGGCGCTCGTCTTCATGCCCGGGTTCACGACGAAGGACGTTGCCACGGATCTCAGCGGGCGCGGCGTCGGTCTCGACGTGGCCAAGACGAACATCGCGAAGCTCGGCGGCGTCGTCGACATCACGAGCGACGTGGGCATCGGCACCAAGATGACGATCACGTTGCCGATCACCCTCGCAATCATCAACGTGCTCCTCGTCGAGATCGGGGTGCGCCTGTTCGCGGTGCCCCTCGCGTCGGTGGAGGAGGCGATCGCGCTCGACGAGCAGCAGGTGCGCACCGTGGAGGGCAAGGAGGTGCTCACGGTGCGCGGCGTGTCGCTGCCCATCGTTCGACTGGCGCGGCTCTTCAGCATCGCGCCGCAACAGCGCGAGCGCGCGCGCGCCTTCGTCGTCATCGCCGGAGTGGCCGACCGGCGCCTCGGCTTCGTCGTGGACGAGCTGGTGGGTCAGCAGGACATCGTCATCAAGCCCCTGGGCAAGTCGCTCCGCTCGGTGCGCGGGTTCGCCGGCGCGACCGAGCTCGGCGATCAGCGCGTGGCGCTCGTCATCGACGTCGCGTCGCTGCTCGAGGAGGTCCTCATGCCGACCGAGACGCGCTTCCTGGCGTCGGCGGCGGAAGGGTCGAGGGCCTGAGCCATGGCGGCGATCGTCAGGGCTCGCAGCGAGAAGCGCGCGGTGCGGCGCGCCGGCGAGGCCGGAAAGCGCGTCGAGTACCTCGCGTTCGTCCTGGCCGGCGAGACGTACGCGGTGCAGATCGCGCACGTCGCCGAGATCCTGCGGCCGCCGCCCGTCACCGAGGTGCCGCGCGCCCCGGGCAACGTCCTCGGGGTCATCAGCGTGCGCGGCAAGCTCGTGACCGTGATCGACCTGCGACGGCGCTTCAGGCTCCACGAGTCGCAGATGGACCGCAAGACGCGCATCCTGCTCGCCGACATCGGCGGCGGCGAGCAGGTCGGGCTGCTCGTGGACGAGGTCCACCAGGTCTGGCGCCTCGCACCGGAGGAGATCGAAGCGGCCAGCGTGCTCGGAGGGGAGCAGCCGCCCCACATCGCCGGAATCGGCCGGCCCGCCGGTGAGCAGGGGACGATTCTCGTCCTGCTCGACCTCCGGCCCATCCTCGAGAGTCCCTGAGGGAAGGAGCAGCGAGCGTGGCCCCGCAGAGACAGCGCCATGATCCTTCCAAGAACCTCGTCGGGTTCGTCGTCGGCGATGTCGAGTACGCCGTCGAGATCGCGCGGGTGAAGGAGATCGCGAACCCTCTGGACGTGGTGGCGCTGCCGCACCCGCCGCCTTCCGTGGTCGGCGTGGCCGACTACCGCGGCGAGGTCGTGCCCGTGGTGGACCTCCGTGCTCGCTTCGGCCTCGCGTCGGCGCCGGCCACGCGCAAGACGAAGTGGATCGTGATCGACGTCAGCGGGCGCCTCGTCGCCCTCGTCGTCGATGCGGTGACCGAGGTGTTCGGCTCCGCGGGCGCCGGCCTGCGTCCTGCGCCTCCGCTCGGCAAGGGCGACGACGTGCGCGGCATCGCGGGGGTCACCGGGCACGGTGAAGGGCTCGTCTTCGTGCTCGACCCCGGGCGTCTGCGCGACCTGACCGAGCCTCTGGCCGTCGCGGGCAAGGTCGGGCCGAGCGCCGCGCCGCCCAGTCTGCCCGAAGGGGGCACCCCGTGAGCGAGGCCGCTGCCGCCGTCCGCTGGCTCCTGCAGCAAGCGGAGCCCGAGGCGCGCCGCGTGGCCGTGCAGCAGATCACCAAGGTCAAGGACCGCGACTGCGCCGAGCT
>DATJYG010000375.1:0-4183 GCA_035499695.1 Polyangiaceae bacterium
CCGACTGGAGTGTCCTCGCCGAGTGGTTCGATGACGAGCCGCTGGCTCGTCTTCGCATCGAGTTCGCGTCCCACTTCGCCGACCTCTTGCCCTCCGAGACCGTGGAAGCGCTGACACGCGAGGGACTTGCCGACGCGTCACCCGCGCTCCGCTACCACGCGCTGACACTGGTTTCCCATCTGAACGAGCGCCGACAGCGAGCCGTGCTCGCCGCCGCCGTGGCGGACGAACCCGACACGGAGCTGCGTGCCGAGATGAAGCGTGCCCTGAAGCACCTCGGACGAGGGTAGGGAAGGGCGGTGGTCACGCTGAGCAAGGAGCAGTGGGTCCGCCTGTACAAGGAGGTCTCCGGCTTCGCGCAGGCCAGCACGTTCACCAAGGATCCGAAGAAGAAGTGGACGGCGCGGGACCGGGCGCAGGAGGCGGTGCAGAAGGCGTGTCTGCGGCTGCTCGAGACGAAGCCGGTGTCGGTGCAGTCGTTCGAGGACGCGCGCGACTACCTGTGCGGAGCGATTCGCAGCTCGCTCTACAACGAGGGGGAGCGGCAGCAGACGCGCAAGGAGGCGGAGAAGGAGGTCATGGCGGAGGAGGTCCACCTCGGCCGGTGGACCACGCCGTCGGCCGAGACGATGCACCTCGAGAAGGGCGAGCAGGTGCGATCGCACGGGCGCGCGGCCCGCATCGTGGAGCTGACGCGCGAGGAGCTGAAGGGGGACACCATCGCGCTCGGGACGATGGATTGCATCGCCGACGACGTCGACAAGCCGGCGGAGCAGGCCGAGAAGCTCGGCTGCCAGATCGAGGAGGTCTACGCGGCACGCATGAGGCGAAAGCGCGCCATGGCACGCGCGATTGCGCGCTACGAGCGGGAGGGCCATGCTCCCGAGAGCGAGGAGCGAACGTAGATGGCGCGGCGCAGCCCCGAGGAGATGCTGGCGGTGCTCGAGCAGCAGGCCCGCGAGGACGAGGCCTTCGAGGCGCCGATGCGCGAGCTCGCCGCCATGAGCGACGCGCAGCTCGACGACCACCTGCGCGGCCTGGGGCTCGATCCGGCGCAGCTCGAGAAGGAGGCGCTCGCGCTGTTCGTCGACGCGTCGCCCGCGGACGCCAGCACCAGCGCGCTGCCGAGCGCGGTCCAGGCCGTCCCGCAGCACGGGGGAAAGGCGTTCACCGGAGAAACGCGCAGGCGGCGCCCCCTCGGCGTCGCGGCGTGGCTCGCGGCGGGTGCGGCGGCGGCGACCGCCGGGGGCGCGCTCCTCTACTCGCTGACGCGCCCCGCCCCCGAGCAACCGGCGCCTCCGGCCCCGTCGCCTTCGCCCAGCGAGGCTCCCTCAGCGGCCCCGGAGCCGATGCCCGTCGCGATGACGCCCGCCGACGAACGCAAGGCGGCCGCCACGGCGCTCGACGAGGGCCGCCCCGACGAGTGCCTGCGCCTCCTCGATCGCGCAAAAGAGGCCGATCCCGCCGGGGACGCCGCGCCGGACGTGCAGGCGCTGCGCGATCGTGCGCAGCGAGCGACGAAGGGCCGGGGGCCCAAGCCGCCCAAGCCCTGACGCCGGCGTCGCCGACGCCTACATCCGCCCACCGAAAAGAAGCCCTCGCGTACGATTTCTCGGATCGGGGCGACGAATTTTCGGTCGAGCCGAGCCTATTGGGTAGGAGCGGCGACGCGGCATACGCCGCGCGCCTCCCGGCGAGCTTCCACGGCGTCACGGCTCGAAAGCCGAGCGTCATGGATTCCAGGGAATGTCGACCGACAACCTCGCTTGTCGTCCGGGCTGACCAGCCAAGACACAGATCTTGTCGCCCAAGACGCTCCGCGAGGCATCACAGCGTCATTCCAAGGAAGCCTTGTCGCTTTGCGAGTCAGTCACGACGCATGGCGATTCAGTCACGCGTCATGGAGATGAAGCCATGACGCTCGGCTCCATCACGAAGCGTCACGGCGAGTCAGCCGAGACGCATGGCGAGGGAGCCGTGACGACGAACGAGGAAGATCTGTCGCTTTGCTTCATCGCCACGACGCTTGGCTTGTGAACCGAGACGACGAACCCATTCGACAACGGAGTGTCAAATGCCCCAGAACAACTCGACCCACCGCAGTTTCGTGATCCTCAACCTGCCGCGCCCCGTTTCTGCGCTCATCACCTACGCGCAGAGCGTGATCGTGGCGATGACCAACAACCCGCACTTCGCGACGCCGATGCCGGCGCTCGCGGACGTCTCGGCGGCCGTCGTGGCGCTGCAGACGGCCGAGACGGCGGCACTGTCGCGGCTGAAGGGCACCGTCGTGGTGCGCAACGACAGGAAAACGGCGCTCGTGACGCTGATGCAGCAGCTACGCAGTTACGTCCAGAAGACGGCCGACGCCGACCCAGAGAACGGCGCGGCGATCATCCAGAGCTCCGGGCTCCCGGCGAGGAAGGCGCCGGTGCACAGGCCGCGCGTCTTCGCCGCCAAGCCGGGCGGAGTCTCCGGCACGGTGGAGGCCGTCGCGCCGCCGGCCGCTCGGAGGGCGTCGTACGAGTGGCAGTACAGCATCGACGGCGGAAAGACCTGGATCGAGGCGGCGCCCAGCCTGCGGGCGAAGACCACGATCTCGGGATTACCGGTGGCTACGTCGGTGCAGCTCCGTTACCGCCCGGTCACCAAGGCCGGCCCCGGTGACTGGAGCCAGCCGCTCGCAGTCGTCGTGAAGTAGGCGGCGAAACAGATGGGGCCCACCCGGCCCCGACCCTGGAAGGACCGGTGAGCGCCGCTCGTCAGCACGAGTGCGGCGCTCCCGGTCCTTTCTTTTTTCCTATTCTTCCCCCCGCACGCACCGATGACGACCGCCACGCCCCTCCCCGTATCGCGTTCAGGGCTCTCCGCCGACGAGCTGGCCGACTACCTCGCGGACATCGGCGGGACGCTCGTCGCCTACGGGTGCCCCACCTACCGGCTCGAGGACGTCATCGGCCTCGTGAGCCGCATCGAGGGCTTCGACGCGCAGTCCTTCGCGTTCCCCACGGGGCTCATCATCACGCTGCGCGCGTCCCCGGCGTCGCCGCCGGTGCTGCGGCTCGTGCGCGTGAAGCAGTGGTCGGTGAACCTCGACCGGCTGGTGCTCGTGGACCAGATCTTCAACGAGGTCGCCGATCGCAAGCTGACCATCCGCGCGGCGCGCGCCAAGCTCGGCGAGCTCGAGAAGCGCCCGCTTCCGTACCCGCGCGTCCTTCAGTGGGTGGCGTTCGCCGTCGCGTCGGGTGCGACGGCCGCGTTCCTTCGCGGCGCGCACGCCGAGGTGGCAGCGGCGACGGTCGCTGGGCTCCTGGTCGGGGTGATCGGCTGGGGGCTCGGTCGCATCCCGAACGCGCGGTTCCTCGCCGAGTTCGTCGGCGCTCTGGCGGCGGCGGTGGTCGCGCGGGCGGCGGCGATCTGGCACCCCGGCGTGTCCCGCGAGGTCATCGTGCTCGCGGGCGTCATCACGCTCATCCCCGGCATGACGCTGACCACGGCGCTCAGCGAGGTCGCCCGCAAGAACCTGGTCGCCGGCGCGGCGCGCCTGACCGAGGCGATGGTCGGATTCGCGTCGATCCTCTTCGGCATCGCGACGGAGCTCGGGATCGAGCACCTGACGCGCCTCTCGCCCGCGGTCCAGTCGGTGCGCGCCGGGCTGCCCCTCGAGTGGCAAGCCCTCGCGCTCGTCGGCGCGTCCTGGGCGATCGGGGCCCTGTTCGCGGTCCCGCTGAACTACACGTGGACCGCCGTCGTATCCGGCGCGATCGGATACGTCGCCAGCACGGTGGGTGGGCATTACCTGCCCGGACACGTCGCGGCGTTCCTGGGCGCCCTCGCCGTGTGCACCGCCTCTCACGTCTTCGCGCGCCGGACGGGTCGGCCCGCGCAGCTGTTCCAGCTACCGGGACTCACGCTGCTCGTCCCCGGCAGCTTCGGGTTCCTCAGTCTCGAGAGCTTCCTCAGCGGCGACTTCACCAAGGGCGCTGCGCAGGGCTTCCAGATGCTCCTCGTCGCCGCCGCCCTCGTCACGGGCGTTCTGCTCGCGAGCGTCCTCGTGCCCGCGAGAAAGCTCCTCTAGAGGCACGTGAACGAGAAGCCTGAGAGCTTCGTGGGCGTCGGCATCCGCAGCGTGAAATCGAGCGTACCCATGCCAGTGTCGAGCGTTCCCGGACCGGGCCCGCCG
>DATJYG010000376.1:0-16492 GCA_035499695.1 Polyangiaceae bacterium
CGGCGACACGCTCGAGACGGTGGTCGCGAGGCACGTGGCGCGCGCCCGGCTCGGTGGACCGACGGGCCTACCGGGCATGCCGCTGTTGCGCGCGTGGTTCTACTTCCAGCAGCTGCTCGGCGCGCTCGCTGCGGTGCACGCGCTCGGCATCGTGCACCGCGACGTCAAGCCGTCCAACGTGCTCATTCGTCGCGACGGCATCGTGAAGCTGAGCGACTTCGGCATCGTGCGCTTCGCCGACGCGCCGTCCTCCCCGGCCACCGCGGAGCTCTCGCTCGGCACGGGCGCGTACATGTCGCCGGAGCAGGTGCTGTCGAGAACGCCCGAGCCGCGCAGCGATCTCTACTCGGCGGCGACGGTGCTCTACGAGATGCTCACGGGCCGCACGCCGTTCGGCGACGACCGGACCGAGTTCCTGATCCGCAAGGACCAGGTGGAGACGCCCGCGCCGCCCATCCGCACCTTCCTGCCGCAGGCACCTCCCGTGCTCGACGCGCTCTTCGCGCGCGCGCTGGCCAAGGACCCGGCGATGCGCTTCGCGACCGCCATCGAGCTCGGCGACGCGTTCCGCAGGGCGCTCGGTCTCCCGGAGACGCCCGAGTGGCAAGCGCAGGCCGACTTCGCGCAGGCGGCGCGCACGCTCGCCGACACGCCCTACCCGGGCGCCGGCCCCGCGAGCGCCCAGGCCAGCCAGGCGGATTCGCAGGCGCAGGCGCAGGCGCAGGCGCAGGCTCAGCAACAGAAGAGACTCGCGACGCTGCGCGAATTCGTCATCACGGGGTACAAGACCAAGCCGCTCGCCTCCGTCTGACGGAGTATCCTCGGCGTCCCGTGCTCGCGACGATCGACAAGCTGCCGATCTGGTCGATGGTGGTCGCCTACGTCGCGCTCTGGCTGCTCATCGCCGTCCTCGTGCGATTGCTCCTCGCGCGATCCCTGCGGCGCATCGCCGCCGCGGCGCGCACGGAATGGACCGAGGTGCTCGCGCTGAGTTTGCCCCGGCCCGCGGGCATCGCCGTCTTCCTCGTCGCCATGGCCGCGGGCCTGCGCGCCCTTCCGCTGCCGCAGTCGAGGCTCGCCGAGTGGCACAAGCTCATCGCGGTCGCCCTCGCGGTGCTCGGCGTCGGGGCGCTCATGCGCGTCGCCTTCCGGGCGATCGACGCCTTCGGCCGCTCCAATCCGGAGCTTCGATCCTCCGCGGGCATCGGCAAGGCCGTCACCTGGGTGGTCGGCATGGGCATCGTCGCGGTGCTCGTCAGCGACGCGCTCGGGATTTCCCTCGCGCCGGCGCTGACCGCGCTGGGAGTGGGGTCGCTCGCCGTCGCGCTCGCGCTGCAGGACACGCTCTCGAACTTCTTCTCGGGCCTCTACCTCGTCGTCGACAAGCCGGTGCGGCCCGGTGACTTCATCCGCGTCGACCCGTCGTACGAGGGCTACGTGCAGTCCATCGGCTGGCGCTCGACGCACCTGCGGACGCTCAGCAACAACCTCGTCATCATCCCCAACGGGACGCTCTCCAAGGCGATCATCACGAACTACACGCTGCCGACTCCGCACGTCGCCTCGAGCGTGCGCGTGGACGTCGCCGCCGACGCGGATCTCGACCGGGTCGAGGACGCGCTCACCGACGAGGCCAAGCGCGCGACCGACATCCCCGGAATCGCCGAGGCGCCCGCCCCGAGCGTCTCGATGACCCCAGGCTTCGCGGACGGCGGCGTCGGGTTCACGGTCTTCTTCCACGTCCGCTCCTTCGGCGATCAGGGCAACGTCCAGCACGCGCTGCGCAAGCGCATCGCTGCACGCTTCAGGAAAGACGGAATTGTCCTGAGCCAGACGCGGGTGGCGCTCATCAAGCCGAGCTGACACGCACCGGCGCCCGGTTCGTGCTTGTTCGCGCCGCGGGCGGACCCTACGTTGCAGCTGGGAGGGCCGACATGGCCGAGAGCTTCGACGGCAGGCCTCACGTCGTCATCGTCGGCGGTGGCTTCGGCGGGCTCACCCTCGCGCAGTCGCTCGACGGCGCGCCGGTCCGCATGACGCTGGTGGACCGGACGAACCACCACACGTTCCAGCCCCTCCTTTATCAAGTGGCGATGGCGGGCCTCTCGCCGGCGGACATCGCGCAGCCGATCCGCTCGATCCTCAGCCGGCAGCAGAACGCGACGGTGCTCATGGCGGAGGTCACCGGCATCGACTGCGCGGCACGTCGCGTTCACCTCGCCGACGGCGGGGTGCTCGAGTGGGACTTCCTCGTCGTCGCCTGCGGGGTCCGAACGTCGTACTTCGGACACGACGACTGGGAGGGCGCGGCGCCGGGGCTCAAGTCGATCGAGGACGCTGTCGAGCTGAGGCAGCGCGTGCTGTCGGCGTTCGAGCTCGCCGAGCGCGAGGAGGACGCCGCGGTGCGCCGCGCCCTCATGAGCTTCGTCGTCATCGGCGGCGGTCCGACGGGCGTCGAGCTGGCTGGGGCGCTCGCGGAGCTCTCGAAGTTCGTGCTCGACCGCGACTTCCGCCACATCGACCCCGCCGAGGCGCGCGTGCTCCTCGTCGAGGGCGGGCCGCGCATCCTGCCGTCGTTCCCCGACGACCTCTCCGAGAGCGCCGCCTCGCAGCTGCGCGAGCTCGGGGTCGAAGTACGCACGAGCGCCAGGGTGACGTCGATCGAGCCCGGCGTCGTGCGGCTCGGCGACGAGGCGATCCCGTGCTCGGTCGCGCTGTGGGCGGCGGGCGTGCGCGCGATGCCGATGACCGCGTGGCTCGGCGCACCGCTCGACCCGCTGGGCCGCGTGAAGGTGGACCCCGACCTGCGCGTGCCCGGTCAACCTCGCGTCTTCGTCGTCGGCGACGCGGCACGGCTCGACGGGCCGGACGGCAAGCCGCTGCCCGGCGTCAGCCCCGTGGCGATGCAGGAGGCGCGCACCGTCGCCAAGTCGATCCGGCGGCTCATCGTCGGGAGGGACCCGCTGGCCTTTCACTACTTCGACAAGGGATCGATGGCGACCATCGGCCGCCGCCGCGCGATCGCGCAGGTGCAGCGGATGCACATGTCCGGCTTCCTCGCGTGGCTGGCGTGGCTGGTCGTGCACATCTGGTACCTCATCGGCTTCCGCAACCGGCTGGTCGTGATGATCACGTGGGCGTGGTCCTACTTCACGTACCGGCGCGGCGCGCGGCTCATCCTGGGGCGCGCCCCCGTGCGACTGCCGCTGGAGAGCATCGAGAGCAAGGCGCGCGTGGCGAGCGCCGACGCGTCAGCGGTCGCCGCGAGCGAGCACGTTGACGAGACAGCCGATGGTCCCGTGGTACGCGTAGAGGGCGCGCGACCGCACCGGGCGCACCTGCCAACCGAGTGACTCGTAGACGGCGCGGGCGCGCGCGTCGAGCTCGGGGATGCCGAAGAACGGCACCCACGCGACGTGCGCGCCGGCACGCGTCTCGTACACGCCGTTCGTGTAGGCCATGTACGTCTTGTCGAGGAACGGCACCTCGGGGATTCGCACCACGCGCCAGCCAGCCGCCTCGAGGTCGTGCGCCGCGCGGTCGAAGCGGGCGACCGTGGCGTCGGAGAAGTCCGCGTGCAGGGGCTCGCCGCTGTCGGGATCCGTCTCGCCGGGAACGAAGGCGGAGCCCACGATGGCCTCGCCGGCGCGCGGATCGCCGACCAGGGCGACGCCTCCGTCGAGCGCCGCCATGTACATCGACATGTGGTGGCGCGGAACGTCGCCGGCGACCGCGCCGAGCACGTGGACCGGGCGTGCCAGTAGCCCCTCGAGCATCTTGCGGAGCTGCCCGACGTCGCCGACGCCGCGCGCGGCGTTCTTGGTCACCAGGTTGTCGTCGACGAGCACCACGCCGCCGGCGACGTCGAAATCGCCCGCGTCGAAGTCGAGCGGGAGCTGGCGCACGTAGAATCGCTCGGGCATGGCCGAGGCGACCTGCGCGAGGGTGCGCCAGTCGTTCGCACGCTCGACCCATCGCGGGTCCGGCGGCGCTGGGATCGCCAGACCCGTGCGCGACGCGTCGGCACCCGGACCGAGCACGAGCGCGCGGTCCTTGGACCACACCGAGATGGGACCGTCGACCTCGACGACGCGGGCACGCGCGGCGAGCGACCCGCTCGCGTCGATGCGCGCGAGGAAGCGGGCGAGCGAGTCGCTGGCGCCCCTCGGCACCACCACGACGACGCGCGTCGAGGGATCCAGCGTGCCGAGGAAGTCGCGGTACGCGTCGTCGACGAGCGGCTCGAGCTTCGGGACGTAGTGGACGAGCACCTCGTCCATCGACCCCGTGTCCTCGCGCAGCACGGTGCCAGCGAGCTTCGCGGTCGCCTGGGGCGGGGGCGGCGCCTTCGCCTGCGACTGCGCGCGCAGGACCGCGATGGCAACGACGAGCCCGAGAGCGATCCCCAGCAGCGCCTGCAGCCGGAGTCTCAAGTCGCCTTCTGGAAGGCCACACCGAACATGGTGTACGGCCGCATCTGGAGCGCGAAGTTGGGATTCGGCTTCGCGCTCTCCTTCTCGATGAGCTTCTGGCGCAGGGCCATGGCCTGCTCGTTGGCCGTGAGCTGCCGGGCGACCGACGCGGGGATCTCGTACACGCGCACGACGCTCTCGTGCGCCGGCACCATCACGCTGTCCTTGTGGTGCCACACGGTGAGGGCCGGCGGCTCGGCGCGCGACGCGGGCGCGACCTGTGCGCGCGTGAGCTCCGAGTCGAGCTTTGCCGTCTCGTCCTCGTCGCCCCGGTTCTCGAAGGTGACCTTGATGGCCCACCCGCTCTTGAGCGTCGCGTCACGGGTGACTTCCCCCGTGAAGGTGACGTCGTCGATGTCGCCCGCTCCGACGAACCTCTCGGGCGGGTCGGCGTAGGTGCGGCCGGGCCAGCACACGGCGAGCGTGGCGGCGGCGGTGACGGCTGCGAATCCCAGGACTGTGGCGAACGATCGCATGGTGCTTCCTCCGACCAGGGGTTCGATGTCTCGAACGCACGACCCCTTGGCACCTGTTCCATCGTTCGACGGGGCCGGAGTGTGACCGGGACGTCGCTCAAACGGGTGGCGACTCGCGGGCGTGCACGGCGACTGCGAGTGCGCCGAGCAGGGCACCGAGGGGCGCAACCGCCAAAGGCGCGACTCCAAAGCCGATTGCGAGCAGGGCCACGAGGCCGGGCGCGACGCCCAGGGCGATGGCCGCACGGGCCCGCTCGCGCGCGGCGTGAGGGATCGCGAGGGCAGTCGCAGCGTCGCGCACATCGTCCCCGGCGAGCGAGACGGACCACTCACCGGGGGTCGACCCGGCCGAGCCCATCGCGACGGCCACGTCGGCTGCGCCGAGCGCCCCGTCGTCGCGCTGGGGATGGCCCACGACCGCGACGACGCTGCCTCCCTCGGCGAGCGCACGCACCTCGGGCCCGCGATCGGCCGGGAGCACCTCGGGGCGCACGTGCTCGATGTCGAGCGCGCGCGCGATCGTCTCGCACGTGTCGCGTGCCTCTCCGCTGAGGAGCACCGGCTCGATGTGCGCGTCGAGGAGCCTCTGCACCGCTGCGCGCGCGCCCGGGCGCAGGCCGTCCATGAGCGCGATGAGGCCGACGAGCCGGTCGCCGAGCGCCACGAGCAGCACGCTGCGGCCCTGCGCCTCGAGCTCGGACACGCGGGCGTCGGCGGCGGCGACGCCGATCTTCTCCTCCAGCATCAGCGCGCGCCCGCCCACCGCGAGTCGCTCGCCGCTGGAAGCGAGCGCCGTGACCCCGAGCCCCTCGTGCACGGTCGCGTGGCGCACGTTGTCTGGCCGCACGTCGCGCGCGCGCGCTGCGCGCAGGATGGCCGCGGCGAACGGGTGCGTCGACGCCGTCTCGGCGCCCGCGGCCAGCGAGAGCACGCGCTCGACGTCCACCGCACCGAACGGCTCGACCGCCACGATCTCCGGCTCGCCCATGAGCACCGTGCCGCGCGCGCTCAGGATGGCCACGTTGGCCGCCGCCGCGCGCTCGAAGGCGCGCGCGTCCTTGTAGATGATGCCGCTGGCGAGCGCCTCGAGATGCGCGCGCGCGTAGTGGAGCGAGACGAAGGAAGCCGCGGCCCGGGCGGCGAACGCGGTCGCGCCGGCGCACATCGCCGCGAGGATCTCCGTGACCGTGCCGTTGGCGGCGAAGGCTGCGATGGCCACGACCCCCGCCGCGACCGGTGCCCCACGCTGCACCACGAGCCGCAGCGTACGCGGCGTCGGCGCCGCCACGTCGACGCGCGCCTCCGGCGTCGCGATGAGCCGCACCCAGGCGCGCTCGCGTCCGGACCACGTCGTGCGCAATCGCAAGCGGCTCGACACGACGCGTGCGCCCGCGACGACCGGGTCGCCGTCGCGCTTGACCACGTCGCCGCGCGCGTCGAGCCACGGGACCACGCGCGCTTCGCCAGCGGTCACCGTCGCATCGACCCCCAGCGTGTCGCCCGCCTCGGCGACGATCTGCTCGCCGGGGCGCACGTCCGCCGCGGGCACCACGTGCGTCTCCTCGCCGCGCAGCACGCGCGCCGTCAGCTCCAGCGACCGCTCGATGCCGTCGCGCGCCGCGGCCGTTCGCGCCCGCGAGCGCGTCACGAGCACCTCCACCGCGATGCCCGCGGCGCACGACAGGCCCGCGAGCACCGCGATCGACGCGGCGCGCGCGTCGTGCACAACCGCGGCCCAGCACGCGGCGCCGACCGCTCCGGCGCTCGGCGCCAGGAGCAGCAGCGGGTGCACGTCCGACGCGTCGCGGGGCGCCAGGGCCACCCGCGCGCACAGCGCGACGAGCGCGACGAGCACGAGCGGGAGCCGGGCCCTCTCGCCCATCGGCTCGAGCAGCGCCATCGCCGGCACGAGCGCGCCGACGACGAGACCCGTCGCGTCGATCAACGCGAGCACCTGCTCCAGGCGACTGCTCGCCGGCTTCGGCCGCGCGCGCACACGCGAGGACGGAACCGGCGGGGCCGTCGGCGCCGCCTCGCGCTGGCGCTCGGACTGGGGCTCGGGCTCGGGCTCGGACCGCTGCTCCCTACGCGGCTCCGTCCGCGGCTCCGTCCGCGGCTCCGTCGCCGCTCTCGCGGTCGACCGCGGCGGCGGGTCGCTCGGGGCGACCTGCGGCGGAGCGGCGGTCGCCACCTCCTCTTGCATCGCCCGTCCCTCGGCGGTGAGGAACGCCTGCTTGCACTCGGCGCGGCAGAAGTAGCGGAAGCCCCCGTCGAACAGCGCGACGTGCCCCGCACGAAGCGGATCGATCGCCGCTCCGCAGCCGGGGCACGCGGATGCCGAGGACGCTGGCACGCCCGCCATCAGACCGCCGCGGCGTCCTTGGGTCGCAGGGCCTCGAGCGCCCCGCGCACCGCGCGCACGCCCTCCTCGAGCTCCGCGGTCGTCACGACGAGCGGCGGCGAGAAGCGCAGCACGCGCTCCCCCGCGGCCGTGAGCAGCACACCGGCCTCCTGCACCCGCGGCAGCACGTCGCGCGCGACGAATCCCTGTCGCAGCAGCAACCCGCGCAGCAGGCCCTCGCCGCGCGAGCCCTCGCACACGTCGGGCAGATCGCGCGCGACCTCGTCGAGCATCTCGCCGAGCGCCTCCCCCTTCGTACGCGCTCCCTCGACGAGCTTCTCGTCGTCGAGGATGCGCAACACCGCGAGCGACGCCGCGCACGCGAGCGCGTTGCCGCCGAAGGTCGACCCGTGCGCCCCCGGAGGAAGCGCGCCCGAGAGCCGCTCGGTCGTCAGCATCGCCCCGATGGGGAAGCCACCGCCGAGGCCCTTCGCCAGCGCGACCGCGTCGCCGCGCACGCCGCTCCCGTCGCTTCCGAGGAAGCGCCCGAGCCGTCCGATGCCCGTCTGCACCTCGTCCACGAGCAAGAGCGCGCCCGCGGCGTCCGCGAGCGACCGCATCTTCGCCAGGAATCCGCGCGGCGCCGGCAGCACGCCGCCCTCGCCCTGCAGCGGCTCCACGATGATGGCGCACACGTCGTCGCGCATCTCTCGCGCCACCGCGTCCACGTCCCCGTACGTCACGTGCGTCACCGGACCGAGCGGCCCGAAGCCCTCGCGGTACTTCGGCGTCCCGGTCATCGACAGCGCGCCGAGCGTGCGTCCGTGGAACGCGTTGTGGAACGCGACCACCCTCACGCGCTCCTTCTTGCCCGCGAGGTAGAAGTGGTGGCGCGCCAGCTTGAGCATCGCCTCGTTCGCCTCGGCGCCCGAGTTGCAGAAGAAGGCGCGGTCGTAGCCCGTGCGGCGGCACAGCTCGTCGGCGAGCCGGATGTTCGGCGCGTTGTAGAAGTAGTTGGACACGTGCATCAGGCTGGCCGCCTGCTCGGCGACGGCGCGCGCGAGCACCGGATGCCCGTGGCCCACCGCGCAGACGGCGACGCCGGCGCAGAGGTCGAGCCACCGGCGCCCGTCGGCGTCGAACACCTCGCAGCCGCGACCGCGCACGAGCGCGAGCGGGGCCGGCTTGTAGTTGGGGTAGAGGCGCTGGCGCGCGAGGGCGACGAGGGCGTCGTTTTCGCTCATTTCGCCCGGAGAGCTAGCACATGGCCAGCTATCTCGGCGAAGCCCTCCCCCATCGGCCGGGTGGCGACGTAACGCGGTGCGACGCTGAGCCGCCCCAGGGCGCCCACCACGTTGGATACGCCGAAGGTCGTGCGGAACGCCGCGAAGCAGGCCGCGTCATTGCCGCTGTCGCCCACGAAGGCGAAGGTCGTGATGGCGGCCCCCGGGTCTTCCCCCAGCTCGCGGGCGCAGAAGCGCAGGGCCCCGCTCGCCTTGTCGTCGGCGTCGTAGGTCGCGTGGAGGTGCACGCTCGAGATGGACCAGCGCGCCCCCGCCTCCTCGATGAGCCGCACGATGGACCGGACGCGGTCCTCGGGGAGCTTCATGCGCTCGCCGACGTCCCAGGTCACGTCGCTGCGGCGGGCGTCCACGTCGTCGGTCAGCCGCGCCTCGGGCACCACCTCGCGCACGCGCTCCACGAGGCTCGCGAGCCGCACGCGCCGCGCTCGCCGCTCCTCCTCGCTGCACGGGTCGAAGCGGCGCACGCCGGCGCTCTCGCGGACGAAGTAGACGGCGCCGTTCTCGGTGACGCACCCATCCACCGGCCACTGCCGCGCGATGACCGCGCCCCACCCGCTCGGCCGGCCGGTGACGGCGACCATCTTCAGCCCGCCCTCGCGCACACGCCAAAGCGCCTCGTATGCGGCGAGCGTGAGCGATCCGTGCGTCAGCACCGTGTCGTCCAGATCGAAGAGCACGCCGCGCAGCGCGCGCGCTTCCTCCGCGGTGAGCGACGCGAGCGGCTTCACGCGCTCACCGCCGCTCCACGTGCGCGACGAGCGCCTTCAGGTAGAGGCCCTCGCCGAACGCCGCCGGCACCGGGTGGTCTGCGCCCTGGAACCATCGCTCCAGCACGGTGGCCGTCACGTTCGCCCGCGTCGCCCCCTGCGCGAGCGCCCGCGTGAGCGCGCCGAGGTCCACCGCCGCCGAGCACGAGCACAGGACGAGGATGCCTCCGGGCCGCGTCGCGCGGCACCCGTTCTCGGCGAGCTTCGCGTACGCCACGAGCGCCTGCTCGCGCGCCCCGCGCGTCGGCGCCAGCCGCGGCGGGTCGAGCACGACGAGGTCGAACCCGCCATGCGCCTCGGCGAGCGCGTGTCGCGCGTCCTGCTTCGCGAACTTCACCTTGTCGCCGACGCCGTTGGCGCGCGCACACTCTGCGCCGACCTCGAGGGCCAGCGCGCTCTCGTCGACGGCGACGACCTCGGTCGCCCCGCCGCGCGCCGCGGCGATCGCGAACGCCCCGACGTAGCAGTACGCATCGAGCACCCGCTTGCCGTGCGCGAGCATCTCGACGCGTGCCCGGAGCTGCCGCTGGTCGAAGTAGAAGCCGGTCTTCTGACCGAGCTCGAGCGGCAGCTGGAAGCGCAGGTCGCGCTCGACGATCTCGAACGCCGTGAGCTCCGTCCCCGGCGTGGTGCGCACGACGCCGCCGGTGGGGGTGAACCCCTCGGCCTTCGCCGTCTGCGCGCTCGTGCGGTCCACGATGACCTTCGCCTTCGCGACCGACCAGAGCGCCTCGTGAATCACGGCCTCCCGCTGCTTCATGCCGATGGTGCCGACCTGCACCGCCAGCGCATCCCCGTACTTGTCGACGACGAGCCCGGGCAGGCCGTCGCCCTCGGCGTGGACCAGGCGGAAGCCGGTGGTGTGCGCGCTCGGCAGCCCGAGCGACGCCCTCAGCGCCGTCGCCGCCTCGATGCGAGCCCGGAAGAATGCGGCATCCAGGTGCGTCTCGGCGTCGCGCGTCAGCAGGCGCACCGGGATCGCCGATCCCGGCGTGTAGAAGCCTCGACCGAGGAGGTTGCCTCGCGGATCGTGGACGCTCACCTCGTCGCCTGCCGTCGCACCCCCCTCGATCCGGTCGATGGCCTGGGCGTAAACCCAGGGGTGCCCCATCCAGACGGGCTGGACGTGACCGGGTTTCAGGGTGACTTTCGGCGTGGCGGACGGCATGGGTGGGGGCGAGCCCCCTGAGATACCGCAAGCGGACGAAGTTGGCTCTCCGGGCGTGAACGAACGGCGACGCCCCCGAACGAACCGGCCGCGCGCGCGTTGATTTTCCCGAGCCGCCGCAGCAAGCTTCGTGGCACCTGGGTTGCAGCCGCTCCCGCTCTGGAAGGAACCTCGCACCATGAAGCTGGTGGTCGTCACGTCGGCATCGGCCCTCTTGCTCGCGATCCCGTCTTTCGCGTGGGCGCAGTCGGCGCCTGCGCAGCAGCCCGATTCGTGCCCCCCCGGAAGCTGGTTCTGCGCTCCCCCGAGCGACGCGCAGCCGGCCCCCTCCGGGAAGCATGGTTTGCAGCCGCTTCCGGATCCGGACGCGACGCCGGCCCCGCCCCCGCGTCACCGCGGTGCGGCCGCCGCGGACGAAGACGGGGCGCCGGCGAACACGCCCCCTCCGCCGCCGGTGGTCGTCTATCAGCCGCCGCCGCCCGTGATGGTGGAGCGTCCCGAGAACCCGCCGCCGTACGAGTACAACCCGCCGCCGCGCCACTACATCTCGCCGCCGCGCGAGTGGGGTCTCAACCTGCACCTCGAGGGCGCGGCCCTCGGTGACGGCACGCATCACGACGCGAGCATGGGCGGCCTGGGCGCGGGTCTGCGCTACAAGCCGTCGCGCTACTTCGGCCTCGAGTGGGACATCGACTTCTACGGAGGCCACGGATACGTCGGCGACCAGCGCCACGAGACGTCGACGTCGTTCAACGCGCTGCTCTTCCTCAACCCGAAGTCGCGCGCGCAGCTCTACCTGCTCGCGGGCTTCGGCTGGTCGTGGGCGCACAGCGAGAACGACCCGAACGACCCCGTGTACTCGCAGGGCCAGTCGTACGACTACAGCTACTTCGGCGGTCAGGCGGGCATCGGCCTCGAGCTGCGCCTCACGCGCGTGCTCGCGTTCAACATCGACTTCCGCGGTTTCATGCGCAGCCGCACCGACAGCCAGGCGCAGTACACCGCCGAGTTCACGAACGCGCAGGGCCAGCAGACGAACACGTCGGGCGGCGGCCTGCTCACCGGCGGCATGACGCTTTATTTCTGAGCGATGCACGCGATGGGGTCGGGGGAGCGCGGACGCTCCCCCGGACCCCTACCCATAAGGCGGGTGCTCGCGTGGCGCATCGGCTACGTGCACCTGCAGGCGATGGGCCCGAACGACATCGAGCAGTGGGCGCGCGAGTTCTACCCGGTGTTCGACCGCGAGGGGCTCGTCCTCGACGTGCGGCACAATCGCGGGGGCAACATCGATTCGTGGCTGCTCTCGAAGCTGATGCGCAAGGCCTGGTTCTACTGGCAGCCTCGCGTCGGCAACCCCTACTGGAACATGCAGTACGCCTTCCGCGGGCACATGGTCGTCCTGTGCGACGAGGACACCGCTTCGGACGGAGAGGCGTTCACCGAGGGGTTCCGGCGCCTCGGGCTGGGCAAGTCGATCGGCGTCCGGACGTGGGGCGGCGAGATCTGGCTCAGCGCGGGAAACAGCCTCGCGGACAACGGCATCGCCACGGCCGCCGAGGAGGGGGTCTACGGGCCCGAGGGCAAGTGGCTCATCGAGGGGCACGGGGTGGACCCGGACATCGTGAAGGACAACCTCCCGCACGCGACGTTCGGCGGGGACGATGCGCAGCTCGACGCGGCGCTGCGGTACCTCGAGGACGAGATCAAGAAGGACCCCCGGCCGGTGCCCAAGGCGCCCCCGTATCCGGACAAGGCGTTCACGTACGCCGAGTGAGCACGGTCATCCCGTGTTGCGCAGGCCCGCGGCGATGCCGTTGATCGTCAGCAGGATCGCGCGCTCGAGCGACGGCGGCACCGGCTGGCCGGCGCGCACGAGGGCGCGCTTGCGCCGCAAGAGGTCCACCTGCGCGAAGCTCATGGGGTCGACGTAGGGATTGCGCAGGGCGATCGATCGCGCGAGCGTCGGCTCGTGCGCCAGGAGGTCGGCGCGTTCGAGGATCGTGCGCACCGCGCGTACGGCGCGCCCGTGGTCGAGCGCAATCGAGCGGAACGTCGTGCGCGCGAGGGCGCGATCCTCCACGAGTGACGCGTACTCGGCGCCGATCCGCATGTCGGCGATCGCGAGGGCCACGGCGATCGCGTCGAGCGTCGTCGCGAAGAAGGGCCACCGCTGTCGCATTCGCCTCACGTACGCCACCCCTCGCTCCCGCAGCAGTGCACCGAGCCCCCGTCCGGCGCCGAACCATCCGGGCACCATCTGCCGCGACTGGTTCCACGCGAACACCCAGGGGATCGCGCGCAGGTCGTCGATGGACGCCGCGCCCGTGCGACGCGGCGGGCGCGACCCGAGCGGCAGCGCGCCGATCTCCTCGATGGGCGTCGACTGCGCGAAGTACTCGGGGAAGCGAGGCGCGCGTACGAGCGCCCGGTAGGCGACGAGGCTCTCCTCGGCAGCGCGGGCGAACGCCGTCTCGTACTCGCTCAGCTCCGCCTCGGGCAGAGGCCCGACGGCGAGCGACGCGCGCAGGACGCCGCTCGTGGTGAGGTCGAGGTTGCGCTCGGCGAGCGGGGGGAGCAGGTACTTCCAGCTGAGTACCTCGCCCTGCTCGGTGAGCTTGAAGCGCCCCTCGAGCGTCCCGAGCGGGAGGCTCTCGATGGCGCGGCGCGATGGACCGCCGCCGCGGCCGATCGACCCCCCGCGTCCGTGGAAGAACGTGAGCGTCACGCCGTGCCGCCGCGCCACGTCGGCCAGCGCCCGCTGGGCGCGGAAGACCGCGAACGACGACGCGAGGATCCCCGCATCCTTGTTCGAGTCGGAGTAGCCGAGCATCACTTCCTGCCGGCGGCCGCGGAGCGCGAGATATCGCGCGTACTCGGCGTCGCCGAAGGCGCGCTCGAGCTCACGCGGGCAGCGCTCGAGATCGTCGAGCGTCTCGAAGAGCGGAACGATCGACGCGGACGCCACGCCTTCCTCGTCGCGTACGAGCCCCGCCGAGCGAGCCAGGCGCACCGCCGCGACGAGGTCCTCGTGGCCGCGCGTCATGCTCAGGATGAACGATTCGGCGCTGCGCGGCGTCGCGCGCCGCTGCATGGTCGCCAGCCCCTGCATCGCGCGCATCCCGGGACCCTCGTGCGGATCTGCGCGCGCCGATTCGCGCACCCACGCGGCCGGCACGCGCACGTCGAGCATCGCCAGGTGGAACCCGAACACCTGCACCTGACGCGCGAGCGCCCTGACGTGCGAGAGCCCCGCGTGCTCGCCCACGTTGGCGGCCAGCGACCGTTCGATGACGCCCAGATCCTCGACGAGCTGCTCCGGCGACGGATAGCCGAAGAGCAGCGTCGTGCTCCGCCCGCCGCTCGCGCGCGCCGCGACGAACGCCGCGCGCGTCGCCGCGAGCTTCGCCTCGATCCACCGGAGCTTGCGGCGGTACGGCTCGTCCTGCGTGCGCGCCTCGACGTCGTCGGCGCGCTCGGGGTGCGCCGCGCGATCCCTCTCCAGCGAGGCGCGAAGCTCGTCGGTGACGCCGATGCGGCGCGTGCTCTGCGACAGGCGCGCGCCGAGCCGCTGCACCTCTCGCAGGTGGAGCGCGACGGCGCGCGCCGCGTGAGCCATCGCCGTGTCGACGGCGACGTCGGGCGTGACGTTCGGGTTGCCGTCCATGTCCGCGCCCACCCACGACCCGAAGCGGAGCAGCGGCGGCACGGCGACCCCCGCTCCGTACGCGGCGCCGATGGCATCCTCCAGGTGCGCGTACGTCCGCGGCACGAGCGGGTACAGGACCTCCTCCAGGTAGAAGAGGACGTTCTTCACTTCGTCGCCGACACGCGGTCGCTCGTGGCGGATCTCGTCGGTCTGCCAGAGGATCGTCACCTCCTCGCGCAGCGCGCGCCGCAGCTCGCGTTCCTCGGCGGGGGAAGGCGTGGCGCGATCGCGCCGCTCGAGGAGGTCGGCGATCGCCCTGTGTTTGTCGAGCACCGTCCGGCGCTGCGCCTCGGTGGGGTGGGCCGTGAACACGAGCTCGATGCTGGCGCCGGCGAGCAGCGCCTCGAGCTCCGGGCGAGGCACCTGGTGCGCGAGCAGGCGCGACAGCGCCGCGAGCGACCCGGGCTCGATCTCGCCGGCGCGATCGTGCTCGTGCCCGCGGCGGACGCGGTGATGCTGCTCCGCAAGGTTCACGAGCTGGAAGTAGTGCGCGAACGCGCGCACGACCCGCTCGGCCCCCTCGACCTCGAGCTTCCGAAAGGCGTCGCGCAGCCCCGACCTCGCCTCGGTGCGCGCATCGCCCGTCGCGTTGCGACCGCGCTTCGCCAGCGCCCGGATGTGCTCCTCGAGGTCGAAGAAGGCGCGCCCCTCCTGCTCGATGAGCGTCTCGCCCAGCAGGTGGCCCAGCGTCCTCACGTCGTGACGCAGGGGGGCCGCAGGGTCGGCGCGATCGGACGGCGGCATGACTCGTAAATCCGTAGGGCGCTTACTCGGCGACGTCGAATCCGAACGGCTCACGCCCAGTCGTGCAGGCACGCCCGCGCCCCGCGCGCTTGGCGCGGTAGAGGTTCGCGTCGGCCACCGAGAAGAGCTCGTCGGTCTCGGCGCAGTCCTCCGGCCAGCCGGCCACCCCGATGCTGACCGACAGGCCCGCCTCGCGCGCGAGCAGGCCGATGCGGCGCGCGGCGGCGCCGAGCTCGACCAGGGGCGCCCCGTCGAGGAGCACGACGAACTCGTCGCCGCCGAAGCGAGCCACGGTGTCGTGTCCACGTACCGTGCCCTGCAGCACCGAGGCCACCCGTCGCAGGGCCAGATCCCCTTCCGCGTGCCCGCGCGAATCGTTGATCTCCTTGAAGTGGTCCACGTCCACGAGCAGCAGGCCGAGCGCCGCTTGCGACCTCCTGGCGCGCGACGCCTCGGCGGCGAACCGGGACTCGAACTCGCGGCGATTGAGGAGCCCGGTCAGCGCGTCCTCGCGGGCCATCGATGCGACGCGCTCGAGCAGCGTGAAGTTCTCCCAGACGAGGCCCGCCTGACCGACGAAGAACTCGAGATCCCGCACGCGCTCCCCGTCGATGGCCTGCCCGCCGAACACGTCGTCCACGAAGATGAGGCCGAGGATCTCGCCGTGTGGCCGCACGGCGGCGAGCACGAAGTCCTGGGCCGGCTGCAGTGCCGCGAGGCCGTCGTTGACGGGCCGCGCACGCCGGAAGGGGGTCACGCTCCGGTCCGCCTTCTCCAGGTCGGCCAGCTCGTCGTCCGCGGCGGAGCCCGGGCGCAGCGTGAGCCCCTGCACGAAGAGCTGCAGGCGCGCATCGCCCGCGTGCCGCCCGTAGTCCTCGATCATCGCGTCGATGGACTTTCGCTCCTCCTCTATCTGCTCCCAGATGCGATGGGCCTCGCCGGCGTCGCGCGGACCGATGGCCTGCGAGCCCACGTACGCGCCGCGCTCGCGGTCGTGCACGAAGAGGGCGGCTCGGTGGAAGCCCAGGCAGTCGCCCGAGGTGATGCCGGTGAGCATCGCGTGCACCGCCCGGTGCACGTCGGCCGCGCCGAGCATGGCGTGCACGACGTGCTGGATCGTCGCGAGCTTCGAGGCTTCGCACGCAAAGATGTCCGCCGTTGCCGCGAGCTCGGCGCAGTCGAAGAGCGCCGTCAGCGCGCGCCGCGCCAGGTCACGGGCATCCGGGCCGATCGCCTCCCCACGCGCTTCGAACATGCGATCGCCGGACACGAGCGCCAGGCAGGGCGGATCCCCCGGGTCGGACTGAAGCACGCTGCCCAGCTCCAACCGTCCTCCCTCGGCGGCGAGCTTCACGAGCTGCGCGAGCGCGAGCGGCACCGCCGAGTCGACCGCGACCTCCGCGGCGAGCACGATCGGCCGCGGAGTCCTCGCGAACAGCGTGCGCACCGCGGGCGCAATGGGCGCCGTGCGGATCGCACGCGCGACGTGTTCGGGCAGATCGTCGATCCGG
>DATJYG010000377.1:0-2754 GCA_035499695.1 Polyangiaceae bacterium
ACGGCGCGCCGCGGGCGATCACCGGCATGTGCGCGCGCGGAAATCCCTTCTCGGTGAGCGTGAACCCGGCCAGCTTCCGCGTCAGCCCCGCCGCTTTCTGCCGCTCCAGCGCCTCCTTGCCCACGCAGGCGCCCTTCTTCAGCTTGACGATCCAGCCCAGCCCGGCCTCGAGCGGCGACGTCTCGTCGTCGATGTCGTTTCCGTAGAGCGGATATCCGACCTCGAGCCGCAGGCTGTCGCGCGCCCCCAGGCCCGCCAGCGTCACGCCGGGCCGCGCGGTGATCGCGTCCCACAGCGTCTCGGCGTCTTCCGCCGCGTGATACAGCTCGAAGCCGTCCTCACCCGTGTAGCCGGTGCGGCTGATCAGGCACTCCACTCCCGCGACGCTGCCGTGGGTGAAGTTGTAGAACTTGATGGGGTCGAGCGCCGTCGTCGTCAGCGGCTGGAGCGTCGCCTGCGCCTTCGGGCCCTGGAGCGCGACCAGCGCGATCTGATCGGAGCGGTCGGTCAGCTTCACGTCGAACTTGTCGGCGAACCGGCAGATGTGCGCCCAGTCCTTCGCGATGTTGGACGCATTCACGACCAGCATCAGCTCGTCCTTCCGCCGATACACCAGGCAATCGTCGACGATGCCGCCGCTCTCGTGGAGAAAACAGGAGTACTGCACACCCATGTCCGGCGTGAGCACCGACGGGTCGTTCGAGGTCACGTACGAGACGAACGCGAGCGCGTCCTTTCCCTCGACGCGGAACTCGCCCATGTGCGAGACGTCGAACAACCCCGCGCCCTCGCGCACCCCCTTGTGCTCGGCGGTGATGCCCGCCGGATACTGTACCGGCATCTCGAAGCCGGCGAACGGCACCATCTTGGCGCCCGCCGCCACGTGCCTGGCGTACAAAGGCGTCCGCTTCAGCGTCTCCGTCGTGCTCACGTCACCGCTCCCATGAGGGTGGCCATCAGGGCCTTCTGCGCGTGCAACCGGTTCTCGGCCTCGTCGAATGCCCGCGACTGCGGTCCCTCGATGACACCGTCGGTCACTTCTTCGCCACGGTGCGCCGGCAGACAGTGCAGGAAGATCGCGCCGGGGCGCGCGAGCTTCATCAGCGCCTCATCCACCACATATCCCTTGAAGGCGGCGCGACGCTTCTCCGCCTCCGCTTCCTGTCCCATCGAAGCCCACACGTCGGTATTCACGACGTCCGCGCCCTCGGCCGCCTCGTCGGGCTCCTCGGTGATCAGCACCTTGGTGGCCTTGCTCGCCCGCTCGAACACCGCGCGGTCGGGTTCGTAGCCTTCCGGGCACGCGAGCCGGATCTCGAACCCGAGCAGCGCCGCCGCGTCGAGCCAGCTGTTCGCCATGTTGTTGCCGTCGCCGATCCACGCGAATTTCCTGCCCTCGTACGTGCCGAACGCCTCGCGCACGGTCTGCAGATCCGCGAGGATCTGGCAGGGGTGGTGCGCGTCGGTGAGTCCGTTGATGACCGGCACGCTGGCCCACGCGGCCAGCTCCTCGACTTCGGCGTGCGCGAAGGTGCGGATCATGATGCCGTTGACCATGCGCGAGAGGACCCGCGCCATGTCGCGGATCGGCTCGCCCCGGCCGAGCTGGATGTCGCGCGCCGAGAGAAACAGCGCGTGACCGCCGAGCTGGTAGGTCCCCACCTCGAAGGAGACACGCGTCCGCGTGCTCGACTTGGCGAATACCATCGCCAGCGTCTTTCCTGCCAGTGGCTTCTCGCGGTACGCACCGGACTTCATGCGTGCCGCAAGATCAAGAATGCCATTGACTTCGGCCTTGGAGACGTCTTGGAAGGTGAGGAAATCTCGCTTCGGCATCGTCGCTCGCCCTGGCTGGATCGGTCAAAATGACAGCGGGCAGGGGAGTTTACCCCTGCCCGCCCGCGCGAGCAAGCGTTTTCCGACTAGGCCACAGCGGTTAACCGCCCACTGCCGCCGAAGCGCAGCGGCCGCTCGACGCCGATCTCTTCGTTGCGGAGAGCACCGGCCGGCCGGGGCGCGGCCAGCAGGAAGCCCTGCACCAGCCGGTAGCCCTCCGCGAGCACCGCGTCCAGATCATCATGCGCGTCCACACCCTCGGCGACCGCGAACGCTCCGAAGCTCGCCGCGAGGTCGGTGATCGACCGCAGCAGCGCGCGGCGATAGAAGTCGCCGGCGGATCCGAACACCAGATACCGGTCGACCTTGAAGTAGTCCGGCCGGCACTCGAGCACCATGCGGTAATTCGAGTTGCCGAGACCGACGTCGTCCAGCGCGATCGCGACGCCCATCTCCCGCAGGCCGTCGAGCGCGCGGGTGAAGCTGCGCCCGTCCCAGAACGGCGAGTGCTCGACGATCTCGACGACCAGCCGGTCCGCGGCGATCCCCGCGCCGCTGATCGCGTCCTGCATGAACGTGACGAATCCCTGATCGCGTCCGAGCGTGGACGCGTGCACGTTGACGGACACCCGCGGTTCGCCCCGCAGCTCGCGCGCGGCCTTGAGTGCCCGGGTCACGCACTCGCGGTCCACGAGACTCTCTTCCCGCTTGCGGCGAACGTACTCGAAGAGCACCGGCGCGCTCTCGAAGTTCGTGCCCGCGGGGCCGCGGCTGAGCGCCTCGACGGCGTGGAGCCGCCAGCCTTCGGCGTTGAGCTGATAGAGCGGCTGGAACACGATGGTGAGCCCGTTCGGCTCCAGGATGCGCTCGAGGAGAGAGGCTTCGCTCACGCCGCGCTCCCAGGCACCAGCAGTCCCG
>DATJYG010000378.1:0-4108 GCA_035499695.1 Polyangiaceae bacterium
GGGCGGGCCATGCTTCGTCCGACGGACGGCTCGACGGCTCGCGCGACGCGGGAGTGGACCGCACGACGGTCGAGGACGTCCGAGCGGACCGTGCCGCTATCGAGGTCTGATGGCGAAACACTCGGGCACTGGTCCAGCGCCAAGGCATTGTCAGCGAGAGAGAGCGACGCGCAAACCCTCGCGAGCGACGAAAGCGCCGGCGCCGACGAGCTGAGCCTCGGCCTCGACGGATCGCATGAACTCGTCGTCGTGATCGGGGTCGTGGTGAAAGATCGCGAGGCGTCGTGCACCCGCGAGCCGGCACAGCCGCACGCCCTCCTGCCAGGTGGAATGCCCCCAACCACGGTGCTCCTCGAACTCGGCGTCGGTGTACGTGGAGTCGTAGATTACGAGGTCCGCGTCCGCCATCAGCGAGAGCACTCGGGCGTCAGGGCGCCCCGGCTCATGCTCGGTGTCCGTGATGTACGCGAGCGATACGCCGCCGTGCTCGATGCGGTAGCCGGTCGCCCCATCGGGATGCGCGAGGCGCTCGGTGCGAACCGCGAGCCCTTCAGCCAGCTCGAACGCGGCACCTGCGGCTACGTCCCGAAACGTGAGCGATGCCCCGAGTGCCTCGAGCGAAATCGGAAAGTTCGGCGACGACATCTGCGAGGCCAGCACGGCGCGAATGCCGCCCTCCCGATTCGTCACATGCCCCGCCACGATCTGTAGCGCATGATCCGTGTCGAACGCCGGGCGAAAGAAGGGCAGACCGCAGGTGTGGTCCCAGTGTGTGTGCGAGAGCAAGAGATGGCTCCGCTGCACGCGACGCTTCATGAGCGACACTCCGAGCTCGCGCAGACCGGTTCCCGCGTCGAGCACGACGGTGCGTCCGCCCGCCTCGACTTCGACGCAACTCGTATTGCCTCCGATCCGCGCGTAGCGCTCCCCTGGGCACGCGATGCTGCCGCGGACGCCCCAGAAGGTCACGTGCACGGCGATCGCCCCGAGCGCGACGCCTCGTCCCCGGCGAGGGCGCGAAGGCTCGTGCGAATCGGGGCGACCATCGACGGATCGAGCCCCCGCGTGATGACGACGAGCCGAGAGGCTTTCGGCTCGAAGGGCCACGCCGAGAGGGAGACCACCGGGTAGACGACGTGCTGCACGGACTGCACGACCACGGGAAGCGGGTCGTCCGTCACGTGGAGGATGCCTTTGACCCGAAGCAGGTGCTCGCCGTGGAACTGCGTCATCATCGAGAGCCACAGCGCGAACTTCGGGTACGCGAGCGGCTCTGCGATGGTCTCCGAGAATGCGTCGAGGTGAGCCTCGCCCGCATGCGCGTGATCGTGGTCGGCGTGCGGCTCGTGGGGATGCCCGCCGCGTTCCGCCTCCTGCGCGTCGAGGTGCTCGACGTGATCGGGCGCTCGCCGGAGCAAGACGTCTCGCGGAGCGACGCCGCGCTCGGCACGGGTGATGGGCGCGAGCGGGTTGAGCTCGCGGAGCCGACGCTCGAGTCGTTCGATGGTCGCCACGTCCGCGACGTCGGTCTTCGTCACGAGCAGCTCGTCCGCGAGCGCGGCTTGCTTGATGGACTCGGGCTCGCGCGACAGTGTGCGAAGCCCCAGGCAACCGTCCACCGCGGTCACGACCGACGCCAGGTGAAAGCACGAGCGCACGAGACCGTTCTTGGCGATCGTGCCCACGATCGGCGTCGGATCGGCCAGGCCCGTCGTCTCGAGGATCACGCGCGAGAATCGCGGGATCTCGCCGCGCTGCGCCTTCACGTGGAGCTCGCAGAGCGCGCGCACCAGGTCGTTGCGAATGGAGCAGCAGATGCAGCCCGACTCGAGGACGATGAGGTTCTCTCGAACCTCGCGGATGAAATGGTGGTCGAGGGCGACGTCGCCGAACTCGTTCACGAGCACGGCCGTGTCGTGCGTCGCTGGATCGGCGAGAAGGTGCCGGAGGAGCGTCGTCTTGCCGCTCCCGAGAAAGCCGGTGAGAACCGTCACGGGCCTCGTCGATGCGCCGCGCATCGCTACGCCCGCGAGAGGAGCACCGCCGTGCCGGACGCGCGACGGCGCGCCGCACGCTGCTCGAGCAATCCGCCGACGACGAGCGTCGCCATCCCGGACCACTCGAGCCATGCACCGTGGGCGAGAAGGTGTCCGGTGACGAGGACCCCGCAGCCCGCCAGCGCAACGACGAGGGGCCACGCGCGCTGCGACCGCCACGTCCGGTAGGCGCTCACCGCGATCGAAGCCGAGACGGCTACGGCGAGGAGCACCAGGTGCTGCCGCGCCGAGAGCGCGGCGCCCACGCCAACGATGGCGAAGGCCTTGGCGTAGGTGCTGACGCACGCCGGACAGACCGCGCACGCGAGCACGGGGGCCAGCGCGGCCCATGCCCCCGAGAACCGCGGCTCCATGCGATGCGCGTGGTCATGGCCGCAACCGCAATCGTCGCCGTGCGCGTGGATGAGGAGAGAGCGGCGAGGAGACGCCTCGTGATCTCGATGCATGTGGCTGCCGAGGTACTACACCCTTGACGTATTCGCAACCTGGTTGCATCAATGGCGCCGATGAACGCGACCGCCGGCCTCGATGGCCCTCCCGGCACTTGGCAACGATTCGTGGACCCTTTCCCCGAGTGGGACGAGGGCGCAGCGCTCGACGAGGCGCGGAGCTGATCGCGTGCTCGATTGGCTGATCATCGGCGGCGGCGTTCACGGCACCCATCTGTCGCTCGCTTTGCTCCGCGCAGCCGATGTCGCGCGCGATCGCCTCGCGGTGATCGATCCCTGGGACGAGCCGCTCGCGCGCTTCTTTCGCTTCACCGAAGCGACAGGGATGGGCTACCTGCGTTCGCCTGCAGTCCATCACCTGGATCTGCATCCGTACGCGCTGCGTTCCTTTGCCAGACGAGGGCACGGAAAGCGGGTCGCGCGCTTCGTCGCGCCGTACGATCGACCGGGCCTGGCGTTCTTCAGAGCGCACTGTGAATCGATCGTCCGCGCGTACGGCCTTGCGCAGGTTCGCACACGAGCCACCGCGATTCGCCTCGATCGAGTCGATGTCGGGTTTCGCGTCGAGACCGACCGCGGTGTGCTCGCCGCTCGGCGGGTGGTGCTGGCCGTCGGCCAAGGAGATCAGCCCTGCTGGCCCGAATGGGCGGCAGCCCTTCGGGCAAGCGGCCGCGTTCAGCACGTCTTTGACGGGCCGGCGCCACCGGAGACGACCCGCACGGGCGAGCGGGTCGTCGTGATCGGCGGCGGCATCACTGCGGGCCAGCTCGCCTGCTCGCTGATGGATCGAGGTGCAGTCGTCACCCTCCTCTCGCGCCACGAGGCGCGCGTCCACTTGTTTGACAGCGATCCGATCTGGCTCGGACCGGCCGGCCTCACGGGCTTTCACGGCGAGCCGAATCCCGACGCGCGTCGCCGCATCATCCAGGGGGCGCGCCGTCGCGGCTCGATGCCGCCCGAGCTCGATCAACGGATACGCGTCGAAGCGCATCGCGGGCGGCTCGCACGCCGCAGGGGCGAGATCACGCACGCCGAGCTGGGGAGCGGCGCCGTCCGACTGGCGCTCGGCTCGGACGGCAGCGCCCTGGAGGCCGACCGCGTCGTGCTCGCGACCGGGTTTCTCCCGCACCGACCGGGCGGCGCCCTCCTCGACGACGCCATCGCCGCTCACGGGCTGCCATGCGCGCGCTGCGGGTACCCCATCGTGTCGCGCCGGCTCGAGTGGGCTCCGGGGCTCTTCGTGAGCGGTCCGCTCGCCGACCTCGAGCTGGGACCAGCAGCACGCAACATTGCCGGGGCGCGGGCGGCCGCGGAGCGGATCCAGTCGGCGGCGTGACAGGCGGAGGGTACAATGAGCCCCGTGTCCAAGCCCTCCACGTCGAAGCGCGACGAACGCTTCCGCGAGCTCCTCTCGACCAAGGGGCTCCGGGTCACCGAGCAGCGGCTCGCCGTGCTCCGTGCCCTCGCGATACGGCGGACACCGGTGAGCTTCCCCGAGGTAGTCGAAGCGCTCGCTCCCATCGGCCTCGACCGCGCCACGGTCTATCGAAACCTGCTGGGACTCACCGAGGCCGGCATCCTGATTCGCTCTCAGCTCGGCGA
>DATJYG010000379.1:0-4549 GCA_035499695.1 Polyangiaceae bacterium
TGAACGGGTTGATCGTGCCTTCGCCCTGATCGCTCACGAGCGCGTTCGAGATCTTGTCCTGCACGTAACGCGGGCTGATACCCTCCATGCCCTCGCGCTTGGATTCCTTGCGCAGCTCCTTGACGGTGTCCTGCGTGTATCCCGGCAGGACCTTGCCGTCGTAGAGCTTCATCTTCTGGAGGAGCGAGAGGTTGTGCTTCTTCGGGTCCTCGAGGCGCGTGAGCGCGGCCCACATCGCGGCGACCTCCAGCGTGTGCGGCGCGATGTGCTTGCCCTTGATCTTGGTCCCGTTGAAGTCCTTCTCGTAGATGCGGACCTCTTCGGTGAGCTTCGTGATGTAGGGGATGTCGATCTTGATGGTGCGGTCGCGCAGCGCCTCCATGAACTCGTTGTTCAGGAGCTTCTTGTACTCGGCCTCGTTGGTGTGGCCGATGATGACCTCGTCGATGTCGGTCTGCGCGAACTTCTTCGGCTTGATCTTGTGCTCCTGCGTCGCGCCGAGGAGATCGTAGAGGAACGCGACGTCGAGCTTCAGGATCTCGATGAACTCGAGCACGCCGCGGTTGGCGATGTTGAACTCGCCGTCGAAGTTGAAGGCGCGCGGATCGCTGTCCGACCCGTACTCGGCGATCTTCCGGTAGTTGATGTCGCCGGTGAGCTCCGTCGAGTCCTGGTTCTTCTCGTCCTTCGGCTGGAAGGTGCCGACGCCGACGCGGTCCTTCTCGGAGAGCACCAGGCGCCTGACGCGCACGTGCTTCTCGACCATCTTGGCCCAGTCGCCCTCGTACTTCTGCATGAGGGCCTTGAAGATGAAGCGGCTCGCCGGGTCCATGTCGCCGTCGACGCGCACCTTGAACTTGTCGTTCGAGAGATCCAGCTCCTCGATGGCCTTGGCGCGCCAGTCGGGCGGGATGATGCGCAGCGGCTCCTCGTTCATCGGGCTCGGGAAGCGATCGACGTCGCTCTTGTCGATGCCCGTGCCCGAGAGGCCGACCCACTCGAAGGTGTAGAGCGCGCCGTCCGGCGAGCGCGAGTACTGCTCGATGCCCTGCTTGAGGAGGCGCGCGATGGTGCTCTTGGAGGAGCCGACCGGGCCGTGCAGGAGGATGACGCGCTTCTCGGGGCCGTATCCCTCGGCGGCCGCCTTGAGCACGTGCACCAGGCGCATCAGCGGGATGTCGAGGCCGAAGATGGCGTTGCTGCCGCTGTTCTGCTCGTCCTTGAAGAAGTTGTAGCGAATGAGCTTCTTCTTGTTGTCGATGTACTCCTCGGTCCCGTAGCTGATGATCATGTCGTAGAGCCGCTGGTACGCGTTGCGCGTGACCTGCGGCTTCTGACGCACGATCCCGAGGTAGTCCTCGAAGCTGCCCTCCCAGTGCAGCTCGCGATACAGCTTGAAATCCTGCATCGCGGCGATGCGGTTCGTCATGGCGGTGGGACGGGGCTCGGGCATGGGTGTCGTCCTCGGGGCGAGAGGTGTGAACCTGGAATCACCATACCATCGGTGCAGGGGGCCGAAAGGGTCGCAGGTAGGTGGGAGGACACGTTGCCCCGCGTCGGGAAACCCCGGCGGGACAGGGTGTCCGGTCGTGGTGGGGCTGACTGGCCCGTGAGCGGTGTGACAGCTAGGCTCGGCCCTTGCACCATTGCGCCACGGAGGCGTGCGATGAAGTCACTTGCCATCGTTGCCGGGGCACTCCTTTCGATGACGCCGGTGCTCGCAGGGTGCGCCGAGGACGACTACGACCGGGAGGCGACGTACCCGCAGACCGTCGGTTACTCGGTGCCCCCGTCGCAGCCGCCGCCTGTGCAGCCGGCTCCGCCCCAGGTCGCGCCGCCGCCGGCGCCCGTGGCTCCGCCGGTGGCGGACGACGAGGATGACGACGGCGCCTCCGCCGCGGGCGCGCCCCAGCCGCCGGCTCAGATGTACGGCGAGGACGACCAGTACGCCGACAACGATCCGTCGGCGCTGAGCGACTTCCGCTCGACGCTCGACCCGTACGGCACGTGGCGCGAGGACCCGACGTACGGCACCGTCTGGACGCCCTCCCAGGACGTGGTCGGCGGCGACTTCGTCCCGTACCAGAGCGCGGGGCACTGGGTTTACGACGACGACTACACCTGGGTCAGCGACTACAGCTGGGGCTGGGCTCCCTTCCACTACGGACGCTGGGTGTACGCCGGCGGCTACGGCTGGGAGTGGATCCCGGGCCGCACCTACGCGGGCGCGTGGGTGAGCTGGCGCTACGGCTGGGGCGACTGGGGCTACGTCGGGTGGGCGCCGCTCGGCCCGACGTGGGGCTGGTTCGGCGGGTACGCCGTCGGCTATGGGTTCGTCGTTCGCGAGCCGTACGTGTTCTGCGGGACGGGCGAGCTCTTCGCGCCGAACGTGGGCTCGCGCGTCGTCACGGGCGGGGCGGTCGCGACCGTCGCGGCGCACACGCAGCCGTGGACCGGCGCGACGCCGACCGTGGGCGGGCGCGTCGCCGCGCATCCGACCGTCGGCGGGCCGCCGCCGTCGCAGCTCCACATCCCGACGTCGAACGTCGCGCACGGCGTCGTCAACCAGCGCGGCATCGCGCAGGCGCGCGCCTTTGCGCGTCCGAGCAGCGCGATGCCCCTCGGCGCGCGCGCGCCGGTGACGGGCGCGGCGAACGTGCACGCCGCCGCGCGGATGCCGGCGTACGGCTCGGCGGCCCCGTCGCACTTCGGAGGCAAGCTCGGGTACGGCTTCCGCGGCAGCGCGCTCAACCAGCGGCCCACGTACGCGCCGTCGACGTCCGGCCTGTACTACAGCCACGGATCGTACGGCCCGGCGTACGGGAGCGCCGGGCGCAGCTTCTCGGGCGGCTACTCCGGCGGCGGGCGCAGCTTCTACGGCTCACCGTCGTACGGCTCCGGCTTCTCGCGCGGTTCGGCCTTCGGCGGCGGCGCGTTCCACCCGCAGGCGGCGCATCCGAGCAGCGGCGGTCACTCGAGTGGCGGAAGCTCGTCGGAGGGGGGATACTCCGTCGGGCACCATGGCGGCAGCAGCGGCTTCCACGGCGGCGGCAGTGGCTTCGGTGGCGGCGGCTTCGGCGGCTTCCACGGAGGTGGCGGCGGCGGCGGTGGCGGCGGTCACGGCGGCGGCGGCCGGCGCTGAACCTCGGTTTTCTCGTTCATAGCTTTCACGAGGAGGATGGGAGCGATGGGAGCTTCGAGTGTCATCGGTACGCTGGCGGGCGTCGCGATCGCGGCGCTGGTCACCGGCTGCATCATCGACGACTCGTCGAGCGGCGGCAGCTCCGGGTACGCCGGCGGCGGATCGGCGGGCGGCGGTTCGAGCTCGAGCTCGGGCGGCGGCGGCGGCAGCGTGCAGCCGATGCTCGTCGACGTGGACCCGAACCAGACGATGAACGCGACGCCGGGCGACGGCGTGGGCGTCTTCGTCCAGTACAAGACGGGCGGCCACTGGAACGTCTGGTGGACGTGCGACACGAACAAGACGGGCGAGACGTGCGCGTTCGACAACTCGGTGAGCGTGTCGAAGGGCACCATCACGAACGTCGCCAGCATGTCGCCGAGCCTCGCGGCGCCGGGCGTGATGCAGAGCGCGCCGGGTACGATCGAGGCGCAGACGAACACGTCGACCGGCGTCGACGGCGTCACGTTCGACACGCCGCTCACGGGCGGCGACGTGCCGGTCATCACGCTCGAGGCGAAGGTCAACGGAGAGGACAACCCCGCGTGGCTCTTCTTCGTGCAGGACGGGCAGATCAACGGCGGCACGCACGACACGCTGACCGATCCGCTGATGTTCGAGCCGTCGACCCCGTGACGCGAGGCGCGTGACCCTGCGCGCCGTCGTCGGCTTCGGGAGCAACCTGGGCGACCGCCTCGCGACGATGCGCGCGGCGCTCGCGGAGCTGGCGCGCGTCGCGCGCGTGGAGGCGACGTCGCGCGTGTACGAGTCCGCGGCGGTGGGGCCGCCGCAGGGCGACTACCTGAACGCGGTCGCGCTCGTGACGTGGGAGGGGGAGCCGGAGACGCTGCTCGACGCGCTGCTCGCGATCGAGGCGAAGCTCGGGCGAGTGCGACGCGAGAAGTGGGGGCCGCGGACGATCGACCTCGACGTGCTCTGGATCGAGGGGCGCGAGGTGCACACGCCGCGGCTCGTCGTGCCACATCCGGAGCTTGCGAAGCGCGCGTTCGCAGTGGCGCCGCTGCTCGACGTGGCGCCGTCGGCGCCGTACGCCGCCCCGCCGGGCGAGCTGCGGGTGCTCGAGTCCGCCGGCCGGCTCTAGAGCGAGGGAGGGCATCCTTCTCCCGCGCGGCCATGTCACGTCACGTGACATGACATGGCGGTTTCGGACTAGCCGAGAGCCTCGGCGATCTCTCTCGCCTTGGGTCGCCCGGTGGGTTCGGGGCCGAGACACGCGAGAACGAGGGAGGCGACCTTCGCGTCGATGCCGTCAAGGGGGGCGGGCCTGGGGATGGGCTGGCGCGAGCGGACGAGGAGGACGGGAGGCACGGCGAAGGGTGAGCGGCCGGTGAGCGTTTCGTAGGCGAG
>DATJYG010000380.1:0-9880 GCA_035499695.1 Polyangiaceae bacterium
CCAGGCGACGGACGCCCGCCGGATCCTGTGGTCGGCGGGCGCGGCGCCGATGTCGTCGAAGAACACGGCGTCGCCCGTGACGGAGAGTGCGACGTCGAACGAGGACGGCGCGTCGAGGTCGACCAGGGTCCACGGGGGCGACGCCGCCGTGCCGTCGCCGCGCAGGGCCACCGCATCGATGGTCACGTCCTGGCCGCTCGACCGCGCGGCGAACGCCCGCACGCCGTCGCCCGCGCTCTCGAGCACCAGGGTCGCCGGGCTGCCGGACGACGCCAGCGGCAGTCGCTGTCCCGCGCCCAGCACGTGCGCCGTCGCGTCCAGCCGCGCGATCTCGGCGGTGCCGGGAGCGTCCACGCCGGTCGGCGGGTCCTCGATCCAGGCGACGAGCGCGCCGTCGCCCGCGAGGGCCAGGCGCGGCGACCGCGAGTGCGCGGCGGTCGTCAGCACCCGGATCTCGTCGCCCGCGCGCTTCGCGTCGCGCGTGTGGAGCGTCGTCACGTAGATGTCGCCGATGCCCTCGGTAGGACTCTCCCGCGGGTCCGTCCAGGCGACCCACGCGGTGTCGTCGCGGACGACGAGCGAGACGTCGGCGGCGTCGCCCGGCGCCTTGGTGATCCGCTCCTCGCGTGCCGTGCGCTGCAGGTCGTGATCGACCTTGGTCGCGTAGACCTCGCCGTTGCCGTCGCGCGTGTCCACCCAGGCGACGAGCCAGCCGTCGCCCGCCCACGCGATCGCGACGTCGCTGGCATCGCCCTTGGCGGTCGTGAGCTGCACCTCGTTGGTCCGACGCCCACGCTTGTCGAGGTGCGCGACGTGCACCTGAGGGTCGCCGGCGTCGCGTCCCACCCAGGCGACCGCGGCGCCATCCTCCAGCTTGCCGCCGGCGGCGACCGCGACTCCCCCGGCAGAGATGGCCCGCGAGGTGAGCGACGCCGGAGGACCGGTGGGCTGTCCATCGTGGTCGAAGCCGCGAACGCTCACGGTGGCGCCGGAGCCTTCTCCTCCTCTGCGCTTGCGGTGCGGCATCACTCCGTCGACGGCGCTGGTGATCGTCGCCACGAACGTCCTGTCGCCCACCGCCGCAGTCGCGAGATCCGCGAACGGCTGTCCCGAGGCAATCGTGACGACTCCGCTCACGCGGGGCGCGTCCGCCGGTGCGGGCGGCATGGTCGGGACCGCGAAGGGAGCCGCCCGCGGCGCGAGTGTCATCGTGAGCACGCCGGTCGGCGTCGACGAATCGGCGGCGAGGGCGAGGCACGTGTCGCTCAGACACCGCAGGTTCCAGCCCATGGCCGCCGGCGCGCGCTCCTTGCCGAGCAGCAGCGGCTCGGCCTGGGCCGCCTGCAGACGCGGGTCGAGCCGCACGAAGGTGGGTGCGAGGGGCCCCTTGCACGAAGGGCCCTCCTCCGCCTTACACGCGTGCGCCGTCGCGAGCAGACCGAACCCCGCGTCGGTCGCGACGAGCTCGGGCGGCGGCACGCTCGCGACGTCGAGCGACGACACCGGCTGCGCCGCTGGCCCTTCGAAGGTCACTGCTGCGAGATGCACCGCGCGCATCGGACGCGCCCGCCCGCGAGGCTCCTCCCACGCGAGCGCCATCCCAGCGGGACCCGAGGCGATCCCGACGAGCGCCGCACCACCGACCGCCTCGAGCGCGCGCTTCGGGCCGCCGACGCGCCCTGCCGAGTCGACCGTCGCGAGCATCACCTGCGCGTCCTCACCGCCGTGGTCGGTCCAACCGAGGAGCCATCCGCCGTTTGCCGCGAGGAGGTCCACGTCTCCGCTCACGTTGGTGCGTCCTGTCACGGTGATCGGCGCGGCGCGCGGACGACCGTCCGCGTCGAGTCGGACGAGCGAGACCGAGCTCGCGCCCGCAGCACCGGCGGTCGCCGCGTCGGCCGGGGGCCCTACGAGCGCCAGCGCCACTCCGTCTCCATCGCGCGCAGCCGCCCAGCCGCGCACTCCGCGGGCGATACGGACCGGAAGCCCCCGAGGTTTGCCATCCTCGTCCACCGGCGCCGCGAGCATGTTGGCGTCACCCGAGGGCGTTTCCTCGGCCCAGACGCTCATGCCTCCCGTCGGTGACGGGACGACGTCCGCCCACTTCACGTGGTCGACGGTGCGCTGTACGTCGTACGGGCTGCCGTGCGTCGACCCATCGGGCGTCACGCCGAGCACCGAGAGCGACTCTCCACGGTCGAGCAGCGCCGTCCAGGCGACGAGCCAGCCGCCGTGAGCGACACCCGTCGGACGAACGACGAGCGACGTCGCCTCCTGCGGCACGGGTGCAACGACGTGGGGGACTGAGAAGGGCGCACCGTCCTGCCCGATGGGAACGACGACGAGCTCCTGTCCTCCCCCGCGTGGCGCCGGGCGTATCCACACGACCATCCCGCCGAAGCTCGCGCGCGCCATGAACGGCCCCATCGCGTTTCGCTCGATCGTGCCGACGAGGTGCGACCGTGCCGGCGCGTGCGCCGCGTCGGCGTCGTGGCTCACGGTCGGATGCTGCAGTGGAGCCACGACGATCGACGGAGCCGCAGGCGCCGCGCGCTTGCTCCCGCCGCAGGCACCGCACGCAACCGAGGCTGCGAAGGCCACGAGCAGGGCACGCCTCATCCGGCCGACCCCGCGTCCTGCGTGCCACCGGGCACGTCGATGGTCGATCCGGCGAGCGCCGGCGCGTAGAGGCCCGCACAGCACGGGACGTGATCGAACTGCACCTGCGCCTCGAAGTCCGCCGGGCCCGAGGAGAACTGCACGTCTACCTGGCACGTCCCCGCCTGCTTCGCCTGGAACACGTACCGCGTGCACGCCCCGACGCCACCGGCGACACAGCTCGCGACCGCCCCCGCGCATGCGACCCCGGAGAGCAGCACTTGCGACACGGCGGGCGCGCGGTCGGCCGGCACGTCGATGAACACGCTCGGATCGGCGCACTGGCACTCCACGCCGCCCGAGTTGCCACATGCCGCGAAGAGCCCCGCCAGCGCAACGCGCGCCATCATTGCTGGATCAGCTCGTCGGTGAACGTCTGGCGCACCGTGATGACGCCAGCGTGGCTGCGGGGGAACGCCAGCCCGTGCAGCGCGGCGAACATGCAGTCGCGCGTCGTCGGGTCGAGGTCACCCTGTTTGGCGTTTGCTGCCGTGATGCCGAGGAGGTTTCCCTCCTGATCGATGCCGATGTCGACGGCGACGGCCTTGTGCGGGTCGGCCTTGGCGGCCCGGAGCTGCTCCACGCACTTCCAGAGCGGCTTGATGTGCGCGTCGATCTGTTCCTGGATGAGCGTCTGCGCCTCGACCGGAGTCTTCGCGAAGGCCCGCTCGACCTTGGCGTCGGCCGCGGCGACCCCGGCGTCACCAGGTGCGCCCCCGCCGCCACCCACCGGAGCGGCGGCCGTGGCGCTCGACTGCGCACCGGCGCAGGACAGGATGCAACCCAAGGCCATCGAGGCCACAGCAATCGAGCCCCCGCGAATCGTCCCGACGATCATGGCAGAGCGCGAGGATACCTCGCGACTCGCGCCGCCGCCGTCAGGAGCGAAGGAGCCTCGGTACGTGCCGCTTCTCCCACGCGAGAGCACGCTCGAAGTGCCGGAAGTCCTTCTCCCGGTCCTTGAACTCGGGCGGGTGCAGGTTCACGCGCCCCAGGCCGCGGCTCCCCGGAATCACGTGGTGCAGCATCTCGTGATAGACGATGTACGCGACGAAGTACCGGGGCACCCACTTCTGGTCGAGCAGCGGGTGCACGCGGATGAGCCGGTCGACCGCGCTGTAGCTGCCGAGCCGGATGGTGCGGCGCTTCTTGGCGTGGGTCGTCGGGCGCTTGCCCCACGTGATGAAACAGTTGATGGCGCCGTCGAAGTAGCGGTCTCCGAGCTTCTCGAAAATCTCGCGCAGGTCGTGGTGCTTGCCGCGAGTCACCAGCGCGGCGTCGCGTCGGCGGGGCGCGAGGCGCGACCCGTTGTCGTCGATGTAGTCGCCGAGCGACGAGCTCGCATCGCGGTCGCCGCGCGTCACGTAGCGCACGAGGGCGTCGACCACCTGCGCCGGCGCGTCGAGGAACATGTGGTGCACCCGCACGTGAAGCGTCCCCTTCTTCACGCGGTGGGTGATGATCGAGTGCCTGTTGTCGGTGATCGACAGGATGACCGACCCGCCGAACGCAGCCCTGAGCTTGCGCTCGAGGGACTGCCGGGCTCCCTCGTGGACGAAGAGCCGCGGCGCCGAGGAGGGCGCCACCAGACGAAGCTGCGGCACCAGCCGCTGCGGTATCCGGATGGCGGCTGCAACTTGTCCGCGGGCCACCCTCGGGGCGACTGCCCGGCCCAAGCTGACGAGCTGCGCGTTACTCCGAACGCCCATCCGTAGGGTCTCCTTCATGCGGGTTAGAGGACGGGGGGTGGGGTGTCAAGGAAAGCACCTTTCCTTCATTATTTCATTATCTTGAATGCGAGGGCGGCGGCCCCCAAAGGGCCTCTTGGAATAGCCCAGAGCCTCAGCCGTACAGCGTGGCAGAAACGCCTTGACCGCGGCCGGATGCCACAGCCGTCAGCGCTGATCGACGAGCAGCTTGAGGCTCTTCGGATCGAGCACGAAGCGAAGGCGTCCCTGCGGCGAGTCGGCCGTCAGGTGGACGCCGACGACCATCGACTTGTCGAACGAAAGGTCGAATCCCCCGACGAGAGCGGCGACGAGCGCCGACAGGTCCGGCTCGTGCCCGACGACCATGACCCGCTTGCGTTCCTCGGCAGCCAGCCGGTGCGCGAGGTGCGTTGGGTGCCCACCGGGCGACATGTCGCGCCTTACCTCGACGCTCCCACCACGATCGCCGATCTTCGTGCCGAGCGCGACGATCTCGGCGGTCTGCACGGCGCGCACGAGGGGACTCGTGACGAGGAGCATCGGTTCCTCCCCGAGCTCCACGAGGGCGCGCGCCACGTCCCACACGCGCTTGCGCCCGGAGGGTGTGAGCGCCCGGTCCCCATCCGCGCCGCTCTCGGCCTGATCTTCGGCCGAACCGTGACGCATGACGTAGAGCTTCATGTCCCTGAACCCGGGACCACTCTACTCCTCAGTTGGCGGGCTTGGACACAGTCGGCTTCTTCTTGTCGTCCGCCACCGCCGGAGGCGCGCCGTTCGGCTGCGCCGGGGTCGCCTGCGCCCCGCCGCGCTTGATGCCGTGCTTGGCGAGCACCATCGCCTCGATCTTGTCGAGCGCCTCGGGGTGCTGCTCGAGGTACGTCTTGGCGTTCTCTCGTCCCTGGCCGATGCGCTCTCCCCCGAAGGAGAACCAGGCCCCGCTCTTCTCGATGATCCCGAGCTCCGACGCGAGATCGACGATGTCGCCGGAGCGCGAGATGCCCTGACCGTAGAGGATGTCGAACTCGATCTCGCGGAACGGAGGCGCCAGCTTGTTCTTGACGACCTTCACGCGCGTGCGGTTTCCGACGACGGCCGGATCCTTGCCGCTCGTCGCTGCGGCTTCCTTGATGGCGCCGATGCGCCGAATGTCGAGCCGGATGCTCGAGTAGAACTTGAGCGCGTTGCCGCCGGTCGTCGTCTCGGGACTGCCGAACATGACGCCGATCTTCATGCGGATCTGGTTGATGAAGACGAGCAGGCAGTTACTTCGCGCCACCGTGGACGTGAGCTTGCGCAGCGCCTGGCTCATGAGCCTCGCCTGGACACCGACGTGGCTGTCGCCCATGTCGCCTTCGATCTCGGCCTTCGGCACGAGGGCCGCGACCGAGTCGATGACGATGAGGTCGACTGCGCCGCTACGTACGAGCATGTCGGCGATCTCGAGAGCTTGCTCGCCGTAGTCCGGCTGGCTGACGAGGAGCTCGTCGGTCTTCACGCCGAGCTTGCGCGCGTAGGTCGGATCGAGCGCGTGCTCGGCGTCGATGAACGCGGCGACGCCCCCGATCTTCTGCACCTGGGCGATGGCGTGCAGCGTGAGGGTCGTCTTGCCGCTCGACTCCGGTCCGTAGATCTCGATGATGCGTCCGCGCGGGTAGCCGCCGATGCCGAGGGCGATGTCGAGCCCCAGGCTGCCGGAGGACACGACCTGAATGCCGTCGGCCAGACTGGCGCCTTCTTTGAGGCGCATGATGGAGCCCTTGCCGTACTCTTTCTCGATCGTGGCGACGGCGAGCTCGATGGCCTTGCTCTTGTTCTTGGGGTCGTCCATGGCGCTCTTCTCCCTATACTGGCGATCTGTTCAGGTAGCAAGCTTGTTGTTGCTGTTCGGGCTTTGCGACTGCGATCGCGAGGAGTCCCGGCGCACTCCCGCAGAACAGGCGCCCGTTGCGAGCGTCGAGAGAGCCCTCGGCGTGGAGGCCGGGGAGCTCGAGCTCCGCGTCGACCCACCGGCCGCCGCCGGGGATCTGGCCGGAGAGATAGCCTCCTTCACGACGGTCGATGCATGCATCGACTCGCACGCGCACCTCGACCCGCTGCTCGGGGATGCGCTGGAGGCCATCGGATACGACACGTTCGTCCGCGACGCCTGCCGTGTGCTCGATGCCGCCAAGGCACGCGACCCGAAGCGGTGCGGCGCCATCGACGCGTCGGCGCTCCGCCGGCAGTGCGCGTCCACGGTCGCCGCAACCCTGGGCGACGCCGACGTGTGCCCGTGGATGGTCCCGAGCCGGCCAGCGCTCGGGCGCGACGCGTCTTGCCTGGCGATCGCTTCACGCGATCCGCGCCTCTGCGCGGCCGAGGAGACGACCATGGCGCGGGCGACCTGCGAGGCCATCGTTCGGCACGACGCGACGACCTGCGCGAAGCTGCCGCTCAAGGCGGACCAAGCTCGCTGCAAGCGCGACGCAGATCGCTGGCGCAACCTGACGGCCCTGCCCGACGGCGGCGGCGCCCCGCCTCCGTTCGAAGCGACGCTTCACGTCGAAAGCGCGGACGACGCCGGCGCCCCCATCGACACGAATCTCGCCCCAGACCTCGGGCGCGGCCTGGTCGTCGTGGCCGAGCGCGGAGGCGAACGCCTCTCGGTGGGCCCGGTCAGTGATTCCGGCCTCGGTTTCGTCGCGCCCTCGCCGCACGTGCAGGCCACGCTGGCGCTCGAGCTCTTCGCTTCGTCCGACGGCAAGCGCGTCGAGGTGAACCGCGCCGAGCTGCTCGTGCCCGGCCGTTCTCCCGTGGCCACCCCGCTCGCCCACTCCACTCTCCTCGCGAAGGTCAGCAAGCTGGAGCCGACCCGCGGCGGCACGGCATCCCTCACCGTGGACGGGACGATCGGTGACTCGTCCGGCACGTGGCGCGTGCACCTGCAGGCGACGACGTTCGTGCGCGACATCGTCGACGCCAAGACCATCTACGCCTCACCTCTGCGCGCATTCGGCGACGCCGGCGCCATGCGCTGACGGTCCGATGCGCTACTATTTCGGTGGCGCGATGGACGACGAGGAGCCGAAGCAACCCCAGTCCGGCTTCGACGTCGTGATGCTCCACGGCAAGACGGACGACGGCCAGGGCGCGCGCGTGTTGCGAGCCCGCCCGGGTCGCCTCGAGGCAGGCGAGGTACGTCCGCTGCGCGAGGGCAAGCCGATGGTCAAGGGCGAGGTCGTGAGCCTCTCCCGCCGCCAGGACGCGCCGGCGCTCTACGACGTGAAGGTGGAGCACGTCGTCGACGCTCCTCCCCGGCCCGAGCCGGTGCCGCAAAAGTCGACACCCGGCCCCGCTCAGGTCGCGACGCGCGCCTACCGCGAGAGCTGGGAGCGCATCTTCGGCCGCGGGCTCAATTGAGCTAGACGCCGATGAAGAGGCGGTGCGCGAAGTTCCGTTCGAGGCGTGCCCGCAGCACCTTGTCGGCGGCGAGCTCGATGTCGTACTCGATTCGTTTGAACTCGAACCGCTTCTTCTCGCTGTCGTACACCGTGTAGCTGGCGCGGTTGTCGAAGTCGCGCGGCTGCCCCACGGAGCCGACGCTGACGATGTACTTCTTGTCCGCTTCCAGGTCGAAATCGATCGCCGGCAGCTCCTCGACGCTGTTCTGGGTCAGCGCGAACACCTTGCAGAGGTGCGAGTGCCCGATGAGCGTGATGTGCCCGATCTTGTCCCACATCGAGAGGCACTCGCGCGCCTGCTCGGGCGCGAAGATGTACTCGAACTCCTCGAGCCGCACCGGCGAGCCGTGGCACAGCAGCACGTCGAGCTCCTCGAGCATCTCCTGGTAGGGCAGCGCCTTGAGCCAGGCCATGTTCGCCTCGCTGAGGAGCGCGGCGTGCGCGTCGAGCGCGTGGCGCGCGGCCTCGTAGTAGTACGAATAGTCCATGCGCCCGCTCACTGCGGCGTCATGGTTGCCGAGGATCGTCTTCTTGGCCGTCTCGCGAACCAGGTCGGCGCACTCGTTGGGGGAGCCGCCGTACCCCACGGTGTCGCCGAGGCAGTAGTAGACGTCGATCTTCTCGCTCTTGTACGCCTCGAGCACCGCGCTCAGGGCTTCCAGGTTGGCGTGAATGTCGCTGAAGATCCCTAGACGCATCGATACTCCGGCCCCGCGCTAGCGTAGCTTGCGCGCCGCGGCCTTCCAGCATACGCCGGCTTCGTGCCGGACGAAGAGAGGAAAGTGGCAGAGCTCGCGGCCGCGTGCGTGCGGTTCCTGTCGACACGGTATGGCGTGATGCCGGATTTCACCCCGGACACCCTCAGTCTCCTCGATCAGTGGCTGCGTGACGCGCGCGCAGAGGTCAAAGAGCGGCCCGAGAGCGAGGCGCTGGTCGTGGGAGCGGCCGGTGCGTATTTCGGCGAGGTGGTGCGCACGTTCTTCGGCGGCACCTGGCGAATTCCGGATGAACAGGACCCTTCGAGCTGGCGCATCTGTCTCAGCGAGGTGTATTGCGCCTTCAACCCTCTCGGCATGGCTCGTGAGGCCCTCTGGCTCGAGCCAGCGGAGGGATGGCACGCGCACCTCGAGCTCGATCCGGGCGAGCGTGACGGCATCGAGGCGCGCCTCGCCGCCTTGCCGGAGGTGCCCGACGACGAGTACTACGCGCCGACGACGCGGTTCGATGTTCTGTCGATGGTCGTCGACGCACTGCGCGAAGGCATGCGCGCTCGAGGCATGGCCGACGTTCGCTTCACGCCCGAGGACTACGACGAGTAGCCGCGTTCACCTGTCGGCGATCGGCGGGTGCCAGATGAACTGGATTCGATTGCCCTCGGGGTCGCGCGCGTAGAAGCTCCGGGCGCCATCGCGGTGCTGGCGGGGCCGCGTGTCGAGGTGGACGCCGTGCCTCTCCAGCCACTCGGCCCATGCATCGACATCCTCTGGTTTGCTCATGACCAAGCCGATGTGATCGAGTCGGCTCTCTCGGACTTCGGGCAGGTCCACCGCGTGGAGCGCGAGGTTGTCCGAACCGCGCGTCATGTAGAGCTCGCGGTCGCTCGGTCGCCACTCCTCCGCGTACCCGAGCACGTCGCGATAGAAGCGCTCCATCACGCCCATGTCGCGCACGAAGAGCGCTACGTGACGGATGCCCTTGGTCGGAGGCGGAGACGAGGTCACGGCGCGAAGTTAGCGCCGCGCGGCCACTCACTCCACGCTTCCGAACTTACGCTCTCACTCGACGCTTCCGAGCTTACGCTCGATGGCCTCGATGTGCGCGCGCACTTCCGGGTCACTCGACCGGAGCTGCTCGATCTTGCGCACACCACTGATGACCGTCGTGTGATCGCGGTTGCCGAAGGCGCGCCCCAGCTCCGGGAAGCTGCACTTGAGGCGTTGCTTGCAGAGGTACATCGCGACGTGACGCGCGAAGGCGATGCTCTTGTGCCGGTCCTTCGAGAGCAGGTCGGTCGACCGCAGCTTGAAGTGGTGGCACACGGTGCGCTGGATGTCCTCGACGCTCGCCTCGTTG
>DATJYG010000381.1:0-3671 GCA_035499695.1 Polyangiaceae bacterium
ATCATGCTCCGCCCGAACACGAGGCGGTCGAAGTGAAGGTCTCTCCCGAGCGCGTATTCGACCAGCGCCCTCAGCCCGTCGAGCATGGAGAGCACGCCGACGGCTCGGCCGACGGTCCGCGCGCGGCCTCCCGCCAGGATCAGGCCCAGCGCGACGGCCCCGAGGACGAACGACACGGCCGTGAGGGGTCGCATGGAGACGGACCTCGGCAGGACGCGGGTCATCCACGGGAAGTACGCGCCCCATCCGACGAGAACCATGCACCCGATGGCGAGGGTCAGGGCTGCACAGACGCCGGACAGCAGACGAAGTCGCTTGCAAGCCGCGGGGAGAACGGGTGCTTCAACCAATCTGGTCGTCGGGACGCAAGATCGGTGCGTGGTCACGCTCGAGTCACGCGTCGTGTCACTTCGTCGGGAGCCGTGCTTCGAACGTGGCGCCCACGCTCGCCCCATCCACGTGCTCGAGCGACCCGCCCTGGTTCTCGACGAGCGTCTTCGCCGTCACCAGCCCGAGGCCGAGGCCATGCGGCTTCGTCGTGACGAGGGGCTCGAAGAGCCTCTCGCGAGCCACGTGCGAGAGCCCGGGCCCCGTATCCGAGATGTGCACGACGACGTGCGGCCCTTCGAGCCGGGTCGCGACCCGAAGGGTCCCTCGCGTGCCCATCGCCTCGAGGGCGTTGCGAAGGATGTTGGACAGCGCGACCTGGACCTGCTCGGGATCGATGACGGCATCCGGCAAGTCGGGCAGGTCGGTCTCGACGCGCACGTCGTTCGGCACCGTCTGACCGCCGAGAGCCTGCGCGACGAGGTAGCCCGCCGCGATCGGCCGGCGCGTCGGCGGGCGCACCCGCGCGTAGTCGATGAGGTCACCGATGATGCGATCGGCGCGGGCGATCTCTTCGTTGATGATCGCGACGACCGTCGACAGGTCGCTGCAGGCCTCGCCGTGCCGGGCGAGGATCTGCGCTGCGCCCCGGATGGTGGCGAGGGGATTGCGGATCTAGTGCGCGACGCCGCCCGCGAGACGTCCGAGCACCGCGAGCCGCTCCTTGCGTTCGAGGTCCGCGCGCGCCGCCGCCAGGGCCACGCTGCGCTCCTCCACGCGCTGCTCGAGCTCGGCGTTCGCCTGCCGCAGTGCCTCCTCGGCGAGCTTGATGCGCGTGATGTCGTGGATGATGCCGACGAGGTGCGTGATCGTGCCCTCGGCGTTCCTCAAGGGGACCTTGGTCGTCGCGAGCACGCGGCGCTCGCCGCGGGCGTCCGTGATCGGCTCCTCGTCGATGATGACGGGGCGTCCGGTCTCGAACATCTCGACGTCCTTCGCTCGAAAGAAGTCGGCCTCTTCCTTCGGGACGAAGTCGTAGTCGGTCTTGCCGAGCATCTGCTCGCGCGAGACCCCCGTCATCACGCACTTGGCACGGTTGACGAAGACGTACCGGAAGTCTCGGTCCTTCACGAAGACCGGGTGCGCCACCAGATCGAGGATCTCGAGCCAGAACGCAGCGTTTTCCACGTTGGAATGAATACCACGGGCGCCCGCACGATTTGCACCCCGACAGGGGCACCACGGTCGGCCCAACGTGGCACGCCCCTGTCCCCTGCCTGCGCGGCGTTCGCGCTTCGGGGCACCCCTGGGGCGACTCTTGCTAACGTCGATGGCCGTCGATGCTGCGGCCGAGTCTCTCGATGCCTCCCCCCGCCGTCATCGTCCTCGTCCTCGCCTACCTGGGGATCTCCCCGTGTCGCCCGATCCACCCCGCCCGGATGGTCGTGGGCATCCAGAGCGACTCGATGGCGCACCTCGTCACCGCGCTGCACGTCGTCGTGCGCATCGACGGCGACGTCGCCGACGACGAGACCGTGCTGCCACTGCGAGGCTCGCGCGTCCCCTTTCCGCAGCCGTGGGAGAAGCCGGTGACGACCATGAGCGGCGCCTCCGCTCTCGACGTCTCGGTGGAGGCCATCGGCAAGCCGGGCGACGCGCCGCTGCTCACGCGCCTCGCCTCGACGCACTTCGTGCCGGGACAGGATCCTCTGCTGCGCGTCCAGCTCGAGTCGCGCTGCATGGTCTTCCCGCCGATCGTGCGCGGCCCCGGCTCGACGGCGCCCGGACCGCTGAGCGGCCCCACGTGCAAGGCGCCGGCGACCTGCATCCTGGGCGTCTGCCAGTCGAGCGTCGTGCCCGCCGCGAACCTCGAGACGTACGCCACCAACTGGCCCACCAACGCGCCGGATCGGTGCAAGCCGCAGGGCGGCGGCGCGCCCGAGCTCATCATCGGCACGGGCCAGACGGACTATCTGCCGCTCGCCACGAACCAGACACTGCAGGCCGAGGCGGGTCCGCAGGGCGGTCACCACATCTGGATCGCCACGCGGATGAAGAACATGAAGCAGCGGTTGTCGACCACGCGCGTCGAGGGCGCCGATCCGACGACCGGCGTGACCATCCCGCCGAGCACGTTCGTCTTCACCTACGCGCCGGCAGAGGGTGGATACTGCAAGCTCTACGGGCTGCGTTACCAGCTCGACAACGGGGGAATCGACTACAAGCAGTTTCTCGGCAAGGCGCTCGACGTCAAGGTGACCGTCACCGATCCGGCCGGGGCGACGGCGACGGCCACCACGCGCATACAGGTCGCTCCGACGCTGGTGAACCCGCCATGATCTCTCGACTCGCTTCGGGGTCCATCTGCGCGCTCGTCGCCGCTGCAGCCGCGTCGTCGGGATGCCACTCGACGGCGGCCCCGCCACCGGCGCAGGCGGCGACCGCCAGGTGGCAGCTGCTCGCGAGCGAGCTCCCCTCGGCGCTCATGTCCGTCGGAGGCCGCGCCCCCGACGACGTGTACGCGGTGGGTGCCGACAAGGGGCACGGGCCGATGGTGCTGCACTTCGACGGCAAGGGGTGGAAGTCGGTGAAGACCGGCGTGACGGGCGACCTCTGGTGGGTGCAGGGGCAACCCGACGGCCGCGTGCTCCTGGGCGGCGCGAACGCGAACGTGCTGCGCTACGACGCGGGCAAGTTCGAGCGGTTGCCGACGCCGGGCCTGGGCAAGCAGACGGTGTACGGCGTCTGGGGCAAGAGCGGCGACGACTTCTACGCCGTGGGCAGCGCCGCGGGCCGTGACGGCTTCGTCTGGCACTACCACGACAAGCGATTCGACGTGGAGAGCCTCCCGCTCGACCTGCCGCGGATGCCGGGCGGCGAGGTGCCGGGCTTCTTCAAGGTGTGGGGCACCGGCGACGATCTGTGGGTCGTGGGCGCTGCGGGAACCGTGATGCACCGTCGCGGGGCGGCGCCCTTCGAGGTCGTCGCGAGCGGGACGAAGAACACGATATTCACGGTGAGCGGCACGGCGGACCGCATCGTCGCGGTGGGCGGCGCGGGCAACGGCGTCGTCTTGACGGGGTCGGCCTCCGCTCCGCTGCACGATCAGACGCCGCCGGGGATGGGGCTCATCCAGGGCGTGTTCGCGAGCGAGCAATGGGGTGACTGGGTGAGCGGCGAGCGCGGCATCGTCTGCTCGCGCAAGGGCAGCGGGGCGTTCGAGGTCGTGGACCACGGGCAGACGCTGCCGGCGGCGTCGTCGCTGCACTCGATCTTCGTGGATTCGGAGGGTGGCGTGTGGTCGGCCGGAGGCAACGTGCTGACGCCCGCGCTCGACGGGGGGA
>DATJYG010000382.1:0-3435 GCA_035499695.1 Polyangiaceae bacterium
AAAGCGCGTCTACCGACCATCCCAGGCGCTCTCCCAGGGCGAAGAGCCGGTCCGCTCTCGTCCCGGCGTCGTCGCCCGGGATGCGAGCGCCTCTCCCATCGATCAAGGCGCGTCTACCCTGGAGCACAGCGCGTCTTCCCAGCAAGAGCCCCCAAAACAGGGTTGTCGGATGCGCTCTAGGGGACCTGTACGAGCCAGAGCACCCCGTTCAGCACCAGGAAGACGAACGTGTTGCATGCTGCGGTGCCGATGGAGACACGCGGGGCCCTCTCTGGCTGGGCGAGGGCGACGACCAGCGTGAGCACCGTCGTGAATGTCAGGATGCCCGCCAGGAGAACGAGGTCGAACGTCATCGCTTGCTGGCGCGTGGCCCAGCTCGTCGGCTGACCACTCGGCCCGGTCTTCATCACGACGCGCTCGGGGAGACGCGCCCATGCGATCCACCAGTCGAGCGCCGTCAACGGCACGAGCAGCCAAGACCAGAGCGTCAGCCTCAGGTCCGACCACTCCATCTCTCGAGCCTATCCTTCTCGCGTCAACGACGCTTCCGGCCGCTCCGCCGCCCGAGGTGAGCCCTCGCGGTCTCGAGGAATCGCGCACGCGCCGCAGCGTGGTCGACGATGGGTCGCGGGTAGCTCGCGGTCCCGAGTTCCGGCACCCACCGGCGCACGTATGCGCCTTCGGGGTCGTAGCGCTCCGCCTGCGCGGCGGGGTTGAACACCCGGAAGTAGGGCTGCGCGTCGCATCCGCAGCCCGCGCACCATTGCCAGTTGAAGTTGTTCTGCGCCCAGTCGCCGTCGGTGAGTAGCTCCATGTAGTGCGCCTCGCCGCGCTGGTAGCTGACGAGGAGGTCCTTCGTCAGAAAGCTCGCGGCGATCATGCGCGCGCGGTTGGGCACGAAGCCTTCCGTGCGAAGCTGCCGCGCGGCGGCATCGACGATGGGATAGCCCGTCGTCCCTGCGACCCAGGCTCGCCATCCAGCCTCGTCGTCCCGCCACGGAAAGCCGATCCACTCCCGGCGAAAGGGCTCGCGCAGGACCTCCGGGCGATGAAACAGGGTGTGGTGCGTGAACTCGCGCCAGAGAAGCTCGCTCCGGTACTTTTCGAGCGCTGCGCGTGGCGGCCCATCTCTGTGGGCCTCGTTCCATACTGAGCGAACCGAGACGGTTCCGAACTTCAGATCGACCGAGAGGCGGCTCGTGGCGTCGACATCGAGGCGATCCCGGAGCTCGTGGTATCGCGCGACCGGGCCGGCGAAGAACGAGCGCATCCTGTCGCGCCCCGCTCCCTCGCCACCTGGAAGGATCCGCGGGTTGCGAGCGATGCCCAGCGACTCCAGCGACGGCAGGGGATCGCTCGGGGCGACTGCCTCGACGTCGGGCGGCAGGGGCGGGAGCGACCTGGGCGCACGCCGTGGCTCGGCGATCGTGGCCTGCGCGGCGAATGCCCGCGCGAACGGCGTGTACACGGCGAACGGCGCCCCGACGGCGGTGGCGATGGGGCCGGGAGGGGCGAGAGTTTCGCCCTCGTGGAGGACGAACGGGACGCGCAGCGCGGATGCGATGCGACGGTCTCGCTCGCGCCCGGAGGGTTCGGTCCGCCTGTGCGCGACCACACGGTCCACCCGAAAGCGTGCGGCGAGCTCGGGGACGACATCGACGCTCCGCCCGGTCGTCAGGACCAGCCGGGAGCCGAGGCGCTCGAGGTTCGCCGCCAGCGACGCGATCGACTCGAGGAGGAACTGCATCCGGTGGGGCAGACGACGCGCACGCTCCGGCGCGAAGAAGTACGGATCGAGTACGAAGAGGGGGACCATCTCCCCGCGCGCTGCTTCCAGGAGAGGAACGTGATCTGCGACCCGCAGATCCTTCCCTCGGAACCACACGAGCGTTCGTCGGCCTTCCACGGCTTCGCCCTTACCACGCCGACCTTCCATTCCCCGTCGAGCCTGCTGTAATGGCCGAGGGCGACGCGTGAGCCGAGCGGACGACCGAACCACGCGCGTCGAGCGACAGCTCGCGGAGGCGCAAGCGCTCACGCACATCGGGAGCTGGCACTGGGACCTGCGCACCAACGCGGTCGAGTGGTCCGACGAGCTCTTTCGGATCTACGGGATCGAGCCCCGTTCCCGCGAGATCACGTTCGAGTTCTTCGTGTCCCGCCTCCACCCGGACGACCGGGACCGTGTCGTGGCTCGGGTGCGTGCGGCGGTCGAGTCCGGCGATCGATTCGCCTACGCCGAACGCATCCTCCGTCCCGACGGCAGCGTGCGCGCGCTCGACACGGTCGGCGAGGTCGTCCGCGACGAGCACGGCGCCGTCGCGGGGCTCCTGGGCACCTGCCGGGACGTGACCGACGAGCACGCGCGCGACGAGCAGCTCCGCCTCCATGCCGACATCGTGAAGCACATCCAGATCGCGCTCGCGGTGTGGGAGGTCGGAGATCCGGACGATCCCTCCACGGTGCGTCTGGTCGCATACAACCCGGCCGCGGAGGCGGTGGCCCGCACGACGCTCCCCGACAAGATTGGCAAGTCGGTCGTCGAGATCTTCCCCTACGCCGCGCGGGGGCAGACGCCCGAGCTGCTGACGAGCGTGGCGCGCGACGGGCGGGTCCGGGAGGTCGTGGTCGACCGTTCGCGCAATCCGGTCGATCCACACCGCGCCGTCGCGATGAAGGCGTTCCCGCTGCCGGGCAAGCGCGTCGGGCTCGCCGTCGAGGACATCACCGAGGTCGCGAAGGCCCGGCGCCTGCGCGACTCGGTGCAGGACGTCCTCGAGAAGATCGCGACGGGCGCGCCGCTGCGGGAGGTGCTCGACACGTTGGTGCTCGCCGTCGAAGGGCTCTCGACGAAGACGAAGGCCTCGGTGCTCCTGCTGGACCACGACGGCGCGCACCTGCGCATCGGAGCGGCGCCTCACCCGGAGTTGGCGGACCGGCGCTGGGCGACGCCCATCCTCGATCCGGACGGGCAGCAGCTCGGCACGTTCGAGCTGCACTACGCCGAGCCGCGATCACCGGGCCGCGACGATCGTGAGCTCGTCGCGCGGGCAACGTATCTCGCCGGCATCGCGATCACGCGCACGCGGCTCGAGGAACAGCTCCGCGCGCTGTCGGCCCGCGCCGAGCAGGTCCGTGAGGACGAGCGCTCCGGCATCGCTCGCGAGATCCACGACGACCTCGGGCAGGCGCTCACGGCCATCAAGATCGACCTGTCGTGGCTCGCTCGGCGCGTGTCGGGCGACTCGTCGGGGTCGGGCCAGACGCTGCTCGAGAAGCTCGACGAGATGTCGCGCATGACCGACGAGGTGATAGGCCGTGTCAGGCGCATCTCGTCGGACCTCCGTCCCGGTGTCCTGGACGACCTCGGGTTGCTCGCCGCCGTCGAGTGGGAAGCGTCGCGCTTCGAGGAGCGCACGGGTGTCTCCTGTGTGG
>DATJYG010000383.1:0-2934 GCA_035499695.1 Polyangiaceae bacterium
TTCGGCATGGCGCCGGTGAGCGTCGGCTGGTAGTCGACGGGCGACGGGTACGTGTTGGTGCCGCTCGCGAGGGCGCCGAGCGTGCCGCCGGGCATGCCCGCGCGGATCCCGTCGACCACATCGGCGGGGATCGCGAAGGACGGCTGCGGGTTGGTCACCGCGTTGTAGAGCGCCGAGAACGTCTGGCCCCGCTGGCGCACGAACGACTTGCGCTTCGCGTAGTCGTGGAACGTGCGGATCGACGTGCCCTTCGTCACGTCCGACATGTGGCGCTGGAAATCCCACTCGTCGCCGTAACGCTCGACGCCCACGGGGTGCTGCGGCGCCTGGCCCACGTAGTAGAAGGCTTGCCCGCGATTGAGCTCGGCGATGAGCCGCTGCATGCTCTGGTACTTGGCGGTGTCCTTCGCGAAGGCGTTCGCGAGGGTCGGCGTGATCATCTGCGCCGACGTGAGGTTGCCGGCCGCCGCGTAGAAGTCGTTCTTCGCCGTGAGGTAGCCCCTGACGGGCGACGCGCTCGGGTCCGAGCTCGAACCCTGCAGGCAGAAGGTGGAGGGCGACATCGAGCCGTTGCAGTTCCACTGGCTGGGGGCGCCCCCGCCCGCCAGCGGCCAGAAGTACGACGGCGCGATGTGCGCGATGGGGGGCAGCGAGTGGGCGTACTCGCAGTCCTGCAGGTCCTGGCCCTTGAGGTCCTTGCGGTTGCAGTCCGGCAAGCCGTGGCGGCTGCCCGCGTTGAGGTCGAGGATGTTCTGGAGGACCTGCCGCTGGTTGGGCGCGCCGTCGGAGCCCGAGAGCAGCTTGCCCGCGATGCCGTTGGTCTTGTCGAGCGTGATGGCGGCCTTGCACTGCGCGTCCTCGCCGCAGGCGTTGGTGCGGTCCGTCCAGCGCTCGATGTCGTAGTAGCGGTTGTAGACGAACCCGACGCACCCCTTCCCGCCACCGCCGACGCGGGGCGGTGTGTCGGGGAGCGGGCGCGTGTAGCCCGTGGCGCAGCTGATCAAGTCGTTGCCCGACTTGTTGCGGCACGCGTTGAGCGACTCGACGTGGGCGAGCGTCTCCTCGGCCGCCCAGATGTTCTGGGCCGACTTCTCGAGCTTCGCGCGCTGGATCGCCTTCGACGGATGGAAGTGGTGCGACTTTCCGCGGATCTCGCTCTGGTGCATCGCGCCCACTTCGGGCGGGTTCGTGGTGTTGCCCACGGTGATGCCGTTGATCGCGTTCGTGGGGACGCGGCCGCCCTGAGCGCTCGGGGGCGATCCGGTCAGGTAGCTCGCGTTCAACCCGTAGTTCGGGACGTGCACCGCGTTGTTCGTGTTGCCGGCGGGGAAGACGTCCTTGGTCGGCGAGACGCCGCGCTCGGTGCCGTACTTCGACGAGAGCTGCGAGTACGTCGTGTTGAACGCGTTCTGGTTCTGCAGCGCCTGGCTCGTCGCCACCCCGCTGGGGTTCGGCGGATCGGCGCCGTGCGCGCCGGAGGGGTAGAGAGCGACGACCGCCGCTGCCGCCGGGAGAACGAGGACGACTGCGCGAGCCCAGGACCGGATGCGAACCCCCATGGGGGTGGAGGGTATCGGGCAACCCGACGGGTCCTCAACCCCCGGAAAACCCGGGGTCCGGCGCGCCTCAGTGCATCCAGATGCGCGCGACGAGCGCCGCGCGCGAATCCGTCGCGGTCTTGCGGAGTAGCGATGTCACGTGCTCCTCGACCGTGCTCGTGGCGACACCGATTCGCTCGGCGATCGTCTTGTTGCCGTAGCCTCGCGCGAGGAGCGCGAGCACGTCGGCTTGCCGCGGCGTCAGCCCATGAGCGGCGGTGAAGGCGAGCAGCCGGCCCTCGAGCTCCCCCTTGCCGTCCCTCCGCATGACGGCGAGCGACGTCGTGATCGAGCCGGGCACCTCCACCTGCGTGATCGCGAAGGGCGCACCGCCCGGCGTCGGCGTGCGCATGCTCTCGCGCAGCTTGGTGACGATGGCGTCGCTGTCGCGATCGTAGAGGATGCGACCGGTGGCGTTGGCGTAGGCGATGGAGGCGCCACGCACGACGAACGCCGCCGCGGGGATGGCCTCGAGCGCCGCCTCGAGCAGCGCCTGCGTCGCGACCGCGTGGCCCATCTGGTGCTCGAGGAGCAGGCGTGCCCGGAGCGAGGGCACGAGCGCGTCGAGCACCGCGATCTCCCTGGCTTCGAAGGTCGCGGTGCGCGTGAGTCCGACCCACGCGAGCACGACGTCGTCGTCGCACACGGCGACGCCGAGATCGTCCTTGCGGCTGCGGCCGTAGGCGCGGTCCGTGATCAGCAGGGCCTCGCGATATTCGGGAGTGGGGGGATTGAGCACCAGTTCGCGATGCACCACCTTGGTGCGCACGGCGCGGTTTCGAAGGTTCGGCGGGGTGGTCGGGAAGAACGGGCTCCAGGCCATGCCGATGGTGCCGGCCATCTCCCGCAGCAGCTTGGGGTCCTGCGTGCAGTAGAGGAAGTCGAAGTCCCACCCGAGCTCCCCGTGAACGGGACGCATGGCGAGGCAGCCCTCGGCGTCGAAGACGCGATTGAGCTCGTGCACGAGCTCCTCCGCGACCGGGCGTGCGCCCGGCCGGTATCGATCGAGCAGGTCGCACAACCGGCGGACGTGGGCGGCATCCGTCTCGCTGAGTTCCACCCCGTCATCGAAGCACTGTCGCGGCGGTTTGCCACCACTCGACCGGCGCCCGGTCGCCCGGTGTAACCTCGGGCGAATGGGGGCGGCGCGGACCTGGATCTCGGTGCTCTGGATCGCCGCGTTCGTCGGCGGGTGCCATCGCGACACGGATGCGAGCAGCGCCGGCGCGCAGGCGGTGGCTCCGTCCGCTCCGTCGAGCGCGCCCCCGGTGGAGGCCGCGACGACCGGCATCGTGTGGGCGCTCGAGGGCAAGCCTTCGACCACGTTCCCGATGGC
>DATJYG010000384.1:0-4609 GCA_035499695.1 Polyangiaceae bacterium
AAAATGGGGTCAGACCCTATTTTCCAGCGGCCAGCTTCCGAATCTCCCCCGACTCGATCACCCCCGACGGCCTCCCTTCCACCGCCGCCTTCACCATCGCCTGCGCGACGATGTCCCCGTGAATCGGCCGGTACTTGCCCAGTAGCGGCCCGATCACGTTGCCGACCGCGGTCGCGACGTCCTCCCAGAAGCGCTTGTTCTCCACGCGGCCCGAAAGCATCGAGGGCTGGAAGAAGATCGTCGTCGGCACGCCCGCCGCGCGCACGGCGTCCTGCATCTCGCCTTTGACGCGGCTGTAGAACACGGTCGAGTCCGGCCTCGCGCCAAGCGCGGAGACGACGAGGATGCGGCTGGCGCCGCCTTTCGCCGCCGCCTTCGCGAGCGCGACGGGGTACTCGTAGTCCACGCGGCGGAAGGCTTCCTGGGAGCCGGCGACCTTGATGGTGGTGCCGAGGCAGCAGAAGACGTCCTCGGCGTCGACGCGTCGTTCCCCGATCTTGTCGAAGTCGACGACTTCGACGGTGAGCTTCGGGTGCTTCGTCTGGATCGGACGGCGGACCCAGACGGTGACGCGCTGGTAGTGCGCCGAGTCGAGCAGGCGCTTCAGGACGAACGCGCCGATCAGCCCTGTGGCGCCGACGAGGAGAGCGGTTCGCGGTTCGGCCATCGGCGCTCAGTATGGCCTAGATGAGAGGAACGGGGGCTGTCCCCATTCGGCGAATTAGGTGCCTGTCCCCAATTGGCCGTGCGTGGCGATGAAGTCGCGCACGCGCGGATAGATCATCTCGCGCCAGCGGCGGCCGCTGAAGATGCCGTAGTGGCCGACCTTGGGCGCGAGGAAGTGCTCGCGCCGGCCGCGCGGGATGTTGAGGCAGAGCGCGTGCGCGGCCTCGGTCTGGCCGTTGCCGCTGATGTCGTCGAGCTCGCCCTCGATGGTGAGGAGGGCCGTCTTCGTGATCGTCTGCGGCCGCACGAGGCGGTCGCGGACGAACATGCGCCCTTTCGGCAGCGCGAACTGCTGGAAGACGGCCTTCACGGTGTCGATGTAGTAGCCCGCGGGCAGGTCGATCACCGCGTTGTACTCGTCGTAGAAGTCGCGGTGGCGCTCGGCGGAGTCGTCGTCGCCTTCGACCAGGTGGTTGAAGTAGTCCCAGTGGGCGTTCAGGTGCCGGTCGGGGTTCATCGCGACGAAGCCCATGTGCTGCAGGAACCCGGGGTAGACGCGCCGGTTGTAGCCGGGGTACTTCGCCGGCACGCGGTCGATGACGTGGCGCTCGAACCACGAGATCGGCCGCGTCATCGCGAGGTTGTTGACCGCGGTCGGGCTCTTTCGCGCGTCGATCGGCCCGCCCATCATGGTCATGGTCTTCGGCGGGTTCGGCTCGCCGGCCTCGGCCATCAGCGCGATCGCGCAGAGCACCGGCACGGTCGGCTGGCACACCGACATCACGTGCAAGTCGGGCGAAAGGAGCCGTATGAAGTCCTGCACGTACTCCACGTAGTCCGCGAGATGGAAGGGCCCGTCCGAGAGCGGCACCAGGCGCGCGTCGACCCAGTCCGTGATCCACACGTCGTGCTCGACGAGGAGCTGGCGCACCGTGTCGCGAAGCAGCGTCGCGTGGTGGCCGGAGAGCGGGGCGACGACGAGGACCTTCGGGGCGGGTCCGGAGCGGGGCGTGGCGGGGGTGAAGTGCAGCAGCTTGCAGAAGGGCTTCTCGAGGGCGACTTCGATCCGGGCTTCGGGGATCCGCCACTCGGGTTTCTCGTAGCGGTGCGTGATGCGCAGGAAGAGGTCGTTCGAGGCGGCGAGCTTCTTCGCGAGCGGCGCCTCCGCCCACGGCATGAACGGGTTGGTCAGCCAGCCCCGCTGCGCCTCGGCGAGGAGGCGGAAGGGGGTCAGCCACGCGTGCTGCGCTTCGTACAGGCTGTAGAGCACTTTGCGCTCCCGCTGCCGTGAGTAACTATTTGCTTATAGCAGAATTGCGGCACCGCCGCATTGGACGAATTCGCGGGAGAACGTATCCTTTCCCCGTGCGAACGCTGCTCCGGCTGGTCTTCGCGGCCATCGTCCTGGCCGCCCTGGCGACTGCCGGCGCCTATTTCCATTTACGGCGTTCCCTGCCCCAGGATGAGGGCGTAATCCACATCGCGGGACCGAGGGACTCGATCGACGTCCTGCGCGACCGCTACGACGTGCCGCACATCCGCGCCCGCAGCCTCGAGGACGCGATGTTCGCGCTGGGGTTCGTTCACGCGCAGGACCGGCTGTGGCAGATGGAGGTGAACCGTCGAACCGCCGCGGGGCGGCTGTCGGAGATCTTCGGTCCCGCGACGCTCGACGCCGACCGGTTCCTGCGCACGCTCGGCGTGCGCCGCGCGGCCGAGGCCAACCTCAACCACCTCGACGAGGAGACCCGCGCGCTGCTCGACGCCTATGCCGCGGGCGTCAACGCATTCCTCGCCACCGATCCCGTGCTGCCGGTGGAGTTCCTCGTGACGGGCGCGAGGCCCGCGCCGTGGACGCCGGCCGACTCGCTCGGCTGGATCAAGATGATGGCCTGGGACCTGGGCGCCAACTGGCGCAACGAGCTGCTGCGCATGCGCCTCGCGAAGACGCTGCCGAACGCGCGCATCAATGAGCTGCTGCCGCCCTACCCGGGCGAGAAGTACCCCGAGCTCCCCGACCTGCACCGCCTCTACGCGAGCATGGAGCGCGAGGGCGTGCGCCTGGCAAATGGGGACAGGCACCCAATTGCCCGGAATTTGGTGCCTGTCCCCATTTACTCGAGCGAAGGGCTCGGCTCCAACAACTGGGTGGTGTCGGGCGAGAAGAGCGCGACGGGAAAGCCGCTGCTCGCCAACGACCCGCACCTCGGGCTGACCGCGCCGCCGGTCTGGTACTTCGCGCACGTTTCGGCGCCGGGGTTCGACGCGATCGGCGCGACGCTGCCCGGCGTGCCGGCGATCGTGCTCGGCCGCAACGATCGCTTCGCCTGGGGGTTCACGAACACCGGCCCGGACGTGCAGGACCTCTACCTCGAGCGGCTCGACGGCGCGGGCGAGTACCTGACGCCCGAGGGCGCGAAGCCGTTCGAGACCGTCGACGAGGTGATCAAGGTGAAGGGCGCCGACGACGTGCGCCTGCGCGTGCGCATCTCGCGGCACGGCCCGGTCATCTCCGACGTTCTCAAGATCGCGCAGGACGCCGCGCCGCGCGGGCACGTGGTCGCCTTCCAGTGGACGGCGCTGCGCGACGACGACCTCACGATGCAGGCCGCGGTGAAGATGGCGCGCGCGCGCGACTGGGCCGGGTTCCTCGCCGCGGTCAAGGATTTCCAGACGCCGCAGCAGAACATCGTCTACGCCGACGTCGACGGCAACATCGGCTACGTCGCCGCGGGTCGCGTTCCGGTGCGCCGCGCCGACAACGACCTGCACGGCATGGCGCCGGCACCGGGCTGGCTTGCGCGCTACGACTGGAACGGATTCATCCCGTTCAGCGAGCTGCCGCATTCCTACAACCCGGCGAGCGGCCAGGTGGTCACGGCCAACAATCGCATCACGCCGCCCGGCTACAGGCACTACATCACGAGCGAGTGGGAGCCGCCGTATCGCGCCAATCGCATCGCCGAGCTGCTGCGCGCGGTGCCGCTGCACTCGATCGGCAGCTTCGCGCGCATCCAGGGCGACGTGGTGTCGCTGCCGGTGCGCGAGCTGCTGCCGCGCTTGCTGAAGACGAAGCCGGGGAGCGACGACGCACGCCGCGCGCTGCAGCTGCTCGCGGGATGGGACGGGTCGATGACCGTGGACCGCCCCGAGCCGCTGATCGCCTGGGCCTGGTGGCGGGAGTTCTCGCGCGCGATCTACGCCGACGAGATGGGCGAGGCGTTCCGCGGCAACTGGCTGGCGCGCGCGCCGTTCCTGACCGCGGTGCTGAACGACGTCGACGGCGAGGGCCGCTGGTGCGACGACGTGCGCACGAAGGCGGTCGAGTCGTGCGACGACGTCCTGTCAGCCACGCTGGACGCGGCGCTCGCCGACCTGCGGCGCCGCTACGGCGGCGACATGAGCGCGTGGCGCTGGGGCAACGCGCACTACGCGCTGGCCGAGCACCGGCCCTTCGATCGCGTGAAGCTGCTCGCCCCGTTCTTCGACATCACCGTGCCGTCGCCGGGCGACCCGTATACCGTCGACGTCGGGCGGAGCCGTTTCGAGGACGAGGCGCGCCCCTTCGCCAGCGTGCACGCGCCGAGCCTGCGCGCGATCTACGACCTCAGCGACGTCGACAACTCGCTCTACATCCACTCCGGCGGCCAGTCCGGGAACGTGCTCTCGCCCTACTACCGCACCTTCAGCGCCGCCTGGGCGCAGGGCGAGTACATCCCGATGGTCACCGACTGGAAGAAGATCGAAGCCGGCGGCGTCAGGAAGCTCGTGCTGGAGAAATAGGGACAGGCACCATTTTTCTCATTTGCGAACGATTCGCGGATGAGAAAAACAGTGACTGTCCCCAATTGAATGCGTCGCCGAGGAGGACGATTGCCGGGCCGGCGCCTCGGCGTGCGGCGAGGATGGGGAGCTCGCCGACCGTTCCGGTGATCGCGTTCGA
>DATJYG010000385.1:0-3731 GCA_035499695.1 Polyangiaceae bacterium
CACCGTGGGGGTGGAGCGAAGATGAATCAAGCCGAGACCATGCCCGCCCCCGTAGCTGCCGAGGCCAGCGCCACGCGCATCCTCCTCGTCGACGACGAGCCGGATCTGCGCCAGCTCGTGACGTTCAACCTGCGCGAGGCCGGCTTCGAGGTCGACGCCGTCGGCAGCGGACAGGCGGGGCTCGTCCTGGCACAGAAGATCCGGCCGGCCGTCATCATCCTGGACCTGATGCTGCCGGACGTGTCGGGCACCGAGATCTGCCGCTCGCTTCGCGCGGATCCCCAGCTGGGCGACACCGCCGTCCTGATGCTCACGGCGCGCGCCGACGAGTACGACCGCGTCCTCGGGTTCGAGGTGGGCGCCGACGACTACGTGGTCAAGCCGTTCAGCGTGAAAGAGCTCGTGATGCGCGTGCGGGCGCTCGCGCGGCGCACCGCGGAGCGACGCGAGGCGCGTGCCCTCACCGGCAGCGACCGCAAGCTTCACTGGAAGGGGCTCGAGCTCGACCCCGTGCGCCACCGAGTCTTCCTCGACGGCACCGAGCTCCAGCTCCGGCCGCTCGAGTTCAAGCTGATCCAGCTGCTGCTCGAGCACCCAGGCCGCGTCTTCACGAGGGCCCAGCTCCTCGAGGAAGTGTGGGGCATCTCGGGCGAGGCCGCGTCGCGCACGGTGGACACGCACGTCCGGCGGCTGCGCGAGCGACTCGGGACCTACGGCGAGGCCGTCGAGACGGTGCACGGCTTCGGCTACCGGCTGAAAGAGCTGACCTAGCCCGGGGCACGCCACGCGCATCCTGACGGAGCATGCGGTCTGCGCTCCTGCCGGGGATGCTCGTGCTCTATGGATGTGCACATGGGACGGCTGCGACGCCGCCGGCATCGCCGGCGCACGCGCTCGCGCACGACGCGCAGCGACTCGCCGATTCCTGCGTCGCGGCGAACTGGGAGGGCGCTCTCGACGCGGCCGATGCGTTGCGCACGGACGAGGAGCGCGTGCGTGGCCTGGTCGCGGCGCCAGCGCTGCTCGGAATGGTGGACGACGCGCTCCCGCTGACCCAGAGCGCCGCCGGGCGACGCGAGCGCAGGTCGTGCATGGGAGGCGCCGCAGCGGTCGCGCTCGCGGCGTCCAAGATGGACGCCGACGAGATGGAGGAGCTCAGGGGCTGGCTCCGCCGCCTCGACGCAGACGCGCAGTACCGCGACTTCGACGCCGCGGCGCGGGACGTCGCGAGGGCCGAAGACGCCTGGACGCGCGTGCGCCCGCACGTCGACGCGGACACCGTGGCCACCGTGGATGCGGCGCTGGCGTCGTACGACGGCTCGGTGCGCGAGCAGCGCGAGAGGCAGGGCCGGCCCATGCGGCACGCCGTGCACGCAGCGCTCGACGCCCTACGCACCGCGAGCACCCGGTAAGATCGGGGGGTGACGCTCACCTTCCGCGCCAAGCTCCTCGCGAGCCACGTCGCGCTCGTCACGGCGATCCTCGTGCTCGTCGTGCTCGAGCTCAATCAGACCCTCGGCAACGACCTGGTTCGCCAGCTCGACGAGCGCCTGGAGCAGCAGGCCATCGGCGCCGCGACCTGGGTCGGCGAGGGCCGCCGCCATCCCGACAAGCTGGCCGGACGCCTCGGGCTCGTGGTGCACGCGCAGGTCACCATCTTCGATCGCGAAGGTGACGTCATCGGCGACTCGGAGGTGACCGACATCACCCACGCGCCCTCCGGCGCCGGCGATCCCGAGATCGCCGCCGCACAAGCGGGAGACGTGGGGCGCGCGACGCGCATCGTCGCGGGCGTGCCGACGCGCTTCGTCGCCGTCGGCGCGGGCGACGGCATGGTGCTTCGCCTCGCCGCGCCGCTGTCGGAGATCGACGCGACGCTGCAGGGCATACGGCGCCGCCTCTCGGTCGCCTTCGCCCTGGCCATCGTGGCCGCCCTCGCCCTCGGCTGGCTCGCCTCGCAGGTTGCAGCGCGGCCCCTGCGCGCCATGACCGAGAGCGCCACCCGCATCGCCCGCGGCGACTACGCGATCGTCCCGTCCGCCTCGCCCGACGACTTCGGCGTCCTCTCCCGCACGCTGGCGTCGCTCGCGGCCCAGCTCGAGGCGAAGCTCGGCGAGCTCACCGCCGAACGCGACCGCGTCAGCAAGCTGCTCGTGGTCCGGCGCGACTTCGTCGCCAACGCCAGCCACGAGCTTCGCACGCCGGTCACGGCCATCCAGGGCTACGCCGAGACGCTCCTGCGCAGCCCGGTGGACGACGCGACCCGCAAGCAGTTCGTCGAGATCATCCACCGCCACTCGCTGCGCCTCGCTGCGCTCGTCGAGGGACTGCTCGAGCTGAGCGACCTCGAGGCTCGGCCGCCGGAGCTGACGGTGCGCGAGTGCATCGAGGCGAGCGCCGTCGCCGAGCACGTCCGCGACACCCTGCGCGAGCGTGCCACGCAGCGGGAAGCCACGGTCGAAGTGGCGGTCGCGCCCGACGCGATGGTGCGCGGCGACCCGACGGGCCTCGAGCAGGTCGTCGAGAACCTCACGGACAACGCGATCAAGTACGGCCGCGATTCGGGCGGGCACGTGCGGGTCAGCGGCGAGCGCCGGGGCGATCGTGTCGTGCTCCAGGTGAAGGACGACGGCCCGGGCATCGCCGCCGAGCACCTCCCGCGGCTCTTCGAGCGCTTCTACCGTGTCGACGCCGGCCGCTCGCGCGAGCGCGGCGGCACGGGGCTGGGGCTCGCCATCGTGAAGCACCTGGTCGAAGCGATGGGCGGCACCATCACCGTGGCCAGCACGCCCGGCGCGGGCACGACGTTCACCGTCGAGTTGCCCGCCTGGAACGGCTAGTTCGGCGGCGTGCTCTCGCGGCGCACGAGCTCCGCGTCGTCGAGGGCTTCCTCGAGCGCACCGATCACGTCGTTGGACGTCACGGCGTACCCCATGTCCCTCAGCCGGTCGGCGCACTCGTCGGCCGCGGATCGCAGCGCGCGGCGCAGGTCCACGTCGATCTTCTCGACGCGGAGCCCGATGTCGAGCAGCTCGATGGTCACTTCGTAGGCGCCCGAAGCGGCGTCCGCCGCGAGCCTCAACTTGAGCTGGAACGTCTCTTCGCCGCTGTCCTGCTCGGCATCGAACGGCCCCTGCGGCGGTACTGAGCGCATGGCCGAGCACTCTGCAGTCCGGATGCCACCATCCAAGTACCGGGCTCGGGCACGATCCCCACTGGAAGCGGGAGCTTCGATAGAGCAGGATCCATCGTCCGCCTCATGAAGCCGCACAAGGTCCTGATCGTCGACGACTTCGAAGACAACCGGTCCATGTACGCGGAGTTTCTCCGCTACGCGGGACTGGACGTCGTCGAGGCGAGGGATGGGGCCGAGGCCATCGAGATGGCGCGCTCCGAGCTGCCGGATCTCATCGTGATGGACCTGTCGCTTCCGGTCATCGACGGGTGGGAGGCGACGCGGCGGATCAAGCACGACCCGCTCACGCGCGAGATCCCCATCATCGCGCTCACGGGGCACGCGCTCGAGGGGCACTCGCAGGGCGCGCGCGAGGCCGGGTGCGAGGGCTTCCTCGCGAAGCCCTGCCTGCCCGAGAAGCTGCTCGACACGGTCAACGAGATCCTCGCCAAGCGGGCGCCCCCCTCGTCCACCATGACGAAGGCCGCCAGACGCGCTCAAGGAGCCCGGTAGCGCTTCGAGCCTGGTAGTATCGCGGGCCCGTGCGCCCTGCGAC